>NZ_JBIAQI010000061.1:0-22232 GCF_042888905.1 Streptosporangium sp. NPDC002721
TTCCGCCGCCAAGCCCTGGCCGGGCAGACCTTCGCCGATCCCGAAGAGATCACCTACGCCACCACCGTGGCCACCACCCAGCTCAACACCCGCGCACGTCCCTGGATCTGGGGCCGCCCGGCTCCTGAACCTCGTCGGCGCCGACGCCGTTTTGTCTACCTGCTTTGAGGAACGTCGCACTAGGTGAGTCTTTCCAGCCGAGGTCGGCATGGTGATGGCCATATGCGGTTGGCCGCGATCGAGCAGGCTGGCCTCGAGTACCTGTCGTTGCGAGGGCCACACCTGGACCACCGGCGGCTGGGCCAAAGCGCGGGCCCGCAGGTAGCGCTCCCACAACCCGTTCCAGGTCGTCGCCTGGCGCAGCAGCCGCCACGGCGAAGTAGCCACCGCGTCTTCCACAACGTGCGCAAGATTGTCCAACAAGACCCAGGTGTCCACAACGTTGGCCTGCAGCACCAGTTGCGCCGCCTGGCGCAAGTCGGCCAGCGCGGCCATACTGGCGGCGCGCTCACCGCGCCGCCAGAACCCTACCTGCTCGCCCGCGCCGTGCTGGCCGACATGCGGGCCAGCGGATGGGGCCGCATCGTCAACGTCTCCACAGGACTGGTCGAGGACGGCTTCCCCGGCAACGTCTCCTACGTGGCCGCCAAGGCGGGCCTGCACGGCCTGACCCGCGTGATGTCCAGGGAACTCGCCTCCGCCGGCATCCTCACCAACGTCGTCATGCCGGGCTTCACCCCCGCGGACAAGGCCATGCCGCAGCACCTGCTCGACAAGGCAGGCGAGGCCGCGGCGACCAAACGCGTCAGCCACCCCGGCGAGGCCGCACGCATGATCGTCTATCTGTGCTCGGCCGCCAACACCAACACCACTGGTGAGGCCATCAGGACCGACGGCCACTTCCTCACCCCGGCCTGACTTTTCGGGACCCGGCGCCGTAGAGGAGGCAGCCGTCCCCCCGGCTGTCGCGCCACGACATCACAGGTGATGACTGGTGGCGGTCTCCTTACCGGGGGGCCGAGACCTGCTCGTCCACGGCAGGGAGGGAGCCATCGCAGCGGCTTGGCGGATGAGGTCGGCGAAGGCGGCGGGGTGGGTGACATGGGCGAGGTGGGCGGTGTCGTCGATCTCGTGATGGTCGGCGGTGGGGATGAGGTCGGCCAGATGCCGGGCCGTGTCGCGGTGGTGCTGCAGCGAACGTGAGCCTGAGGCGGTGACGACCGGGACGGCCAGCGCGGCGGGGTCGAAGAACTCGTGGTCCAGGGTGGGGTCGGCCATTTCGCGCAGGAGCGCGGGGCCCGCCGCCTCGATTGCCGACCGGGTGGCCGGGGTGGGCGGGCCGCCTGCGACCGCCCGGTGGAGGAGGGTCGCGGCGGTGACGGGGGAATCGGATTTGAGGACTAGGCGCTCCCAGGGCGCGAGCGCGGGCCACCAGGGCAACCAGGGCACCGGGGGTTCGTAGGCGACGACCGCGTCGACTAGGTCGGGACGCTCGGCGGCCGCGCACAGCGCCACCAGCCCGCCGTAGCTGTGCCCCGCGAGGACAGGTCGTGGCAGCCGAGCCGCCAGCGCCACCAGGTCGGCGACATGGTCGGCGAGCCGGGTGTCCGGGATGGCGAGGGCTTGCGAACCGCCCCACCCGCGCCGATCGTAGCCCGCGGCCGTCCATCCCTCCAGCCGCGCGACCACCCGGGAGAAACTGGCGCTGCGATCCATGGTCCCGTGGACGAACAGCACGGTGGGGCCCTCCCCGCCGCCGCGCCGGTGCAGGAGCGGCCTGGTCATCCGATGCCCTCCCCGCTCACGATCACCGCGGCTATTCCTTCCGGGGTGGGCGCGGCGATCAGCGCCTCGACGTCGACCGCGCCGCCGGTCAGCCGCTCCAGCCGGTGCAAGAACGAGGCCATGGCCAGGGAGTCACCGCCCGAGGTGAAGAAGTCGGAGTCCGCCTGGACCTGCCGCAGTGAGAGGTTCAGCGCCCGGGCGAACAGCCGCGACACCTCCCAGGTGAGCCGGGAACGCCGCCGCTCCGCGTCTTTGGAAGAGGTGGGGCGGTCGGGCACGGCGGACTTGCCGTTCGCGGTCCGCGGCAGCTCTGCGACCGCTGTGATCACTGCGGGCACCATGCCGCCGTGCAGCCGTTCCGCGAGATGGGACCGGACCCTCACCTCGTCGACCCGGTCCCCGGCCGGGACGACGAGGACCTCGATCCGGCCGTCCCTGGCATGCGCCAGACACGCGGCGACCCCGGGCGCGGACTCGAGAACCCGTTCGACCTCGTCCAGCTCCACCCTCTGTCCCCGGATCTTGACCTGCCGGTCGCGCCGCCCGAGGTACTCCAGCACCCCGTCGGGTCTCGCCCGGCAGATGTCCCCTGTCAGGTACATCAGCCCACCGCCCGGTTCGGGCGCGAACCTCTCCTCCATCAGCTCCGGCCGGTTGAGGTACCTGCCGATGCCGACACCGCCGATGGTCAGCTCACCAGGCTGCCCGTCCGCGACCGGACAGCGCTGCTCGTCCAACACGTAGATCCGCTTGTTCGCCACCGGCCTGCCAATCGGCGGCTCCCCGCTGGGCTCGGTACACTCATGCCAGGTCGCCATGACCGCGGTCTCCGCCGGACCGTAGAGGTTCAGCAGGCGGCGGCCGAGAACAGACCAGCGACGCACCCATGCGGCGGGCAGCCGTTCGCCCGCGGCGGCCGCGACTCGTAGGTCCGGCAGCGGGTCGTCGGGCAACACCTCCCACACGGACGGAGTGAGGATCACTGCGGTGATCCGCTCGGCGCGCAGGAGCCGGATCAGCGTCGGGCCCACGGTGAGTCGCGCGGTCGGCGCGACGACCAGGGTCGCGCCGGTCAGTAGTCCGAGGGCCAGATCGGCGACGCAGCCGTCGAAGTTCGGTGACAGGAACTGGAGCACCCGGTCTCCTGGCCGCAGCCGGAAGATCTCCCGCTGGGCCGTATGCAGGTTCACCAGGGCCTCATGGCTGATCGCAATCGCCTTCGGGACGCCGGTCGTCCCGCTGGTGAACACGACATAGGCGGTGTCTCCGCCGCAGACTCCTGTGAGCGGTGCCCGGGCCGGGGCGGGTTCCGTCATGTCGTCCGGCATGCAGCCGGGCAGACCGAGATCGGTCGCCAGATCCGTATCGCGGGTGATCAGCAGAGTCACGGACGCCTCCGCAGCCATGGCTCGAAGACGCTCCCGCGGGGAGGTCGGCTCGGTCAGCAGGAACGCTCCGCCCGCCTTGCCGACGGCGAGAACTGCGGCGACGAACTCCGCCGAGCGTTCCAGCGCGACCATGACGACGGTTCCGGGCTGGACACCGTGCCCACGCAGTCGATGCGCCAGCGCGTTGGCCCGCTCGTCCAGCTCTCTGTAGGTGAGGCTCCCGTCCGGCCCGTCCACGGCGACCGCGTTCGGCGTGAGCCGCGTCCCGTGCTCGAAGACCTCGTGCCAGCACGGTGGCGTGTCGGTCCGGGCGCGTACCCGGATTCGAGCGCTGGCCAGGCAGCGGGTGTTCGGATGGTGGCCCCAGACCAGCGAGCCCGGATCGGGCTCGTACTCGGGGTACCGTTCCAGGAACGCATTGACGGCCCAGCGCGCGAGCTGTTCCGCGTAGGCCGAGCCGGTACAGTAGTGCCGGCCCGCCCCGAAGCCGAGATGCTTGGCGCCGCGCCGCAGGTCGAGCCGTTCGGGTTCCGGGAATACGCGCGGGTCACGGTTCGCGGCAGCCAGGTGCACCAGGACGCTCTGTCCGGCCGCGATCGTCACCCCGCCGATTTCGACGTCCTCCACCGCCCGGCGCGCCACGTACTGGCTGGAGCCGTCGAGCCGCATGAACTCCTCCACCGCCTGCTCCAGCAGATTCGGTTTCTCCCGGACTTGCTGGAGCTGCTCGGGATGCCGGTGCAGGAGCAGCAGCCCCGTGGACACGAGGTGCGTGAGGGTCTGATAGCCGCCGCCGACCATGACGACGCAGTTCGCAGCGATCGAGAACAAGGCCCGGTCATCGGACTCCGCGAGGCCAGACACCATCGTGCTGATGACGTCGTCGCCCGGTGCGTCGAGACGCAGCCTCGCCTCCTTCTCGAACCCGGCGAGAGCCTCGGACAGCACTGCCTCGGCCTCGGTGTCGCCGATGTGCGGCAGCGCGGACAGGCTGCCCAGCAGCCGCTCGTACGCCTCGGCCCAACGGTTGATCCGCTCCTCCTGCCCTGGCATCCCCAGGAGGAACGCCATCAGAGCAGGGGGAAGCCGCGCGGCGAAGTCGGCGATGAGGTCGATCTCGCCTTCGGCGGGGAGATCGCCGACCAGTCTCTCGGCGATCTCCTTTAAGGCCGGTTCTCGCTCGTTTAACCGCGTGCGCGAGAACTGGTCGCCAAACGAGGACCGGATCTCGGTGTGCCGCGGCGGGTCCTGGAACAGGATCTGTTCACGGACCATTTCGCCCACCGACGAGGACGTGCGCAGTCCGGAGGCACGGAGCGCGCCGGCGCCGTGCTCTCGGACGGACGAGAACCGTCGGTGGTCGCGCAGGATCTCGTCGGCCTCGGCATAGCCCGAGCAGACCCATACTCGTCCGACCTCGTCGAAGAACAACGGCCCGACTTCGGCGATGGCCCGGATGTACGACGAGGGATCGGCGATCACCTCCGGGCGCTTCAAGAGATGGACTCCGTGCCTGGCACGGTCGTACCCGGCGACGCACCGGCGCGCGGCCGTCCCGGCATACGTCTCGACAGACATTCCGACAGACACCCCAACCTCTGTGACGGACTGACGAACAGGCGCAGGCTCAGCGCTTGACCGTGCCTTCCCACAACCTGGTGATCATGTGCTGGGTCGCCTCGAACGGCGTCTCCCCCTTTGCCTCGGCGGAGACGAGTCCGTTGGCGGCGTTCAGCGTCGCGGCGTGCTCGTTCCAGGCGTCGCTGCCGGCGAACGGGATCGTCTCCTCGGGGCTGTACTCCGGGAACGGCCGGTACTCGTTGATCCCGGGCTTGCGCTCGCCGCGCACCAGCAGCGGGTTCAGGTACAGGCCGTCGCTGCGGATGCGGGTGGTCGTGGAGATGTAGCCGATGTCCAGTCCGCAGCGGCGCCGGGGCGAGGTGTTGGCCTCCGAGCAGTGCAGCAGGTTCGGGTGGTGGATCGAGACGTCACCGGGCTTGAGCTGGATGTCCACGATGCCCTGTGCCTTGGACCACTTGCGGACCAGTTCCTCGTCGGACGACGAGTACAGCATGTTCGGCTCGTCCGTCCGGAGCGAGGGTTCATGCAGAGGCAGATGCTGGGTTCCCGGGATCATGCGCAGGCAACCGTTCTCCACGGTGCTCTCGTCGATGGCGACCCAGACGGTGAGGGCCTCCATCGGGTCGAGCTTCCAGTAGGCGCCGTCCTGGTGCCAGAGCACGGGTTGGCCGTCATGGGGCGGCTTGCAGATGTAGTGGGCGGTGAAGCAGGCGAGGTCCGGACCGAGGAAGAACTCGGCGATGTCGACCAGCCGAGGGTCGGAGACGAGCCGGACCCAGAACGCGTCGTTGCGGATCAGCGGGTGGTGGAAGTGCTCCGGACGCAGCTCGGGGTAGCGGTTCGTAAGCCAAGCGACGTGCTCCTGCGCCTCGGCGACGAGATCGGCGGGAAGAACGTTGCGGATAATGGCGAATCCGCACTCCTCGTATTCTGCCGCTGCTTGTGCGAGTTTGCTCATCAGACACTCCTTGCGATTTCTTCGAGGCCAACAAATGTACTGCCACGGAAAGCAAGTCCATGATCTACAGATAATTCTCGGGCAGTCAATAGCAACTACCCTGTGGCGCACGTCACCCCGAATTTCATCCAGAGTTTATTGACAAATATTTCAACACATGCTTACTTGGTCGTCGCGGAACGCTTTCATAACTCACGGGAACGTTGGCCTCCATTCGCCTATAGAAAGGCGTGATCCACGTGCACGGACGATTTACCGCGATGCTCGCTCTGTCGGTAAGGGAAGGCGGCGTCGTCGCCCAGGTGGGGACCTTCGCCGGCGAGCCGGATTTCCCCTTGTCACTGGACATGCTCTCGCTGCTGGAGGCCATGACTCACGAGCACGACCCCGCGGCGGCGCGGGAGGTCTTCCTGGAGTGCCGTACGGCCCCGCCGCCCGCCGAGGTCACCGCCGCGCTGGACGAGATCGAGCAGGGGACCCGGGCCTACTCCCTCTTCACCCAGAACGGAACGCTTCTCGTTCTGGACGACGCCGACCGAGTCCCGATGACAGATCTGACGGAGCTCAGCCGTCGCACCGGACGCGTCCTGCGCGCCATCGGCCTGCGGCGCGGACTGGCCTCCGGCTCGGACTGGCCCGATGTCGACGCCCTGTTCGCCGAGCTGTACCGCCGGGGGTTCCTTGTGCCGGAGCCCGGCGGGCTCGACTGGGGGCAGCTGCGTCGCCTCGTCCCGGTCTGTCCGGCGTTCGGGATCTCCCGGGGAACCCCGATCGACCGGCATTATCTGAACGAGTTCCTCGTGGAGATCCGCGAAGAGGTCCACGGCGAGGTCGTGGAAATCGGAGGCAAGGACGCGAATCGGGACGCATACGGCTTCGCGAAGGCGATCAGCTACCGTGGCATGGATCTCGAGCCCGGCCCGGGCGTCTCGCTGGCCGCGGATGCCGCCGATCCGGACGCGCTGCCCGCCGCCTCGCTGGACGCTGTCATCGCCTTCAACGTTCTGGAGCACACGCCCCGCCCCTGGGAGGTCGTCGCGAACATGCTCCGGTGGCTGCGGCCCGGGGGCACCGCCTACTGCATGGTCCCCAGCGCGCAACGCCTGCACGGGGCGCCTGAGGACTACTGGCGGCCGCTGCCCGCGGCGCTCGGGCACATGTTCGGCGACTGGACCGAGCGGAGAGTGATCCAGTACGGCAATCCGCTGAGCGCGATCGCCTCGCTGATGGGCATCGCCGCCCAGGAGCTCGACCCGGACGAGCTGGCCGTCCGCCACCCGCACTACCCGGTCGCGAGCTGCGTGATCGCACGGAAGTAGCGCGCTCATGTCCGTCGTCCCCTCTGGAGCCGACCGGTCACCATGCCGGTCACCGCCTCGATCTCCTGCACACCGAGCCGCCGTGCGGCGAAGGCGAAGGCGAAGACGGCCACGACCCCGCCCCCGGCCAGCGCCACGAACGAAGGCACCGGAGCCTGGTCGTAGACCCGGCCGACCACGGTGTGCGCGACCAGCGCGATCCCCAGCGGGATCAGCGCGGCCCCGCACACCTTCAGCACCAGCCCCCCGACGACGCGCCCCTGGAGCGAACCGAGCCGCCGCCGCAACAGCAACACGGTGAACACGCATCCGGCCACCCAGGCCAGGCCCTGGGAGAACGCGATTCCCAGCACGATGTCGCGCGTCGGCAGCAACCGCGAGCCCAGCAGTGCGCCCGCGACGCCGACCGGCATGGTCGCCATGCCGACCAGCGCGGGCGTGCGGGTGTCGGCCAGCGCGTAAAAACCGCGCTGGAGAAGCTGGAACACGGTGAACGGGACCAGCATGATCGCGAACACCCGCAGCACGTTCGCGATCATCAACGCGTCGGCGGCGGTGGTGGCGCCGTGTGCGAACAGAACGACGCAGATCTCGGCACTGAGCCCGAACAGCAGCGCCGCCGCCGGAATGATCACCACCAGCGACAGGCGGAGCCCGCCGGCCAGGTCCGCCGACACCCGATCGAGCCTGCCCTCGGCTGCGTGGCCGCTCATACGGGGCATCAGCGCCGTGATAACAGACACCGCGACGATCGCGAACGGGAGCTGGAAGAACTGGTAGGCGTTCGTCCACGGGGTCAGACCGACCCCGTAGCCGACGTTCTCCTCCATTCCACGGACGCCCGCGGTGTTGGCGATGTTGGTGTAGAAGACCAGGCCGATCTGCTGGACCACCACGAACGCGAGGGTCCAACCCGCCATGGACCCCATCTCCCCCAGCTCGTCCCGCCGGAAGTCGAAACGGGGCCGCCACCGGAAGCCCATGCGATGCAGGGCGGGAAGCAGCGCCACGGCCTGGGCCGCCACTCCCGCCGTGGTGCCGAGCGCGATCAGTATGACCTGCTCGTCGGTGATGTTCTCCGGTGTGACCCGGCCGTCGGCTACCAGGAGGAAAGCGACACCGACCGCGCTCACCACGACGTTGTTGAGCACCGGGGCCCACATCGGGGCGGCGAACCTGCCCTGGGTGTTCAGCGAGGCACTGGCGACCGCACTGAATCCGTAAAAGAAGATCTGCGGCAGGAAGAACAGCAGGAACACCACGGCCAGGCGGTTCTGCGCTGCGGTGAACCCGCTCCCGTACAGCCGGATCAGTAGCGGAGCCAGCGCCATCGCGACCGCAGTGAGGACGGCCAGGACGAGCAGCAACAGGGTGAACAACCGCTGCTCGAACTGCTCCCCGTACTGCTTCGACCGCTGCCGGGCCCGCACCAGGAGCGGCACGTGCGCGGCGGTGAGCACACCGCCCAGCAGAGTCTCGAACACGATGTTCGGGATCGTGTTGGCGGTGTTGAACGTGTCGCCCAGCGCCAGCGTGCCCAGCGCGGCCACCAGTACGACGGTCCGCACGAAGCCGGTGACACGTGAGACGAAGGTGCCGGCCACCATCACAGCGCTCGACCTGATCAATCGGCTGTCCCGATCGACCTCCGTCCGCGAATCGTTTGCCATGCACTGCTCCTGGAATCATTTCGGTGAAGGAATGGTCTGCCGCGATTTCTCGCGAGTCACACCATGTTTTCACACTCCTTTGTGTGCCAAGACCAGGTGCTTGGCACCGCCGGAGCGGCGCACCTCGCAGCGGGTGAATCCGGCGGATGTCAGCAACGCGATATACTCGCCCGCCGTCCGATGCCGTCCGCAGGTCTCCATGTGCATGGTCAGATTCATGACGGAAGTGGCGAGAGGACCGTCGCTAGAGTCGTCGAACAAGCGCTCCATGACAAGAACCCGGCCACCCGGACGACAAGCGCGATATGCTTTTTCCAGGAGCTTCGCACATATTTCATCAGTCCAGTCGGAGAATATATAGCCGAATGCGAGGAGATCGCCTTCGGGAAGGTCGTCGGCGAAGAAGTCACCGGCGGTGAACGTGAGCCGGTCCTCCAGCCCGTGTTCCGCACGCCGCTCCGCCAGGTATCGTTCCGCCACCGGAAGGTCGAACACCGTGGCGCGCAGCCGGGGCGCCCGTTCCAGGGCGGCCACTGCGAACGGCCCGCAGGCGCCGCCGACGTCCACCAGGTGTTCGAGTCCGTCCAGGTCCGCGAGCACGGCCAGTTCCCGGGACGGCCCGTAGCTCAGGTCCCACATCGCGGACATGAAACGGCGGGTCGCGTCACCGTCCCGGAAGAGCGTCGCGAACGGGGCGGGCCGGTCCTGGTCCACCACGGCCTTGCCGCGCTCGAGGTAGGCGGGTAGGCGGGTCATCTGCCTTGCGGTCTCCTCGACGAGATGGGTGACGAATCCTCCGATGTAACGCGGGTCGGCCCGGTCCACGTACGGCGCCGCCTCGGCGGGCACCAGGTACTCCCCCGTCACCGTGCGCCGGACGACGCCGAACGAGACGAGGACGAGCAGCATTCTGTCGAGGGTCTCCTCGTCGAGCCCGAGCGCCCCGGCGATCTTGGCCGCGGAGGCGCTACCATGACCGATGAGGTGGTCGAGGACCCCGGTCCGGTCCGCGAGGTGCAGCACCGGAGTCGCAACGACCCCGAACATCGCCTTCTCCAGATCGATCGGCAGCACTTCAGACCTTTCGTCGACGGTTTCCGTCATGACAGACGGGTTTCAATGAGGTCGGCGGCGCTCACCGCGCCGCCCTCGGTGGACATTTCCTGGCGAATCGCCACGAGCCGCTCGAGGACGCCCGGAGCGGCGAGCAGGCTGGCGAGGGCGTCCCGGAGCGCGGCGGCGGTGGCCTCCGAGGACTCCACCCGCCGGGCGACGCCCAACTCGACCAGGCGGTCGGCATTGGCGAACTGGTCGGAGCCCTGCGGCACCGCGATCATCGGAGTGCCGCCACCCAGACCGTCGACGCAGCCCCCCATTCCCGCATGGGTGACGAACGCGTCGGCGTCGCGCAGGATCTCCCGCTGCGGCACCCAGGCATGCGCCTCGACGTTCGTGGGGAGCCTTCCCAACAAGGTCGGGTCCACCTGCCCGCCGATCTGGAGCACCACGTGCCAGCCGGGCAGATCGGCAAAGGCGTCCACGCAGGCACGGTAGAACCCGGGCCGGTCGGTGAAGATCGAGCCGAGGGACACCAGCAGCACCTTCTCCGCCCCTGCCGGGCGTTCCCATATCCCCTGCTCCTCCGGCTCGGGTGAGCAGACCCCAACGAACGTGTAGAGCCCTGCGTCGACCTGCTCGGCGTACGGCTGCATGACCCTCGGGATCAGTACGAGGGCATGGTCGGGGACTCCGGTCATGAACGCCACCGGATCGACGTCCGCCATGCCGTTCCCCGCCAGCCAGGCGGCCGTGTCCTCGTGCAGACGGGCTCCGCGCGGCGTCGCGCGAAGCGCGGCGACATGGCCGGACAGGATCTCCGTCAGCCCTTTCCAAGGGACGGACGTCGGGCTGAGCTGCACTGCCGGGACGCCGAGCGTCCGGGCGAGGGCCCGGGCCGCCGGCACGCCCACGTCGTACAGCACCAACTCCGGACGGTCCTCTTCGAACACCTTCCGGAGCTGCGGCAGCACCGCGGCCGACTCGTCGAGCGACCGCCGGATCGCGTCGATCTCGTCGCCAGCCGGGGGGGCCAGGCCACGGGCGACTGGCAGGGTGGAGACGTACGGAACCGGCCGGGCTCCCGTGCCGGCGATCGTCCCGCCGAACGATTCCGTGTTGGCGTAGCTGACGCGGTGGCCGCGGGCCACGAGTTCCCGGACGATCTCCAGGCTCGGATTGACGTGCCCTTGGGCGGGGAGACCCACCATGGCCAAATGCGTCATCGGAGCCTCACCCGCAGCTCGGGCAAGGTGCGCGCGGCCCCGGGTGCCCAGCGCGGAGGCTCGCCGTCCAGTGTCATGCCGGGGAAACGGGCGAGCAACGCCGTCAGAGCCGTCTGCACCTCAAGGCGGGCTAAGGGCGCGCCGAGGCAGTGATGGGCGCCGTGCCCGAAGCCGAGGTGCGGGTTGTCCGTGCGTTCTGGGCACAGACGATCGGGATCGGAGAACATCCCGGCGTCCCGGTTGCCCGCGTAGTAGACCGGCATGACGGCCTCACCCGCGCCGATCCGGACGCCCGCGATCTCGACCGGCTCGGTGGTGTAGCGGACCACGCCGAAGTCGGCGACGCCGCTGAAGCGCAGAAATTCCTCCACTGTCGAGGGGACGAGCTCCGGCGCGGCGGCGAGCGCGGCCCACCGCCCGGGTTCGGCCAGCAGCAGGCCCACTCCGTTCGCAATGAGGTTAGCGGTCGTCTCGTGGCCCGCCCGCAACAGGCTCACCGTGAGCGAGCTCAGTTCCTCCTCGCTGAGCCCTGCCTTGATCAGCCCGCTCAGCAGGTCGTCGACCGGGTCCGCGCGCTTGGCCGCGATCAGCTCGCGGACATAACCGATGAGACTACGGGCGGCCTTGGCGAACACCGTGACGTCGGGCACGGTCATCTCGGCCGACCAGCCACGCCACCGCTCCCGGTCTTTGGACGGTACTCCGACGATCTCGCAGATCACCATGACCGGCAGCGGGTAGGCGAACTCGCCCCGCAGGTCGGCGCGGTCAGCCAAGGTGTCGAGGAGCCCGTCGCTGATCTCCTGGATCCGAGGCCGGAGCCGTCCGACCCGACGGCTGGTGAACTCGCCCAGCGCGAGGCGGCGCAGCCGCGTGTGCTCGGGGGCGTCTATCTGCGAGAGGTTGTGTCTGAGGTAGGGCCGCAGGTCTTCGGGGATCCCGATGGTGGCCGCCACATCGATCCGCTGCTGTTTGTGGAAGTCGTTGCTGACCCGCGGATCGGTTAGCAGGTCCCTGATCTCGGCGTGCCCGGTGACTAGATGAATCGGTGAGCCGTCGAAGAACACCGCTTCCCGCACGGGGGGGCCCTCCAGCAGCGTCCGCATCCCGGCCTCGCGGTCCTCAGCGAACAAGATGTCAACCAGATTGATCGGCATGTCAGGCCTTTCTGCTCCGCCAGGTGTCCAGGAACGTGCGCAGTTCGGCGTCGAGCCGGTCGAAGGAGTCGACGACGAAGAGGACCGGCTGGTACTGGCAGATGTCATAGGTCTGGTGCACCATGCGGTCGATGGAGAACTCCTCCGGCACGACCTCACCGAGGCTCTCCAGCTCTCCCGCGGAGGACAGCAAGGCGGCGCCGTAAGCGCGCAGCCCGCCCAGTTCCCGTACGAGACCGGTCTCCATCGTGAACCAGAAGACCCTGCTAATCGCCTCGAGTTCCTCGGCCGTCCGGGTGCGTACGACGGCCTCCCCGAACGCGCGGTACAGGTCGGCGAAGAAAGGGTCACTGAGGGGGACTGCGTGCCCGACCAGCTCGTGCAGGACGTCGGGGGCCGGGCTGTACAGCGGCGTCGCGGGGCAACGCATGTACATGGTGCTGTAGAAGAAGCCGTCGGCGAAGGCTGCGTAGAAGTCGCGCGGGGGCACCAGGTCCTTGGCCGGCAGTAGTCGGAAGCCTGTGGCGCCCTCCAGCCCGTCCGACACCTCGCGGAGTGTCGGCACCCGGTCTGTGGGCAGCCTCAGCCGCGCGACGGCGTCCAGGTAGCGGTGGCAGGCGACCGTCGAGTGCATCCCGTTCAGCTTGGAGATCACCGTCTGCCAGAGCTGGTCCTCCTCTGCGGTATACCCGACGTTCGGCAGCGGCGCTCCGGGAGTATGGCCTTGAATGCACTCTGTGATCTCCTCGCGCCGTCGCGCGCAGGCTTCGTCGATTGTGCCTGGGCCCTCGGAGACGTGCGTGATCACTTGGTTCACTGCGTCTTTACCTCTCTCGCGAATCGCTTCGTAGTAGGGCAGGTGATGGCGGTAGTAGGCGGCGAGCCGAGGGTCGGTGGCGATAGTCACCGGATGGTCCTTGGCGGTTGGGGCGAAGCCGCTACTCCACGCGGCGTCCTGATGCCACCGGCGGGTCCTGGCCCATTCGGCGCGGTCGCCGGGTGTCCAGGTCAGGGCACCCTCCAGGAAGGGCAGTCCCACCTGCTGGCAGTAGTCCCGGACGGTTCCGCGCGGGTCGGCCAGCAGCTTCTCGGCTTCGACGACCGGGGCGGTGTGCCCGGCGTCGACGATCCTCTGGACGATCTCGTACTGGTGCTCGTAGCCGACCTCGGAGAGGGTGACGTCCGGATTCATCGCGTAGTGCGAGGCGATGGACGCGGCCGGGTCCCGGATCATGAACGTGTGCCGTCCGAACTGAGCGAAGTCGGGATGGTCGATGATGTCGTAGCGGTACTCGGTGGTCTCCTTGACGAAGACGTGTGTGCGGCGGGACAGCTCCCGCAGACGCTCGATTAGCTCGATCGGGTCGCTCGCCTTCTCGCCGTCGATCAGCGCGTGGCCGCAGACGGCGATGCTGGAGAACGGCTCGTTGACGACCGCGCAGTCACCGCGTTCGATCATCATGCGTAGGAAGGCGGTCGACAGGCACCGGGGACTGCTCCAGAGGAAGACGAGTGAAGGCATGGGTCCCTCCGTCGGGGTCAAGGTCGGCGAAGCGCAGGGGTGAGCAGCCGCGTCAGCTCCCGCAGGTGCTCCGGGCGGGTCATGTCCTCATGGCGGCAGGCGATCCGGTGCTCGACGAGGTCACCGTGGACGTGCGGAGCCCAGGCGGCCACCGCCTTTCCGGGTTCACCCGGCCCGTCCTCCGCAGTGAAGTAGAGAAGGTCGCCGTGGAAAGTCCGCGGGGCATAGGTCCGGGTCAGGTCTGCGGCGCTGCGGTAGTCGGCCGCGACCGCCCGGATGCCGTTCTCGTCCAGCTCACCGAGCGGGTGGCCGGTCGCACGCAGATGGGCGAGGACTCGGCCAGGTGCGTGGTCGTCGTCGACGACCGCCGGGTCGAGGCCGACACCCTCGAAGATCCTCGCTCGCAGCTCGGCGGGGCCCGGCCCGGCGAGATCCTGCTGCCCCAGCCGGGTGTCCAGCAGGGCCAAGAGGTCGACCTCGGCACCGAGCTCCTGAAGCTGGACCGCGACGGCATGGGCAAGGAGACCGCCGGTCGACCATCCCGCCAGCCGGTACGGGCCGTCCGGACACACCTGCCGGATTCGGGCCACGTAGTCCGTGACGATATCAACGAGTGTTTCGGGGACGGTCTCCTCACCGGTCAGCCCGTGTGCCTGAAGCCCGTAGAGCGGCTGGTCGGCGGGCAGATGCTCACGCAATCCGGCGTATACCCAGGCCAGACCTCCCGCGGGATGGATGCAGAAGAGCGGAGGCGTGTCTTTCGCTCCGTCCTCGGGAACGGGGGTGAGCGGCAGCAGGACCGCGAACGGGTCGCGAATGGGGCCACCAGCGGCGATCTGCGCGGCGAGCCCGGCGACCGTCGGCGTCTCGAACACCTCGCGGACCGAGAGCGCGATGTCCAGCTCCGCCCGGATTCGGTGGACCAGGCGGGTGGCCGTCAGCGAGTGCCCGCCCAGGTCGAAGAACGAGTCGTCGATGCCTACCTGCTCCACGCCCAAGATCTCCGCGAACACCGCGCACAGGGTCTGTTCCCGCGGCGTCCGGGGAGCGCCGCCAGCGGACGGGGCGGCAGGGGCGGGCAGCGCCCGCCGGTCGAGCTTGCCGTGCGGGGTGAGCGGCAGTGCGTCAAGCAGGACCACGGCGGCGGGGACCATGGGCGCAGGCAGCCTGCGCCGGGCCAGGTCGCGCAGCGCGGCGGGGTCCGGTGCACTGCCCGGCGTCGGCACCACGTACGCCACCAGGCGCGGGTCGCCCTGGCGGTCCTCCCGCACGACGGCCGCCGCCTGGAGGACGTCTCCGTGAGAGACGAGCACCGAAGTGATCTCGCCAGGTTCGATGCGCAGGCCCCGCAGCTTGATCTGGTCGTCGGTACGTCCGCGAAACTCCAGCAACCCGTCCGGACTCCAGCGCACCAGGTCGCCTGTACGGTACATCCGCTCGCCCGCGCCTCCGTAAGGGCAGGCGACGAACCGTTCCGCCGTCATCCCGACCCGTCCGAGGTAGCCGCGTGCGAGGCCGTCGCCTGCGATGTACAGCTCGCCCTGCACTCCGGCGGGCACCGGACGCAGCCGCTCGTCGAGCACGAATAGCCGGGTGTTCCCCGCCGGGCGTCCGAGCGGCAGCGAGCCTTGTCGCCGTACGGCGTCGGCCTCGTCGACCCGGTGGTACGCGGCGGCGATAGTGGTCTCGCTGGGGCCGTACCCGTTAAACATGCGTCGGCCGGCCGCCCACCGCGCGGCCAGGCCGGGGGCGGCGGCCTCGCCGCCGATGCTCAGCGTCCGGACGCTCGCCAGGTCACCTGGGTCGAGGTGCGGAAGAACGGCCGGGGGAATGAGCGCATGGGTGACCCGGTGCCGCCGGACCGCGGCGGCCAAGGCCTGCGGATCGGCCGGGTCGGCGTCCGGCACCAGGAGGGTCGCGCCAGCCAGCAGCGCCCGGCAGATCTCGCCGAGCGCGACGTCGAATCCGGGGGACGCGAACTGCGCGACCACGCTGTCCGGCCGGACGTCGAAGCAGTCGATCTGAGTCTTGATGAGCCCCGGGAGCCCAGCGTGTGTGACGACGATGCCCTTGGGCGTCCCGGTGGACCCGGACGTGTAGACCACGTATGCCGGGTGGGACGGCAGGAGCGGCGCGAGCCGGTCGGTGTCGGTCAGGTCAGCGTCAGAATGCCCGTCCGACTCGGTCGCCACGTCCCCGGGCTCGACGAGGACGTGGATAGGTGCGGATTCCGTCAGCATCGCCGCGACGCGTTCGCCGGGTTGGGCGGGGTCGATCAGCAGGCAGGCCGCGCCGGCCTTGACTACTCCGAGGAGAGCGGTAACCAGTTCGGGACCGCGCGGCATGCGAACGGCCACGATCCGTTCTGGCCCGGCGCCCAGCTCCACGAGCCGACGGGCCAGCCGGTTCGCCCGCGCGTTCAGCTCCCGGTAGCTGAGCGCACCGCTCCCGGACAGCACTGCGGTCGCGTTGGGCGTCCGGGCGGCTTGTGCCTCGAAGAGGGCGGGCAGCGTGTCCGGCGCTGCGGGCGTCAGCGCGGTGCTCCACTCGTCGAGCAGCAAACGGCGTTCGCCGGGTGAGAGCAGTTCGAACCGTGACAGCGGAGTGTCCGGCGCTGCAGCGACCGCCTCGCACAGGCGGACCAGGCGGGTCGCGAGCGCTTCGGCGGTGCCCGCGTCAAACAGGTCGGCCGCGTACTGGAGGCTTCCAAGCAGTCCCTGCCCGGGACGTTCGACGAGGTTGACGGTGAGGTCGAATTTCGCCACGTCCGCAGGCGGCGTCTCAGGCGTCGCGGTGAGCCCAGGCAGGGCCAGGCGGAGCTCGTCGTCTTCGTTCCGCAGGACCAAGGCCACCTGGAACAGCGGGTGCCGGGACAAGGAGCGGGCCGGGGCCAGGATCTCGACCAGCCGCTCGAACGGGACGTCCTGGTGGGCGAAAGCCGCCAGGTCGGTGTCCCTGACCCGGGCCAGGAGCTCGGTGAACACCGGGTCTCCGGACAGGTCGGTCCGCAACACCAGCGTGTTGACGAACATTCCGATCATGTCGTCTAGGGCGGGGTCGGTGCGCCCGGCCACCGGTGCCCCGACGGGAATGTCCTCACCCGCTCCCATCCGCGACAGCAGCGCGGCGAACGCGGCGTGCACCACCATGAACAGGCTCGCCCCTGAAGCGTGCGCCAGCCGTGTTAGCCGGCCAGCGAGGTCGGGGCCGATCCGAAGTGGCACGCTGCCGCCCCGGTGAGAGGCACGCGCCGGACGGGGTCGGTCGGTCGGCAGTTCCAGTTCGTCGGGCAGCCCTGCCAGTGCCTCGCGCCAGTGGGCGATCTGCACACTGATCATGCTGTCCGAATCGTCCTCTTCGCCCAGAGCCTCACGCTGCCAAAGCGTGTAGTCCGCGTACTGGACGGGGAGGTCCTGCCACCGGGGCACGGTGCCGCGCAGCCGCGCCGCGTAGGCCGTGCACAGGTCACGCGCGAGCGGCGCTAGCGACCAGCCGTCAGCTGCGATGTGGTGTGCGACGAGCAGCAGCACATGGCCTGCCCGGCCCGTCGCGTCCGGCCCCGTCTCGTACAGACAGGCCCGCAGCGGTGGCTCGGAGGTCAGGTCGAATCCGCGGCCGACCGCCTCCTCCCAGGGGCCAGACACGACCTCCAGCTCTGGCGCGGCGGCGAGCACAACCTGGTGGGGATGTCCATCGGCGTCCTCGGGGAAAACCGTCCGCAGCGTCTCGTGGCGGGCCGTCACGTCTGCCAATGCTGCCCGCAGCGCCCCGACGTCCACCTGGCCGGACAGCCGCACCGCGAAGGGCAGGTTGTAAGCGCCGTTGCCCCCGTCGAGCCGGTTGAGGAACCACAGTCGCCGCTGGGCGTAGGAGAGCGGCACGATCTCCGGACGGGCACGCGGCGTCGGCGGGCGGAGAGCGGGCCGCTCCGCGCTATGCGTCGACAGCCATGTGGCGAGCCCCGCCACCGTGGGCGTCTCGAATATCACCTGGGCGGGTAGCTCGGCGTCCAACTCGGACCGTATCCGGCTGACCAGCCGCATCACGGTGAGCGAGTGTCCGCCCAGTTCGAAGAACGAGTCCTCGATCCCCACCCGGTCGACACCGAGAACCTTGGCGAAGAGGTCGTGGAGCGCCCGCTCCAGCGGGTCGCGGGGACCCTCCGCCCCGAGCGCGCCGACAAGATCGGGCTCGGGCAGGGCACGGCGGTCCAACTTGCCGTTCGAGTTGAGGGGGAGCGCGTTCAGGAACACCACGGCGGACGGGACCATGTACCCGGGCAGCGTCGCCGCCGCGTACGATCTTAGCTCCGCCGCGGCCGCGTCCGCGCGCACGACCACGTAGGCCACCAGATGGTCCCCGCGGGCCACGACGACGACCTGGGAGACGGCCGGGTGTTCAGCCAGAGCGGACTCGACCTCTCCCGGCTCGACCCGGAACCCCCGGACCTTCACCTGGTCGTCGGTTCGCCCCATGAATTCCAGGTCACCCTTCGCGTTCCAACGAACGACGTCGCCGGTGCGGTACATCCGTTCGCCGGGTCTGCCGAACGGACAGGCTGTGAATCGTTCGGCCGTCAGTCCCGGACGGCCCAGGTAGGCACGGGCCAGACCGGCACCCGCGAGGTAGAGTTCCCCTGGCACCCCCGGCGGCACCGGACGCAGAGTCCGGTCGAGGACGTAGACGCGGATGTTCCGCAGCGGACGGCCGATCGGCGCGGCCGCGGCGTACGGCGCGAGGTCGTCCCTCCATGCGGTGGCGTAGACGCTCGCCTCCGTGGGGCCGTAGCAGTTGTAGATCTCGGTTTCCGGCAGAGCCTTGCGTATTCCCGTGAGGGCGTGCGCGGTGAGCGCCTCCCCTGCCAGAACGACCCGGTCGATGCGCGGCGTCGTCCGGGCGGCCGCGAGCACGGGCGCCAATGCCGACGGCACGGCGTTGATCGTCGCTAACTCCGGATCCGGAGACTCCTGGAGCGCGAGCAGGTCCGCGACGATCCGCAGCGACCCGCCGGAGCAGAGCGGCCCGAAAATCTCCGCGACGGACACGTCGAAGTTCAGCGAGGTCGCGGCGAGGCACGGTGCAGCGAAAGACCTGCCGAGCGCGGCGGTGGCCCAGCGGATCAGATTAGCGACACCCCGATGCGGCACGACCACGCCCTTGGGCCGGCCGGTGGAACCGGAGGTGTAGATGACATAGGCCGGGTGGTCGGATCGCGCCGCTCCGGGCGGGTTCGTCACGGCGTGTGCCGCGAGCACGGCCTGCACCTCGGGGGCGTCCAGAACTATCCTGGGCGCCTTCCCCTGTGGTGTCACCGAGGACAGAGTGAGGACGCAGGCTGGGTCTGCGTCGGCGAGCATGAACGCGATGCGCTCCGCCGGGTAATCGAGGTCGAGGGGCAGGTAAGCCGCCCCGGCCTTCAGCACAGCCAGCAGGCCGATGATCAGAGATTCGTCACGCGGCAGCGCCAGCCCGACGATCCGTTCCGGGCCCGCGCCGTGCTCAGCCAGGAGCCGTGCGAGCCGGTTGGCCCGCTCGTTCAGCTCGTGATAGGTCAGTGTGGTTTTCCCGGCCAAGACGGCGGGGGCATCCGGGGTACGTGCGGCCTGTTCCTCGAACAGCTCGGGAAGGAGCGTTTCAGGGTCGGCGACAGCGGTATTGTTCCATTCCACGAGCACGCGGCGGCGCTCTCCGGCAGACAGGACGTCGAGGGCGGACAGCCGGGCGCCGGGGTCCGCCACGACCCCTTCGATGACACGCACCAGCCGGTCGGCCAAGGTCTGTGCCGTCCCTCGCTCGAACAGGTCGGTGGCGTACTCCAGTACGCCAGCGAGACCGTCGCCGGAGTCGGCCAGATGCAGCGACAGGTCGAACTTGGCGCGGTCTGTTGTGGCGGGCTCCGTCTCCACGGTTAGCCCGGGCAGATTGAGCCCGGCCTCGGAGTCTCTCTGAAACGCCAGCATCACCTGGAACAACGGATGACGCGCCAAGGAGCGTGCCGGGTTGAGCACCTCCACCAGCCGTTCGAACGGCACGTCCTGATGAGCGAACGCCTCCAGGTCGGTCTCCCGCACTCGCTCCAGCAACTCGCTGAACGTGGGATCGCCGGACAGGTCGTTCCGCAGCACCAGCGTGTTGACGAACATTCCCACCAACGCTTCCAGCGCTTCGTCGTCACGGCCCGCCACCGGGGTGCCGATCGGGATGTCTTCACCCGCGCCCAGCTGGGACAGCAGTGTCGCCAAAGCCGCCTGCACGACCATAAACAGGGTCGTTCCGGTGTCCTTGGCCAGTGCGGTCAAATTCGCGTACAACTTAGGAGAAATTCGGACCGGTACGGCCCCGCCCCGGTAGGACGCCCGTGCCGGGCGAAGCCGGTCGGCGGGCAGCCGCAGCTCGTCGGGCAGCCCTGCCAGGGTCTCCTGCCAGTAGACGATCTGCCGACTGATCAGGCTGTCCGGATCATCCTCCTCTCCCAGCAGTTCGCTCTGCCACAGCGCGTAGTTCGCGTACTGCACGGGCAGCGCTGGCCACCGCGGAGCCTCGCCGCGCGACCTCGCCGCGTAGGCCGCGCTCAGGTCGCGGGCCAGAGGGGTCAGGGACCATCCGTCGCCCGCGATGTGGTGCAGCACCATCGCCAGCACATGCTCGGCGGGGCCAACGGGGAACAGCGCAGCGCGGATCGGCAGGTCCACGGCGAGGTCGAACGCCTGCGCCGCCAGATCGGTCCACCGGCCCTTCCCCACAAGTAGCTCGGGGACCGCCTCGGCGAGAATCTGCTGGTGAGGACGGCCATGGGCGTCCTCGGGGAAAACTGTGCGCAGCGCCTCGTGCCGAGTCACCACGTCCCGCAGCGCGGCTTCGAGGGCGGACACGTCCAGCGGCCCCTTCAGCCGGACCACCAGCGGCATGTGGTAGACGCCGGTGCCGCCGTCGAGCCGGTTGAGGAACCACAGTCGCCGCTGCGCGAACGACAGCGGAATCACCGGAGGCCGGTCGGCCTGGATGAGTCGTGCACGGGCGGGTCGTGCGTCGGCCTCGAGCCGCTCGGCGAGTTCCGCGACGGTCGGCGTCTCGAACAGCGCCCGGACCGGCAGCTCGACGTCCAGCGTGGAGCGGACCCGATTGACCAGCCGGGCAGCGGTCAGTGAGTGACCGCCCAGCTCGAAGAACGAGTCGTCGATCCCGACCGCGTCCACGCCGAGCACGTCGGCGAACAGTGCGCACAGCGTTCGTTCCCAGTCGGTGCGCGGTTGACGGGAGGAGGCCGAGGATGCGTATACGGGTGCGGGAAGTGCATCGCGGTCGAGTTTGCCGTTCGGCGTGAGCGGAAGTGCGTCGAGGAGCACGACGGCGGAGGGGACCATGGCATCCGGCAACGACCGCGCGGCATGGGAGCGCAGCACGGCGGTGTCAGCCCCACCGGAGGCCGCGACCGCATAGGCAACCAGCCGGGGATCGTCCGGCCAATCCTCCCGGACGACCACCACGACCTGGGCGACGTCCGGGTGCCGGGAGAGGGCGGTCTCCACCTCGCGGGGCTCGACCCTGACTCCGCGAATCTTGACCTGGTCATCGGCCCGACCCGCGAACTCCAGTTGCCCGTCGCTCCGCCACCGCACAAGATCTCCGGTCCGGTACATCCGCTTGCCCGGGCCACCGAACGGGCACGCCACGAAGCGCTCGGCCGTCAGCGCGGAACGGCGCAGGTAACCGCGCGCCAGCCCCTCGCCCGCCACGTACAGCTCGCCGATCACGCCTGTTGGCACCGGCCTCAGCGCACCGTCCAGGACGTAGAGCTGCTTGTTCCAAGCGGGTCGTCCGATGGGTGGCTGCGCTCCCTCAGCCAGTCCGACGCTCATCGAGGCGCAGACAGTGACCTCGGCGGGCCCGTAAGCGTTGATCATCAACCGGCCGCCAGCCCACTGGTCAACGATCTCGGCGGTGCAGGACTCGCCGCCGGAGATAATCCGCAGATCTGCGGGAACAAGGTTACGCGGCAGCATCCGGAGGATCGCCGGAGGCACCTGGGCATGCGTCACCCCGTGGGCGACGATCAGGTCGGCGAGCCGCTCCCCGTCCATGAGTCTCTCAGGGTCGGCCAGCACGAGGGCCGCCCCGGAAAGCAGCGTCATGCACAGTTCGGCGACCGCGGCGTCGAAACTCGGCGAAGCGAACTGGAGCACCCGACTGCCAGGCCGCACCTCAAACCAGTCAATCTTCACCCCAGCGAGGCTGGGTAGGCCCGCGTGCGGGATGACGACGCCCTTGGGCACGCCGGTCGACCCGGAGGTGTAGACGGTGTAGGCGGGATGGGCGAGGCGCAACGGGCGGAGGCGGTCGCTATCGTTGAGATCGGTGGGCAGCAGGGCCTGCGCGAGCGCGATGACGTCCGGATCGTCCAGGAGGATCGGGGACGGTCCGCTCGCGGACGGCAGGCGCCAGGTGCTCGCCGAGGTGGCGAGCACCTGGACCGGCGCGGTGTCGGCCAGCATGTAGGCGAGGCGTTCGGCCGGGTAGTCGGGATCGAGGGGCAGGTAGGCCGCTCCAGACTTCAACACGGCGAGCAGCGC
>NZ_JBIAQI010000062.1:0-20299 GCF_042888905.1 Streptosporangium sp. NPDC002721
CTGCAGCCCTTCCAAGGCCGGCCATCTCTGCAAGGCCATCGCCGTCCTTCAGAACCACCGTGTCGCTCACGCCACCCGAGGATGAAAAACATTCACTGAATGTGCTTCTTTCAATACTCACCCCTCCAAAAGAGCATCCGCGTTTCCTGAGCAATCCCACCTTCGGGCCAGCCTTGACCCACCTCATCGTCCGTTGGACCCTTGGCTTGCCCTGGTGTCTCGGCTTGGAGGGAATGTCTCGTGCGGAGCGATGTCACGCGGGCTCACTACGACCGCCTCGCTGACAAATATGACGAGAACTGGGCATACAGTCCGGAATTCATTCAATGGATGACCGGAAACATTCTCGACCGGCTCCGGATCACCCCGGAACATCGGGTGCTGGACGTCGGAGGCGGGACCGGCCTGTACGCGCGGGAGCTCGCAGAGCACGCCGAGGTGGTGGTCTGCGCCGATCCCTCCTCCGCAATGCTCGACCAGCTTCCCGCTCATGAGCGTCTGGTCCCGCTGCGCGCCGGGGCCGAGGAGCTCGCGGAGCAGCGCGTACAACCTCCGCACGACGGCTACGACGCGATCCTGCTCAAGGAGGTGATCCACCACGTCGCCGATCCGCCCCGGGTCCTCGACGGGCTGGCTCGCCTCCTGCGGCCCGGTGGGCGGATGCTCGTGGTCATGTTGCCGACGAGCATCGACTACCCGCTGTTCGACGCGGCGCTGAGGCTGTTTCGCGAGCGCCAGCCCGATCCCGTCGGCATCGCCGACGCGATGAGCGGCAGTGGTCTCGGCACCGAGCTCACCTACGACGAGTTCCCGCTCGCTTTCGGCACCGAGCGTTATCTGCAAATGGTCCGAAACCGCTACATGTCGCTGCTTTCCAGCTTCGATGATGCAGAGTTGGAAAAGGGCGTCGAGGAAATCCGAGGCAGGCATCCGGGCCCCGAGTTACAGTGCCTCGACCGGTTCGCCTTCGTATTTGGGGTGAAAGCGTGAGCAGCGTGGAGCTCGACAGCCGTCTCTACCAGCTCCGCAACGAGTTGGACGACCATTCCCGCGTCGCCCGTCACCTCGGCCTGGACTTCGAGCGGCCGATCAAGTCGCTCGGCGACGGATATCCCGAAAACGCGATCGCCCTGGTCGGGAAGATAACCGAGCGGATCCTCAAACAGCTCTGGCGGCACCACAACGTCCCCGGTGACCCGGGTGGTAAGGCGCTGAGCGAGCTGATCAAGGGAGCTCAACCGCATATCCGCAGCAGTAGCGTCCTCGACTCGCTTCGCGACATTCAGCGCCTACGCAACCGGTCCACCCACGACGGCTACGAGATCGCCGACGAGGACGGGCTGACGGCCGTACGCCGGTTGCTGGACGTGCTGGCCTGGTTCGGCAGCACCGGCAGCGGCATCCTGACCGGGGACGTGCCCAAGCTCTCCCCCGAGGTGGCGCTCAAGGCGGAGTTTCTCGCCGGGCTCTACCTGACCCTCGACTACAAGCCGGTCAAGCGCTTCGAACTGTCGCGCAACACCGTCTACCAGCTCTTCTTCCGCGAACGAGGGCTGCGCAGCGAGTACGTCGAGCTGCTGCTCAGCAAGAACGTCGACGACGTGGCCGCGGTGCTGGAGGCCACCGGCGGGGAACTGTTGCAGACCCAGCTGCCCAAGCTCACCCGGTTTCTCATCCTGGAGGAGAACAGCGTCCACGTGGTCCCGAGCCCGCTCGGGGAGGACTACCGGATCGTCACCTACGACCGTTTCATGGACGCCTTCGTCGATCTGGAACGACATCTGGCGGACGTCTTCGGCGCCTACCCGGAGCTGCTCGACCCGGCGGGCCTGACGATATCCGGTGACCTGCTCACCACGGACGAACGTACCGGCGAGCAGCGGATCTCCCGGGTCGGTGCCGCCGACCAGCTGCTGGACGAGGTCGCCTCCTCCGGAGGGAACCTGCTCATCGTCGGCCGTTCGGGAAGCGGTAAGTCGACGCTTCTCAAGCAACTGGTCGCCGGGTCGGCGACGGCGAGCCGGCGCCGCTACCGCTTCTACTTCGACATGAGCCTCAAGGCCCGCGACGAGGAGTTCCGGGAGTTCGTCACGCGCACGCTCGCGCCATACATGGCCGTCGAGAACTCGTACGTCTTCGACGTCTTCCACTACTTCGCGCGGTCGGGGTCGGTAGCGTGCGCGCTGGACGGCATTGACGAGGCGGTGCCGTCGATGACCCAGGAGGGGTTCCTGGAGCTGTTCACAGAGCTCGCCCAGGTGTTGTCGGCGGAGTCGGCGGTGGTCACGAGCTCGCGGGTCTCCTTCCTTGAGGACTCCCCGCAGGTGCGACGGCTGCTGGACGGCACCGCGCTGGTGTCGGAGAAGCTCGTCCAGCAACTCCACGCGCAGGGTGTGAACCCGCTGCGCGTGCCTCGCTTCTCGGCGCTGCGGCTCCAGGACGCGACAGACGCCGGGACGCCCCTCGAACTTCGCCTGGCACGCGAGCTGGAACTCGAAGGTGGTGACGATCGCCCGCACCTCGTCGATCTCGCCTGGCGACACATGACACGAGTGGCATCCTCGGCCGGTCTCACCGACGCCCTGCCGTCGATCGTCGCGTACTTCGGCTCGGCCTTCCTACGTGGCCGTACGACGTTCACGTTCGTCGAGCTCGTCAACGAGCTGGGCATCTCCCTCTTCGAGGGAGGGCGGCTGACCTATGACGCCTTCCGGTTGAAGGAGTTCTTCCGGCCCGTCGACTCGTCCGGAATCGCGTTCGCGCACTCGGCCTACCAGGAGCTGCTGGCGGCCGAACACCTGCGCGACCCGGCCGGCCGGGAGTCGGCCGTCGAGGCGGGTCCGCGTCTGACCGAGCAGGTCCGGGAGTTCCTCTACCGGCGTTCCCGCCAGACGCCGCAGGCTCCGGCCGACGACTGCGTCCTGCCCACGGGCGCGTACCTCGTCGGGCCGAGTCACCACCTGATGCTCCGGCGCGTCGAGCGCCCGGTGCGCTTCGACCGCTTTCCCGTGACGGTCAGCCGCTACAACCGCTTCCTGGAAGCCGTACGGGAACATGGCTCGCAGCAGTGGGACCACCCGGACAAGCCACCGGAGTTCTCCCACGAGCCGTGGCAGGAACGCCTCAAGGTGCAGGAGTACTTCACCGACCCGGCGTACGAGAACCATCCGGCGATCTGCGTCAACTACTGGAGCGCCCACGCCTTCGCCCGGTTCGAGGGCAAGCGCCTGCCGACTTCCCTGGAGTGGGAAGCCGCCGCGCGGGGTGGCGACGGGCGGCTGTTCCCCTGGGGTGACGACATCGACCTGGACATCGTCAACTGCGCCGACTCGTGGAGCGGACGGCCTTTGATCACGTACGAGGCGTGGCGGGAGGAACTCGACCAGGGGCGGCTCAGCCAGGCCATGCCAGGGCCGGTCGACGCGCATCCGGCGAACGTGTCGCCGTTCGGGGTGCGGGAGATGGCCGGGAACGTCTGGGAGATCACCGGCACGGTGCTGGAGAACCTCAACGAGGTGGTCATCTGCGGCGGCTCCTACGACAACCCGTACCGGGCATTGCAGGTCTCCTCCAAGGGGCTGTCCCGGCGCCGGGGATGCAGCAACGCGGTCGGTTTCAGATGTGTCGAGGAGCTTGGATGAGCATCGAGGAGACCGCGACGGCGAGCGATCAGCGGTTCGGCCACATCGTCGACCGCATGCCACTGGGCAGCGGGCACGACGGCCGCCAGGGCACGTATGTGGTCCGCGACATCGATACCGAGACGCACCACTCCTTCATGTACTCCGACATCGTGACCGAGGGGTTCCGTACGATCCGGACTGGCGAGCGGGTGAGATTCATGGTCGACCCGGACGATTCGGAACGGGCGCGCTACGTCATCCGGCTCGACCTTCCGGATATCGAGGACTACTACCGGTGACCCGGCTGGCGAGGCAGGTCGTTGTCGCCGTCTACGAGGCTCGGTTCCCCTCCACACCCGAGTGGGCACACGGGCCGCTGGTCCTCCAGCATCGGCAGATGCGCTCCACCGCCGAGGCACGCGGCGAGTACTACAGCGACAAGGCCAACCGCGTCCTGTACGGGCGAGACGATCGCCCTCGCCGCTGGCACGACCCCGTTCACCGCGTCGTCGGCGATGTCGAGGTCCTAGGCGTCGAGGCGCTGCGGGCATCCGACGGGCCGGACGCCTGCGGGCTGGTCGCCGTTCACCTGCGGCCCAGGGGAGGCGCTCCCCTGTCGCTGCTGCGCGGCTTGGCCGGTCGCCGGAACGTGCCGCCCGTCGGCTTCGACCCGCAGTCTCTTGTCGAGGGTCAAGTGAAGATCGAGCCTGGACGCCCCTTTACGGTCTGCTTCGTGACCCCCGGCGGCAGAGGGCTCCCCCGTCTCTATCGCCAGCCCAGATACTGGCGCTGGCCCGCGACACACCAGTGGCTGTGGGCCCTGGCCTCGCGTACCACCCTGGCGGACTATCCACCCGACCCCCAGAACCTCGAACCGGCCGACAGCGAGATCATCAGGCTCTCCGTCGACTGGCACGCCGCCGTCCTGCGCGACGGTGTGGGCGTGATCGGCGTCCGTAACGATGACGGGGCCGAGGATCGGTTCTTCGGGTACGGGGAGTTGTACGTGCGCTCCATCTATCTGGACGCCCTCATGCTCGGCCTGCTCCAGAACCAGGGGCTCAGGCACCTTGAAGAGCACAGTGTGGCCGCGCTCGACTCTCCCCGTCCGGAGGCGATGGCCGAACTGGAACGAGAGGTCGGCTCCTTCCGACGCCGCCTGTGGGCCCAGCACCTCACCAGCCACGGCATCTCGAACCGGCTCCTGACCGCCTACCAGCGCCAGCACGGCCTGCGTGAACGCTTCGAACAGATCCTGACCGAGATCAGCGATGCCAACCGGCTCACCCGCGAAGACGAGACCCGCCACGTCAACAGCGCGGTGGTGGTGTTCACCCTCATCACCGTCCCGGCCGGAATCGCACTCGCACTGCTCCAGGTCGTGGAGCCGGACGACCCCTGGTTCTACGCCTCCGTCGGCGCGGCTTTCATCGTCTTGACAGCCCTGCTCCTACGCACCCGCTCCGCACGCGTCGCCCTCCGAGCGCTACGGCGTCGCTTCACGGCGTAGGGGAATGCAGGTTGTCAGAGCAGGTCCGCGAGGGCATCCTGGCTCGTACGCAGCCTCGCCATTTGAAAATTCACAGCGTCTCAATGCTTGTCTTACTGGAGCTCCTCGGTCCACGCCATCTACCTCTGGCAACGGTTAGGAACCCCAAGCACGCACATTTTCCCCGGAGGGTTCCTAACCTCAGACAAGCAGCCACGGGGGCAAACCGGACACTTTTCCAGCATGGACTTGACTGTTTTTCGCTATATGACCAGCTCGCGGACTGTTTCACTCCGGTCTCCGGACCGGTCTCATTGCGGGCCCGACCCCATCACGTTCTCGTGGGACACGCGGCCCCTGTTTCACTCCGGTCTCCGGACCGGTCTCATTGCGGGTCCAGGCTGACGCCGCCGGCCGCGTTCAGTTCCGCCGTTTCACTCCGGTCTCCGGACCGGTCTCATTGCGGGGATTGGTGAGCGGTCCCGGATCTCCTCGTCGACAGCGGGTTTCACTCCGGTCTCCGGACTGGTCTCATTGCGGGTTCGTGCCGCTGTTGCTGGTCGTGATGCCGGTCAGCGTTTCACCCCGGTCACCGGGCCGGTCTCATCGCTCCTCCTGCCCAGCCAGCATCACCTGAGTATGATGCCGAGTATGAGCGGAGAGAAGAAGGAACGAATTACGATCACCGTCGACCCCGACGTCGCCAGATACGCCGAACATCTGGTTGCCACCGGCAAGGCAACCAGCGTCGCCGCCGTCTTCAACGACTCCGTCGCCGCCAAACGCATCGCCGACCAGCACGGCCTGGCCCTCCTGCGGGAACGCGCCCGCAGCGCCGACCCCGACCGGGTGGCGCGCATGCGGCGGCACGTGAACCTCCAACTCGCCGAGCAAGGGTTCCCGGCGGCGCCCGGTGAGTGACTTCACCCCCACCCCCTACATCCTCGACTCCAGCGTCCTCGTCGATGTCGCCCGGGGTGACGCCGATCTGATCGGCTTCCTGCAGGACTTCGATCGGGCCGGTCACTCTCTGATCATCCCGTCCCTCACGGCGGCCGGCGCCTTGCTCGACAGCCAGGGCCTCCCAGACGCACAGGCTCTCCTCACCGGCCTGGCCGCGTTCGAACGCACCACCGTCGCTCCGCTTGATGGCATTCACCAAGCCGCGAAACTCGCCGCCATGGTGAACCTCATGTCGTCAACCGAGCTCAACTCGTTCGACGCTCACACGGCCGCGATCGCTGACGTGGCGATCTGCCCGATCCTCACGCTCAAAGCCTCTATGTGGGCATCGCTGTCGAGCACCCTGGACGCGCCGTTGCACATCATCGAGATCGCTGACCCAGACCAGTAAGGCAAACACCTTTCACGATCGAGTACTCCGTCGCTTTCACAACACGAACGGCATAGCACGGGCTCCAGGCCGCATGTTTCACCCCGGTCCCCGAACCGGTCCCATTGCGGCGTTCCCGAGGCCTGGACCTCCCAACTCCTGACGGACACCGTTTCACTCCGGTTTCGGAACCGGTCTCATTGCGGACCTGGCTGGTCGGTCGTCAGGGGAACAGCGAGTATGTCTTTCATCCCGGTCTCCGGACCGGTCTCATTGTGGGTGGGCCGACACCATCAGGCGGATCACCCAGGCCGCGGATTTCACACCGGTATTCAAAACTCCTAAACAGAATGACGTCGGCAGTATCCAAGAAAATGATCAATCGTCGGACCGGTGCGAGGAAGAGTGGGCAGACACCATGGATCGCCCCCGATCAAATCTGGTGATGCATCGAGTCGCGACTTCTCCGTCGGGTGGCGACAAGGAGTACGACAGTGCTGACCGCGTAGGCGACAGGAGCCAGAGCCCAGAATCCTCCGTACGGGAGCGTACCGAAGTAGTAGTCCGGTTGGCTGCCGGCGAGCATGTCCGGGGTGGCGTCCGCCGGCGGAAGGGTTATCGGCAGCGCTCCCAGCACGAGCCACAGATGGAGCAGGGTCAGGACACCGCAGATCACGCTGGTGGTGCCGATCAGCGTGCGAGATCTTTTCATGGCGGCGACGCCCAGCAGAAGCGGCAGGACGCCGATGACGAAGAGGTCCAGGGCTATGAACTCCTGGTTCGAGACCCCGGGGAACAAAGTGGCGAACATCGCCAAAGGCAGCGGAGGGAAGGACCATTCGCCCTCCGTCGTGGCGAGCAACACCCACGGCACCAGCGAAGCGCCTATCGCCATTACGAACCACGCCCACGGACCACGGACCGTTGACGGACTCTTCCGCGTCAGCATTGCAAGATCGTATAGGGCACTTCCGGAGTTACCCCGGTTTGGATAGACAGCTCACTACAGAAACCAATCATGTTCCCAGACGTGGCCGAACTCATTTGGTTGCTGCCCCGCCCGACTCGCCCGCGCCCCCGGGACGGGCTCGACCTCCTCGGTAGCGCCGTACCAAAGCAGGTACCCAAGGCGCGACCCCGATGACGAGCAGCAACGCCAGCAGTGGCATGCGCCACCATCCCGAGATGGTCGCCGGGGGCGGGGCAGGGATTGACGACACCCAGGGGCGGGCCGTCTTCGACCAGGCCAGGAAGGCGTCGCCGATCGGGAGCAGGCCGAAGGCGTACCTCTTCGTCCAGGGGGTGTCGATCGGGAGGCCGGCCAGTTCGCCGTAGTTCGCCAACGCCTCGGCCAGGGGGGCGTCGCCGTGGATCTGGGCGGTGCCGAGGGCTACCGCGGTCGCCGAGAGGCTCACGCCGAGCGGGAGGGGGCCGGAGTCGACGTCGCCGGGGCCGTCCATGCCAAGGGGGTACTCGCGTACGGCCGGGCCGAGGCCGAGCGGGGTGACGACGTAGTGGTCGCGGAAGCGCCGGTACTGGTCGGCGGCGAAGGCCGGGTCGATCTCGATGAGGAAGCGCTGGCCGAGGCTCTGCGAGCTGCCCCTGGCCACCTCGGCCGGGGCGCCGGTGCCGGGTTCGGCCTCGTGCGGGAGCAGGCCGGTGCGGGGGTCGAGCCGCTGGCGTACGGCCTGGAGCCAGCGGTCGGCGGTGGCGGCGAACCTGGGCGGCAGCAGCGTGTCGTGCAGCCGCAGCGACGCCATGGCCACGGTCGAGTCGACCGGCCAGGCCTGGCCGGGGTAGGCCTCCAGGTAGGGCGACTCCGAGGCGCCGAACGCCTCGCCGAGCGCGGTGGAGTCGTCGGCGAAGCGGCGCAGCTCGGCCGGGTCGCGTCGCTCGGGCGGTTGCAGGGCGAGCGTCCCGCCGCGCAGCCAGTTGGTCCAGCCCCGGTAGAAGACGCCGTGCGGCGGGGTGAGGTCCGCGCTGAACGGGGCCCGGCCGGACGGCGACTCCAGCTTGGCCAGTGCCCAGCGCGCCTCGCGCAGCGCCGCCGACCGCTCACCCTCCGGTGCGCGCATGCCGAGTTCGACCCAGCTCAGGCCGTACAGCGCGTGCAGGAAGACGTATCCCTCGGGGAACAGGCTCTGCGCCTGGTCGCCGGCGCCGTCGTCGAGTGCCGCGCGCAGGAACGTCAGCTGCCGCTGCACCCCGGGCGGCTCGTCGGTCGTTCCCGCGGCGGCGGGCACGACGAGCCGTACCGCGCCCAGCAGCGCGCAGACGCTGACCGCGACGGCGAGCACCCGTCGCAGCATCCGGCCCGCTCTCGGACGGGTTCTCGGGGGCGGTGTCGTCTGCGCTGCGGAGGGCGGCTTGAGCATTTGTTGATCTTAGTGTCGGCGGGTGGGCCAAGTGAGAGTTCCGCCGGGGTGGCCGCCCAGGTTCCAGGACCTCCAGTCGCGCCACCCGTGGTTTCCTCGGCCGTCATCCGCCTGTCGGGATTACGACATGTCCTAAATTAGCCATACAGGATTGTTGATATACGCCCGTTTTATCCCGAATCATGTCCCCTGATCTTTTTGTACCATCGCCACTTCGGGAGAAACTCCTTGCACGGCACTCCCCCACGGAGGAACGGGCTGCTCGCCCTCGCCTCCGCGCTCACGGTTCTCCTCGCGGCCTCGCCGGTGTCGGTTTCTGCCGCTGCCGCCACCGTCACCGGACCCTCCGGCACCACAGCCTCCGCGACCGCTCCCGGGGACACCCCGGCGAAGCCCGCCGGGACCACCGGGACCCGGCTCACCGTCACGCTCATCACCGGGGACAAGGTCACGCTCGTACGCGTGGCCGGTGCCCTGACCGTCGTGTCGGTGACCGGCCCGGACGGCGGGCGCGTCGGCGCCCGGGTCAGCACCGTCGACGGCCACACCTACGTGTATCCCGACTCGGCCGCGCGGTACGTCGGCGCCGGGCTCCTCGACGAGGGCCTCTTCGACGTCACGCGGCTCGTCGAGGACGGCTACGACGACGCGAACAGCGACCACCTCCCCCTCATCGTCACCTACACCGACGACGCGGTGGGCAGGCGTGCCGAGAAGGTGCCGGGCGGGGCCGAGAAGGTCCGTACGCTCAGCAGCATCCAGGGCGCCGCGCTGTCCGCGGACCGTGACGGCGCGGCGGGCTTCTGGACCGCGCTCACCGGCTCGGCCCCGGGGGCACAAGCGCGCACCGCGACCGGTGTCCCCTCCCTCACCTCGGGGATCGCCAAGGTGTGGCTCGACGGCAAGGCCGAGGCGAACCTGGCCGACACCGTCGCGCAGACCGGTGCCCCCGAGGTGTGGGCGGCCGGGAACACCGGCGAGGGGGTGAAGGTCGCCGTCCTCGACACCGGGGTCGACGCCGAGCACCCCGACCTCAGGGACCGGGTGAAGAACACCGCCACCTTCGTCCCCGGCGAGGACGTGAAGGACCACCACGGCCACGGTACGCACGTGGCCTCCACGATCGCCGGTACCGGCGCCGCCTCCGGGGGCCTGGAGAAGGGTGTCGCCCCGGGCGCGGACCTGGTGGTCGGCAAGGTCCTGGACAACCTGGGAAGCGGCCAGGACTCCTGGATCATCGCGGGCATGGAGTGGGCCGCCCGGGACCAGAAGGCCAAGATCGTCAGCATGAGCCTCGGCGGCGGGCCCACGGACGGCACCGACCCGCTCAGCCAGGCCGTCAACGAGCTCAGCGCCGAGACCGGCGCGCTGTTCACCATCGCGGCAGGCAACGCGGGCCCCGAGGAGAGCACGGTGAGCGCGCCGAGCACCGCGGACGCCGCGCTGTCGGTGGCCGCGGTGAGCTACGCCCCCAAGGGCACGGCGCTGGCGCCGTTCTCCAGCCGGGGCCCCCGCGTGGAGGACTACGGGCTCAAGCCGGAGATCGCCGCGCCGGGTGTGGACGTGCTGGCGGCCAGGTCGCAGTACGCGGCCGAGGGCGAGGGCTCGTACCAGACGATGAGCGGCACCTCGATGGCCACCCCGCACGTCGCGGGAGCGGCGGCCCTGCTATCGAAGACCCACCCCGGGTGGACCGGGCAGCAGCTCAAGGACGCCCTGGTCAGCAGTAGCAAGCTGCTGCAGCAGTTCAGCGCGTACCAGGTCGGCGGCGGCATGCTCGACGTCGCGGCGGCGACGCGGAACACCGTCTTCGCCACCGCCACCGCCCAGGTCAAGGTCCGGTGGCCCTACACCCCCGGCCAGAAGGGCGAGCGGCCGGTCACCTACACCAACATCGGGGAGAACCCGGTCACCCTCGACCTCTCGATCACCGGCGGGGCCCCCGAGGGCCTGTTCGACCTGTCCGCGGCCCAGGTCACGGTACCGGCGCGCGGCACCGCCACGGTGAACGTGATCCTGAACGTCGACCGGGCCGAGCTCGACGGCCACCTCAGCGCGCGGCTCGACGCGAAGGACGCGGAGGGCGCCCTGCTGGCCCACACCGCGATCGGCTTCTACAAGGAGGGCGAGCGGGCGAAGCTCACCGTGCGCGCCAAGGACCGCGCGGGCAAGCCGCTCGCCGGCGACCTGCTGATCACGCGGGACCTGCCCAACGGGCACCAGACGTTCGAGTACCACGGGGTCGACGCGTCCGGCACCGCCGAGCTGCGGCTGCCGACCGGCGACTACGCCCTGTGGATGTGGGGCGACGTGGAGGGTGTCAACGGCCCGTCCTCCCTGGGCAGGGTGCTGCTCGGCAAGCCGAAGATCTCTCTCACCGGTGACACGGAGATCACCCTGGACGCCTCCACCGCGCGCCAGGTCAGGTCCGTCCTGCCGTCCGGCAGGGACCAGGCTCGGACCACGACGATGTCCAGGCTGGACTTCTACCGGGGGTTCGGCAACGGCGCCGTGGCCGACGCCTACCTTCCCGGCGTGCAGTACGACAGCCTCTGGGCGCAGCCCACCGGCAAGAAGGTCACCGACGGGAAGCTGACGTTCGCCGCGCGCTGGCGCGACGAGCAGCCCCGGCTGGCGGTCTCCTCTGAGACGCACGACTTCGACGACCTGCTGCTCCAGACCCGTTTCAAGCCGCTGCCCGAGGGCCGCTGGACCTTCGGCTCGGTCTTCGCCGGTACGGGGTCCGCGGCGGAGTTCGCCAGGGTGAAGGCGTCGGGCAAGGTCGCCGTGGTGCGATGGAGCGAGTCCGTCACCCCCGAGGCGCAGGCCGACGCCGCCGCGAAGGCGGGCGCGAAGCTCCTGCTCATCGTCAACCCCGGCCGCGGCCGGCTCGACGCCTGGGACGCCGTGCAAACAGAGGCCCCGCTGGCGGTGGCGTCGATCACCCGCGACGAGGGCGAGCGGCTCATCACCCAGCTCCGGCGCGGCTCGGTGCCGCTGCGCGTCGTCTCCCACCCGACCGTCGACTACCTCTACGACCTCGTCCACAAGTGGGAGGGGGCCGTCCCGGCCGACCCGACCTACCGGCCGCGCAGGGACGACCTGGCCCGCGTCGACGTCTCGCTCGACAACCACAGGCAGCAGGCGGCCGTGGAGATCCGCATCGACCTCCAGGACGGCCTGCAGTCCGGGTTCAGCGGTTACACCAGCGCGCTGCCCGCGCAGAGCAGGCGCACCGACTGGGTCTCCACGGACGACGCCGTCCGCTGGCACGAGTCGCTCTTCGTCATCCCGGACGAGACCCAGCAGAGCTCGGACATCCTCACCTACAAGGGAGGAACCACCAGCGAGGCGCGGTGGCTCGGCCCGGTCCAGCGTCCCCGGATGAACACGGCGTCCCTGCTCCCGACCCGCGCGGGCGACGGGCTGGTCGTCATCGTGCCCTCCTGGGGTGCCTCGGGCGGCAGCCACGCGGGTGAGGCGCTCTTCAACGCGAACGCCACGCAGACCCTCTCGCTCTACCAGGGCGACACCCTCCTGGAGCAGGCCAAGACAGAGCGGCTCGACCGTACGCTGATGCTGGCGCCGATCGTCAGCCCCGACCGGCTGCCCTACCGGCTGGTCAACGAGGCGTCCCGCGACACGTCCGTCTACCCGTACTCGACCCGCACCCTGACCGAGTGGAACTTCAGCTCGGGGTACGTCGAGAGCAACTCGACCAGGGACCTGCCGCTCATCCAGCTCGACTACGACGTCGAGGTGGACCGGGCGGGCCGGGCCGGGCGCCGGGCCGAGCTGACCGTCACCCCGCTGCACCTGCCATCGGTGGTGGACTCCGGCCGGATCGGCACCGCCACCCTGGACGTCTCCTACGACGACGGCGCCACCTGGAGCAGGGCGAGCCTCGACCACGGCAGGAAGGGCTGGACGACGAAGCTGCGCGCCCCGGGTGGCGCCCGCGCGGTCACCCTGCGCGCCGGCGCCCGCGACAGCGCGGGCAACAGCGTCAGCCAGACCATCGTCCGGGCCTTCGGGCTGAAGTAACCGGACCTTCGGGCTGGAAGTAGCCCGAGACGGACGGGCCCGCCGGGCCCGGTGCGAAAGCGCCCGGATCCACCCGCGTGCCGGGTGGGTCCGGGCGTACGCGTGTGGGCGCCAAGCGAACGGATCGCCCCCTCGCGCGCGGGGATGCTCCGTTCGGTCTCCTCCACAGGCTCCATGGCTCGGGCGTCTCCCGGCCGGTGCGGAAAGTTTCATTTCCATTCATGGAATTCGGTCTCGTCGTGGCGTGCCCAACAAGCCGGAAACGGATCGTTCCACCCCGCCTCACGCTGCGGCCCAATTGTCAAAAGAACTTATCGACCCTTTCGGACCCCCTTTTCCGTCCCCTTGCGAGAGGAGTGAACCTTTCATTCAATGAGGGGCGGCGATGATCGTACTTCGGAGGGGTCTTTCCATGGGAATTCGCATGCGCGTGCTGTCCGCAGGGCTTTTCACGGTGTTCGCCCTCGCGCTCACCGGCGGCGTGCCGGCAGCCGCTTCAGCTGGTCAGGGTGCCGCCGCGATGGACTACTGGCAGTACCACGGCCATTACCAAACCCACGGCCAGTGCGTCGCCGTGGGCGAGGAGTACCTGTGGCCGCACAATCCCGGCGGGGCCGACGACTACGAATGCCTGGCGTCCGGCGGCGGCTGGAATCTCTGGTTGATATTCGCGACCTGACATCCGGTCCCCCCGCCCCGGTTCCCGCCGGATTCTCAGCCGCCGAAGGCGGGATATCCCGGCAGCGGGGGGACGTCCCAGCCTCCGGCCACCTCCCGGAGCAGCAGCCGCATCGTCTCCGAGAAGGCCGGGAACTCCTCCAGGGTGCTCGCCGTCTCCCAGCGGTGTCTCAGCAGCTGCCGCAGCGTCTCCGGGCAGGTGTCGCCGGGGGTGAAGGCGAGGTACTCGTCCGCGCCCGTCGTCGCGATCCGTTCCAGCTCCCCGGCCAGCTCCGGCGGCGCCTCGACCCCGATCCCGGCGAGCGCCGAGGGGAACCCGGCCGCGTACCGCAGCAGCCACGGGTCCTCGTCCCAGGAGGGCACGCCCAGGCCGTACCGGGCCGACAAAGCGGTCAGGTCGGCGCGCCGGTGGACCGACGCGGCGGACAGCCGTCCGAGCCCGCGCGCCCAGGCCGACAGGCCGTCGAGGGCCGCCTGCGGATCGTCGCCGAGCAGCACGTCCGCCAGTGTCGGCGCGGACCCCAGGTCCTCCATCACCAGCAGCGGGACCGAGGCGTCCACGCCCAGCAACTCGGGACCGGCCAGCCCCAGCGAGAGCCCGGCCGCCTCCGCGGTGAAGGCGCGCAGGCCCTCGGGGTCCGTACCGAAACCCTTGACGACGACGCTGCCGCCCGCGGCCGTCCGGCAGCGCAGGACGACGCTGCGCGGGTTGCCCCCGAGGTCGACCGGATCGGACAGCTCGGCACCCACCACTTCGCTCGCGGCACGCAGGATCGTATCCATCCCGGCATTCTGCCCTTCACGAGCGAGGTGGCGGGCCCCGGGCGACCGAAACCGAACCTCAGGATCGCTTCCCGGGGAAGGCCGCGAGGAGTTCGTCCGTCGCGGAGCGGGCGCCGGTGAAGGCGAAGGGGCCGCCCGCCGGACACGAACGTGGATCCCGCGCGAGTGAGGGGTCAGCCGCGCGTCGCGCGGGTCCGTGAGTAGGCGTACGGGCGCGGGAACACCGTGTCCGAGGCGCGCCAGGCGGACGGCAGGGCCCAGCGGCCGAAGACGACCTTGCCGCCGTCCGGCGACAGGTAGTGGCCCCATTCGTCGGTGCACATGCCGACGAGCCACAGGCCCCGGCCGCTCTCGTCGTCCTCCCCCGCCTCGACGACCTCGGGCGTGCCGTCGCAGCCGTCCCAGACCTCGGCGAACAGGCCCCCGGTGGTGAGGCGGAGCCGCAGCAGGATCGGGTACGGGCCGGCGGCCCGCGCGCCGGCGTGACCGGGCGGGTGGGGGTAGCCGTACGGGACGGGCGGGGTGGCGGTGGCCTTGATGGCGTTGGTGGTCATCTCGGAGACGACCAGGACGCAAAGGTCGGACAGCTCCTCCAGCCCCCACGCCAGCAGTTGCGCCCGCGTGAAGTCGCGTGCCCGGGAGGCCGCGGCCGGCTGCGCCGCCAGCCGCAACTCGTTCGCGTCCAGGGACAGGTGGTCGGCGGCGTCCGGATCAGGGTGAAACGGTGAGTGCATCGGTCCCGGCCGTTCGACGGGGAGCACGGTCATTGGTGGCTCCAGGGAGGTTCAACGAAGGTTCGGTCGCGCGTCCCCGGCGCAGAATGGGGACGCCCCCGCCCGAGCGCTGAGACCCCACGAATCCACGGCTCCGGCGTTGTCCTCAACCCTGCTGCACGGAGCGTGCTGGAAACAGGCGACGCCACCGAGTCTGTTCGTCACCCTCGGGGGCCAAGTCACCCCGCAGAGCAACGTCGCGACAGGGAGCGGAGATCTGGTCGCCGATTTCTGCACTCGGCAGTCACTGAACGTGATCGACCAGTAACGTTCGGCCCGAAGAATCGCCGCCGGAGAACCCGCCGGGAGGGGCCGAGCCGATGCCACGTGCACCGCGCAGCGTCAAGCAGCAGATGGACGCCTTCAGCGCCGAGCTCCGCGGACGTGGTTTCACGTGGGCCGAGGTCGCCGCCGAGTTCAAGCTACGTTGGCGCCTCAACTCCCGCCAGGGTTTCCGCGAGGCGCATCGACTGACACAAGCCAAGGTCTGCCATCTATGGAACGAGTACTGGCCGAACGAGCCACTGACGACCCGGAAACTCGGGTCGTGGGAAGCGTGGCCCGGCCCCACCGGCAACGAGCCGCCGATCGCCGGGCTCAACCGGCTGGCCCGCATCTACCAGTGCCGCACCGCCGACCTGGTCGACGGTGAAGACCACCGCGATGCCGACGAGCACAACGCGCCGGCCACCCGCTCCGGGGGGCGGGCGCTGGTGGCGGCCGGGGCCGCGGGCAGCCTCGGCCCCGAGGACATCCAGGGGGTGCTGGCCGCCCTGCCCGCCCTGCCCACCGGGCCCGTGCCGTCCGGGACCTCGCGCGACGAGGAGTACGACGCCCTGGTGCGGGCGCTCGCCCAGTGGGCGGCGACCATGAAACGGCGCGACGTGCTCGCCCTGATCAGGGCTGCGGCGGCCGCGGCGGCGGCCTCCCCGCTGCTGGACCGGCTCAACGACGACGAGGTCGACCGGCTCGCCCTGATCGCCGCCGAACCGTCCCGGGTGGACGAGGCCACCGTCGACCACATCGACGCGGTGCTGCACCACTGCATGCGCCAGGAGGACACCCTCGGCCCCCAGGCGGTGCTGGGGACCGTGCTCGCCCAGCACCACCTGGTGCGGTCGCTCATCCCGTCCGCGTCGAACGACGCGGTGCGCGAGCGGCTGCTGTCGCTGCTGGCCAACATCTGCCGGTTCACCGCCTGGGTGCTGTTCAACCTCAACGACTTCAACGGGGCCGACCACTACTACGAGCAGGCCAAGTTAGCCGCGCACCAGGCCGACGACGACGCGATGAACAGCTTCGTCCTCGCCAACTGGTCGCAGCTGGCGACCTGGCGGGGCGACCCCCGTCAAGGTGTCGAGCACGCGCTGGGCGCCCTGGCCTGGGGGCACCGCTCCAACAGCAAGCTGCTGGTGTCGTACGCGTGTGACGTGGGGGCCCGCGCCTACTCGGCGGTGCTGCGCCGCTCGGCCAAGAACGACCGGCACAAGGACCACACCCGGTGCATGACCAGCCTCGACCAGGCCCGGCGCGAGCTGGGTCACGCGGGCGAGGGCGACGTGGGGGCCAAGCTTCTCTACTTCTACGGCGACGGGCAGTATCTGTCGACCAGGACCAAGTGCCTGCTGGACATGGGCGACGCCCGGACCGCCGTCGAGATGGCCTCGCGGTCCCTGGCCAGGATCGACCCGGCGTTCGTCCGCAACCTGGCGTTCAGCCGCCTGGATCTGGCGCGCGGGCACCTCCAGTTGCGCGCCATCGACGAGGCGTGCGAGCAGATCGGCGAGGCCGCCCGCCTCACCTGCAGGAACACCTCGCCGCGGCTGGCCCGCTCGGTGGTGGAGATCCGCGAGACGCTGAATCCGTGGGCGAGGACCCGCCAGGTCGCCACCCTGGACGAGAAGTTGCACGCCTTCCAGCTCATCGCCTGACTCACGCCCCGGGCATCTCCTCCAGCACCAGGATGTCGAAGACCGGGGCGGGGATCGGCGGGTCCATCAGCCTGTGCGACACCTTCCGCCATCCCCATCTCCGATAGATCTCCCGGGTCCGCACGGCTTTCGGTTGCACCGAGAGCGTGGCCCGCTCGGCACCGGATCCCGAGAGCAGCTCGTCGTGGATCCGGTGCCCGGCTCCGGCGCCCCGCCGGTCGGGCAGCACCCCGTAGTCGATGACGGCGAACGTCCTGGTCCCGGTCTCGGCCGCGAACTCCTCGTCGACCGGTTCGGCCAGCGCGCTCCACCAGCGGGTGTCGGGCGGCAGCAGGTATCCGTACCCGAACCCGACGAACTCCGGCCCGGACCGCGCGGTGGTCAGCCGGAACCCGGGCCGTTCGGCCAGCCTGGGGAAGTAGGCGCGCTGGTTGGCGAACTCGGCGGCGTTCCCGTCGAAAGGAGGCAGCGAGAACACCGCCTCGTAGAGGTCGCAGATCGTCCCGGCCAGCGCGAGCGCCTCCCGGCGTCCGTGTGTCTCCACGGTCATCTCGTCAGTGGGGGTCGTGTCGGTCATGCCGGCCTCCTCGCCTCCTTCGCACCCTCCTCGTCTGGGAGGGCTCCTTACCCGTGGACGGGTGCGGTAGCCGTTCCGGTTCCTGCACGGATTCCCGCAGGGGTTCCTGTACGGGTTCCCGCGCGGGTTCCCTTATGAGGGGGCGGGGCGGGGTGTGGTTCTTCGGCGAGGGCGGCGGGAGGCGGGTCAGCCCTTCGCGAGGGCGGCCAGCGGCACGGAGAGGTCGGCGAGCCGGCCGGGGTCGACGGTCGCGCCGCCGCGGATGAGCTCCTGTGCCGGCGAGATGCCCTCGTCCCACTGGTTGACGTGCATCCCCGCCACGACGCGTCCTCCGGCGAGCCAGAAGGCGTGGAAGGCCTCCGACTCCAGCTCTCCACGGACGACCACGGAGTCGTATCCGCCGGGCGCGAACCAGCCGGAGAACTCCATGCCGACGTCGTACTGGTCGGTGAAGAAGTACGGCGGCCTGTCGTAGACCACCTCCTGGCCGAGCATGGACCTGGCCACGGCCACTCCCCCGTTGAGGGCGTTGGCCCAGTGCTCGACGCGGATGCGGGTGCCGTACAGGGGGTTGAACGCGTTGGCCACGTCACCGGCGGCGTAGACGTCGGGGTCGTCGGTGCGGAGGGACTCGCTGACGAGGATCCCGTTGTCCACGGCCAGGCCCGCCCGCTCGGCGAGCTCGGTGTTGGGACTCACGCCGATGCCGACGATCACGAGGTCGGCCGGGATCTCCTCGCCGTCGTGGGTGGCGACCGCGCGGACGCGGTCGGGGCCGAGGAGCCCGGTCACCTCGCGGCCGAGCCGCACGTCGACGCCGTGGCGCCGGTGCACGTCGGCGAAGAAGGCGCCCAGTTCGGGGCCGAGCGCGGCGTGCAGCGGCACCGCCCTCGGCTCGACGACGGTCACCTCGCAGCCGTACTCCCTGGCGGCCGCGGCGGTCTCCAGCCCGATCCAGCCCGCGCCGACGACCACCACCCGCCTGCCGCCGTCACGGATGGCCTCGCGCAGCCGCTCGGAGTCGCCGAGGCTGCGCAGGTGGTGCACTCCGTCCAGGTCTGCGCCGGGCACGTCGAGGCGGCGCGGGGAGGAGCCGGGGACGAGCAGCAGCTTGTCGTACCGGATGAGCCGGCCGTCGTCGAGTTCCACGTGGTGCGTCGCCCGGTCGAGGCCCCTCGCGCGGCGTCCGAGCAGCCGCTCCACGGAGTTGGCGGCGTACCAGTCGTCGTCGTGGACGTAGAGCTTGGCCTTCTCCTCCTTGCCGAGCAGGTAGCTCTTCGAGAGCGGGGGCCGCTCGTAGGGCGGTTCGGTCTCGGCGCCGATCAGCGTGATCGCGCCCTCGAAGCCCTCGTCGCGCAGGGACTCCGCCGCCTTGGCACCCGCCAGGCCCGCTCCGACGATGACGAACGTCTGCTCGGTAGTCATAGGTTCCTTCCTACTCCCATTCCCCCGCCGGTTCCAACGATCGCGGGAGGCGGCAGGTCGTTCACCCGTTCCCGCGGAAAGCGACCACCGGTATCCGCACTCATAGATAGGAACCGGCGCGACGCAGGACATACCACGACGAATGACGGCAGGGCGGCGGACGCGGGCGGGACGCGGTCCGGTGACATTCCGAAACGCGGCGCGGCCGGCACAGGAAAGAAACGCGCATCACCTCTCTTCCCACACATGGGGAGAATCATCGTTAAACCGCCGCGGACATCGGGTCCGCACACCAGAGAAGATACGCAATATCCTCGGGCGACAGAATGAGGAAATTTTCGTTTACCCTACCGGAAACGGAATTCCGCGCCCCTCGGAAGAGGGGCGTATATATTTTCCACACCGTCAAGATCGCGCCGTCGACGGGGACGTCGAGGGCTCCGCCCGCAGCGCGCTGTTTTGATAAGGAGAATTCCGTATGCCATTGAAGCGACGATTCACCCGAGTCACGGTCGGCTGCGCCTTCGCGGTGGCGGCCGTCCTGAGCCTCGGAGCCTTCGCGCCCGCGCCGCCGAGCGTTCCGGACAACCCTCCCGCGCCCCAGACCTGGGAACCCGCTCCCCAGTCGCGGGAACCCGCACCCCAGCCCGGGGAGATGGCGCCGCCGCCCAGGCCCACCGTGCGCGCCCTGACGGCCGCCGAGATCCGCGGAAAGGGACTCGATCGATACATCGACATGTCCCGTCTGAGGGAAACGGTTCCCGACATCATCGACACGGACCAGGGCAGGTTCACCGGAAATCTCCCTCCCGCGAGGCGGCCGGGAAACCTCAGTCCCGCCAATGCCGCGACGGGTTGCTGGTATCTCGTGACGACGTACGGGAACCCCTCTCATGAGGGAATGGCCCACCACACGTGGTGCGGCGACGGCGTCCGGATCACGTACACCTCGGCCGGGTGTACCGGAAGTACGAGCCTTCCCACCTATATTTACGAGGGTTGCCAGAATGTCCAGGCGTACGGGGTCGGCTGGAATGTCTGGGACGTCACCGACAGATGGCGTTTCTGTACTTCCTACAACCGTTTCACGGGCGTGTGCTCCGCCCGGATATACCCGTGGCAGAAGAACCGCTACGGCGCCAACGGCCAGGTCTGGCTTCTCGGCTGGGGCAACTAGGGCCTGTACGGGCTTTGAATCTTTAGATGGGTTGAAGGCTTCGGAGCCACACGATGGCTCCGCGTAGATGAAGGCCCGCGAGGTAGCTTTC
>NZ_JBIAQI010000063.1:0-20229 GCF_042888905.1 Streptosporangium sp. NPDC002721
TTGCTCTTACGAAAACGGGTCCTGCTTGCATAACCGCGAACACTCACCGTCACCCATCACGAAAATCTTGCCAGATCCGAGAAGTGGCCGCGAAAGCCGAGCATGTGCGCCCACTGCCGGAGCCGGAGCGGCGCGAGGTTGGGATAAGCCTCGGTGTCGCCGAGGAGCCATGCCGTACGAATCAGCCGGGCGGCGTGCTCGGTGACGCCCTGCTGTTCGAGTCGGGCGAGGTCGGACCGTTTCACCCGCCGGTCGAGGGTGCCGGAGGTCTCGGCGGCCTTCGTGGCGTACTTGGCGACGTAGCCGGCCACCGCCGCCTCGGGGAGAGCGGACCCGTCCGGGCCGGTCGACTCGATGCGCCGCACGTCGACTGTTCCCCAGCGCAGCTCTTGCGAGTCTTCGCCGTCCAGGCCGGGGCCGTCGAGACGTACGGCCTTCGCCGCGGACTCGATGGTCTCGGAGAGCAGTTCGACAGTGGCCCAGGCCGGTGGTGCGTCGATCTCGCCTTCTGAAGCGCGACCGTCGAGGCGGACCACGGCGTGGAAGTGGACGATTCCGCGCGCCTGGTACTCGGCGACCTTGGCGAAGGACAGCCGGACCTGTCGGCTGAACTCGGCACGGGTCAGTCCGGCCGTCGTGCCCAGGTGCCGCCTGAGGTAGATCCCGAAGCGATGCCACAGCGCACCTGCGTGGGCGTTCCACAGGACATGGCCGGTGTAGTCGTAGGTGTCGGGGACGAGTGGCTGACCGATGCGCCGATCACCGGAGACATGCCGCTCGAAGCAGGACGGGCCGTTGCGGCGGGGGTGGCAGACATCGGCCTGACCGTGCTTGTCGGGACCACGGTGGACCGGGCCGAAGCTCGGGGCCGTGAGGGTGGCCAGGACACGCGGGTGCGTGCTCACGGTGGCCGGCACTCCCTTGTCCCCGCCGAGCAGACCCGCCCGGATTAAATGGAAGGTGTCGGCCCGGTAGGTCTCGGCGCAGGCCGGGCAGCGGGAGGCCCGCCGATTGCCGCAGCGGACGAGCAACTGCCCGTGAGGCTCGCCCTGGGTCGAGTAGCGGTGCAGGATCTCCCCGGTGATCGAGTCGAGCGTGGACACTTCGCCGGTCACGCGGATCGGGTCAGAGCAGCCGCGCAGCCGGTCGACCTGGCGAAGCCAGCGGTTCAGGTCCCGGCCGGAGTACTGAGCCAGGTCCCGGATGACCGGGCCGATGAGGTCGCCGATGTGAGCGGGTTGTTCAGTCATTCGTCCTCCTTTCCAGTGCCCTCGAAGCCAGGGCCGTTGTCGGTGGTCGTTCGGTCGCTGTCGCAGCGGGCGGGATGGACGCGGACGGAGTCGCAGTAGTCGCGATCCGCGCGGGGTCGGTGGCGCATACTGGTGGTTCCTTTGCGAGTGAGCGGAGGGAACGCCCCACGGAGCGGCGGGCTGCCAGGCTTGAGCCGCCCCGTGGTGGCGTCGTCGATCAGATATCGATGCCGGTGCCGTCGCAGTCGGAGCAAGTGACCGCGACCTGGTAGGGGCTGGTGTCGCCGTCGTCGTTGACCAAGCCGGTGCCGTTGCAGGTGCCGCATGCGTAGGTGTGGATCACGGCGGGTCTTCTCCTTCCTCGGGTTCCTCGGCGCGGGGACAGGGGCAGGGCGTGTCATCAGCGGGGTCGAGGCGGTCGCAGCCGGTCGAGTCGCCGTCGATCTCGCAGCCGTAGCGGGCGCAGCATCCGCAGAAGGGGCAGACGAGCCGGGTCATGGTGCGTCCCGTTCGGTGACGGCCCAAGCGGACCGGTCACCGCCGGCATGCCGCACGGCGGCCAAGACGTACGCGAGGTTGACGGTGTCCAGGCGGGTGATGGCCGGGCCGAGGTCGACCGGGTGGCCCGCGGCGATGCTGAGCGCGATGCGCAGGACGGCCGCCTCGGAGTTGGAGCAGGGAAGCAGGTTGTTACACAGCGCGGCGTGGAGGGTGTCCCAGGAGATGACCGCGAGCGGGATCCGGCTGTAGTCGGCCGGGGCGTACTCCACCGCCATGCGCAGGAAGTCGCTCCGGTGCAGCCAGGTGCCGTGGTGGACCAGCAGCTCCACGGCGGCCTCCATGGCGTAGGAGCCGCGTGCCCAGGCGCGAGCCGCCTCCACCAGGTGGGGAAGATCGGGTGAGGTCATGATGGGCCGAGTCCTTTCTGTCAGGTGGGATCGGTTGCGATCTGCCGCAGCAGATCGGCCGCGAGGTCGCCGGAGATGCCCATACGGGTTCGGAGTAGGTCCGCCGTGACGGGTCGGCCGTGCTTGGCGCTGTGTTCGTCGGCCAGCCGCCGGGCGAAGGTGAGTAGGGCAGGGGATGACGGGACGGGCTGGTCGCTCGGAGAGCTCTCGGCGACGTCAGGAGCGGGGACGGGAACCGGGTCGATCTCGGGGACGGGCGCCGGGGCCGGGTCGACGACCGGAGACGGTGGCCGGTGGGAGGCGCGACGTTCCAGCATGGAGACCGCCACGAGGAAGGCCACCGCGGGTGTCGCGGCGCAGATCCATCCCCAGACCGAGGTCTCGGCGCTGGCCAGGTTGGCGGCCAGGGTGAGCACGATCCCGCCGGCCAGCACGAGAGCGGGCCAGGAAATCGGCCCTCGCCGAGGGCGCCCGGTGCGCTTGTCGCGTTGGAGCTCACGAGCGGCCATGACGCACATCAGGTCGATGCACACCGCGACGGCCCAGGACTGCCAGCCGTGCTGGCCGTGTTCGGCCGCCAATTCGGAGATGTGGGTGAAGGAGCCCACCGCCGCTATGACGGCCAGGACCACGACCGGCGCGGAATCCAGCAGCGTGGAGCGGACGCGACCGGGCTTGTTGCTGGTCATCGCGAGTCACCTCCTTCCGGATTCGGGCATGGGGCGGGTAGGGACATGGCGTGATCAGGGCTCACACCAGGCCGGGGGGTGAGGTCAGGCGACGTGCAGGTCCCGCAGGGTGTCGCCGACGCGAGGAGCCATGACCGCGGCCCACGACGGGGTCAGGTGGGCGTGCCGCTGGGCGGCGTACTCGGCGGTGGCCTCGGAGACGTAGAAGGAACGAGCGCGGTACCACTGGCCGTCCTGACCGGCCACGATCGCGACGCCGGGCGTCTCGGCGGGGATCGCGCGGGCGGAGACCAGGGCGGCCGGGTCGAGGTCGCCGAGGGTCATGGTCGCGGTCTCAGGATCGTTGACGCGGTGGCAGACGCGGCCGGAGCACTGGGCACGCAGAGCGGTGACGCCGGGACCGAGGTCGGAGCCGATGCGCTGACCACAGCAGAACAGGTAGATGCCGAAGGCCCGCCCGAGCTGGGCGACCCGCAGCAGTGCCGTGGACGTGCGGGCGATCTCGTCTTTCTCGCTCTTATCGGCCATCAGGTACAGCTCGGCCAGCTCGTCGACCAGGACCACGACAGGGGCCGGCCTGTCGTGGTCGTCCAACTGCCAGACGTTGCGCGCCCCGGAATCCCGGCACGCCTCCATCCGGCCGGCCATCAGCGCAACCAGGTCGTCGAGCAGATCGGCGCACTCGGTGCGCGAGGTGGCCAGCGCCGACAGTCGGGGTGCGTACGGGGTGAACTCCACACCGCCCTTGAGGTCGAAGCCGACCAGGGCGACCGGTTGCGGGGCCAGGCCGACGATCAGCGCGTTGGCGAGGTTGGACTTGCCCGACTGCGTGGCCCCGGCGTTCAGCCAGTGCGGGACGGTACGGAAATCGATCTCCCAGGGGTGCCCAGTCTCCAGCCGTCCCACCGTGACCTTGAGCAGGTCAGGTGACGGCGGCAGGTCGTCGATGCGCACGAGGGGATCCCGGACGGTCACGGCGAGCACCACCCGCCCCGGCCGGGGCGAGGAGACGCGAACCGCGTGAACACCCCAGGAGTGCGCCAGCCGTTCCGCCGCCGCGCTGTAATCGCCGGGTACTTGACCCTCCAGGGTGTGAAGGGTGACGCGCCAGCCGTGCCGGGTCGGCAGCGGGAGCCACATCCACGGCTTGGTGTCCACCGTCACCCGCTGGAACCTGCGCCTGACCCGTACGGTGCCGGTCGAGGAGATCAGGCCGGGCACGGTGGTGAACCAAAATCGCTGCCGCTTCTTGGTGAGCCCGCAGCCGAGGGCGACCTTGCGCCAGGTGGCGCGGACGGTGATCGCGGCGAGCGGATAGCCGACCACGAACCAGAACGAGGGGCGGTGCCACCTGCGCCAGCACAGGAGCAGGGTGGCGACCACAGCCGCGGCCACGGTGAGCCAGAGCAGACGTTCGAACATAATGAGAACCGTCCTTTCGTGTAGGCGAGAGGAGGCCCCGGAGCGGGCGGTGCTGGCAGGCGAGCCCGCTCCAGGGGCACCACATCAGGCAGGTCAGGCGGCCCGGACGGCGGCCGGCCGGATCGTCTCGGCGCGGAAGCCGAGACCGGAGCGGCCGTTCATCGACCAGAAGAACGCGGCCAGGCCGACCGGGACGACCTGTACGCCTTCGGGGATCTGCGGGAACGTCTCGCTGGGGAACGTCACCACGATCACCGGGTTGCGCCGGTCGTCGTTCGGCTTGGGCAGGAGCGGGATGGTGTAGAGCTCCCGCCCCTCCGCGTCTCTCTTGACCTCGCCGGTGGCTCGGTCCACGATCTTGGGCTCGGGTTCGCCCGCGACAATGAACGCCAGGGCCGAGAGGTCGACGGGGATGTTGCGCATGTGGATCACTCCTTGAGTTGACTAACCTGCCTAGTCAGGTTGGCTGTGGCTCAATGTTGACCAGCATGGCTAGCCATGTCAACCCTTCGAGAAGAACTGGTCTAGGCGACCTAGGAGAACTAGACTGGTTTGCGTGATGAGCCTTGACCCTGACGACCCGCGCCCGCCCTACCAGCAGGTGGCGAACGCCCTGCGTGCGGCGATCCTGACGAAGAAGTTCGAGCCGGGGGAGAAGCTGCCCTCCGGAACCGAACTCGCCAAGCAGTACGGCGTAGCGCGCATGACCGTCCAGCAGGCCATCCGCCTGCTACGGGACGAGGGTCTGATCGTGTCGCGCCAGGGGAGCGGCGTGTTCGTCCGGGAGCGCACCGAACGGCCGGTAGAGCTCAGGCCGCACATCGAGCACGCCTTCGAGACGACCAACGTCGCCATCGACTTCGCCGGCTTCTCCGGAGAGACGCTTCAGGGCATGCTCCAGGAGCCGCTGGACAAGATCCGTCTCGGACGGCTCACGCCAGAGTCCATCAGCATCCGCATCCTGGTCCCGGACATGGACCAGCCGATGTCCCTGCCGTGCCGGGCCGACGACCTCAGCGACGACCCGGTGATCCGGGCACGCGCTCGCCGCATCCAGCAGCGCAGCACCCAGGCCATCGCGGACGCCGTCCACGAGCTGGCGGACCTCGGTCTGGTGAAGTCGGCGTCCGTCGAGGTGCGCGTCCATCAGACGACCCCGGCGTTCAAGTTCTACGTGATCAACCGGGAACAGGTGTTCTTCGGCTTCTACCCGGTGGTCAAGCACACGGTGCGGATCAAGGGCGAGCCGCACGAGCTGTACGACGTCATGGGCAAGGACGCGGTGCTGTTCCACTACCAGGTGACCGAGGACGCCTCGTCGATGCAGTCGCAGTACGTCGCCCAGGTCCGTACGTGGTTCGAGAGCATGTGGACCACGATCAGCCGGGAAATCGAGCTGTGACCGAGACGCTGACGGACATCTTCCGGCGGTCCCGCGCCGTCCTTCTCGACTTCGACGGCCCGGTATGCAGCATCTTCGCCGGCCTACCGGCACCCCTGGTCGCGGCCAGGCTCAAGCAGTTGCTCCAAGACGAGGGAGCGGAGCTTCCCCAGGACGTCGCGGAGCTGGACGACCCGCTCAAAGTGTTGCGCCGTACGGCGTTCTTCGCGCCGAGCCTGGTCGACAAGGTGGAGGCTGCGTTCATTGGCTACGAGATCGAGGCCGCAGGCTGCGCCGAGATCACGCCGGGCGTGCGGGAACTCCTTGATGCCTGCGCTGAGGTGGATCGGCCCGTAGTGATCGTGAGTAACAACTCCGGGCCTGCGATCGAGGCTTTCCTTGGTCTGGTCGAGTTGAAGGAGCAAATTGCCGGGGTCGTCGGCCGGCCGATCGGTAATCCGGCTGAGATGAAGCCACATCCCCGATTGGTGCTTCGAGCCTGTGAGATGGTCAACGTGTCGCCGGGTGAGACCGTCCTGATCGGAGACTCCGATTTCGACATGCAGGCTGCGGCCAACGCCGGAGCCCTGAGCATCGCTTACGCGAACGCGCCTGGAAAGGAAGCGAAGCTCATCGAGGCCGGAGCAGATGCAGTGACCAGCAGCATGCAGGAACTCGCCCAAGCGGTTAGAACGAATTGGTAGTTGGAGCCAGAACCGGCGTGGTTCAAACTTTCCCTACGTCATCAAGGCGCGTGCCGCCTGCGGCGCCCCGCGCGCGTCGGGCGGTCGCTGGCCGCGCTGCGGCTCTTCGGCCGGTCGCGGCCAGCACCGCCCACGCAGGAACGGGCATTGGTCAACCATGGCGAATGCAGCCAGGGTTGCAGACCGATGTGCGAGTCAGTCTGTTTGATCTTGACTCCGTAACGGCCCTGACCGGACAGAGAGCTCACATGCCGGAAGCGGCGTCTGTTTTTGCGACTCGGACGCAACCGGACAAATTTGGCGGACTTGGAAGCACGCCCTTGGCCGCTCTTGCTGCTCTTCATAGGAGTGCTCAACTGTACTGGCCGCTTGCGAGGCGTTGCCGGAGATGTGTAGCGCTGATCACGCCTTCAGCATGGATGACGCTCATCGTAGGTCGACGACCTTGCCTGATTTGATGGTGAGCTCCCAGGTGTGCTACCCGGACAGGACCGTACGCTTTCGAACGTCCAGAAGCGGCTCTCTACGGCCATGATCGTGAGAATGAGAGCGGCGAAGCCGATCCCAACTGGTATTGCTCTCGACCAACGTTCATTGTGGAAGGCGAGCCAGACAACGGAGGCGGCTCCAACCACCATGACGATCCACCAGACGTTGATGTACACGACCCTCGCCTTCCTTGGCATACCATGAGCGCAGCGATATTCGACTTCGTCCGTACCGATCGATGCGTTCCGGACGATGTCGGACACTGTAGAACGCAGGGAGGCAAGCATGCAAGCTGATCGGCCGACCCACTCGGAGGCATCGAGTGCGGAGGAGGTGGACCCTGCAGGCCTTGAAGTTGCGCAAGCGCTGCAGGAGTTGCGCGAAAGGATTGGCTCTCCGTCTCTTGGGGTCATAGGGCAGCGATCGGGGATCCCCAAAACGACCCTGTACGACTTGCTCGCGGGTAACCGATCTTCACGACCAAGATGGGGTGCCGTCAGGGATATCCTTTTGGCTCTGGTCAGCCTTGGTAACCAAGTAGGCATTCCATTGAACGAGGAGTCGGAGATGAAACGGCTCTACGCACTTTGGAACAAAGCTATGCAAGGTGTAGATCTTCGCGATAAAGAGAACGTTGCTGATTCTGTTCTTATATCCGAATTGAATGAACTGTATATCCGAGCTGGTCGGCCGTCGCTTCGCGTGGTTAGTGATCTATCTAAGCTGCCGAGATCTACCTTGCATGAAATTCTTTCCGGGCGTCGTTTGGCTATCCCAAAATGGGATGTCATCAAATCGATAGTCGTAGCTCTAAAAAGCGAAGAGCCCAGCGAAGGGGCCGTCAGAGACCTCGAAACAGACTTGACTCGCTTCTATTCCTTGTGGCAGCGTGAACAGGTTGTGGCGCATCGGAAGGATGCCCGGGTCGTCACGGCGGAACCGGCACTATTGGCACCAAACGTCATTCTTGGGGAGCGTGCTACAAAAGCACTTGCCGACATCAAGAGGTTGAATGGTCTTAGTGATATTGAGGCGATTAATAGAGCCGTGCTGATCGCTCAATTTATAGACAAGTCCCTGGCTGACGGGTTTGAAATTTTCATGCAGAAGCCTGGAGAAGAATCGCAGAGGATAGTCATTCCCTAGGATCAACTCTGATCATCGTGAAAGCAATCGCTTTACAGCTGGTTTTAAAATAAGCGGCGTGTCGGCTGGTGACAGCCGTGCCACCGGAAGAAGACCCACCTCTTCCCCTGCTGGAGGCGCGCCCATCCGTGGAGTGCGTGGCCGTCCCCTGTGCACACCCTGGCGCCTGTACGCCGACTGCGGCTACTCCAGCCACCGCCGCCACCTGCGCACGCGCGGCATCACGCCGGTCATCGCCCGCCGTGGAACCCTGTACGGCTTCGGACTGAGTGCCATCCGCTGGGTGGTCGAGCGGACCTTCGCCTGGCTACGCCACTTCAAACGGCTACATATCCGCTACGAACACCGCGCCGATCTCCATCAAGGCCTGCTCGATCTGACATGTAGCCTCATATGCTTGCGCCGTCTCCGAACCTCATTTTGAAACGATTAGTTAGGCCGTGACGATCGAGATTTCGGTTCTTGCTAGCCAGGACTGGGGCGATCAGCGCCGAAGCCCTCCTTCGTCAAGCCCCGACGCCGGGTGACCATAGCTGAGGTAACAGCAGCGCTGACAGCAGCGTCCCCACATTCAAACTCACTTCGGCTCCACTCATCACCCTCTGACCACAGGCTCCGCTACCTGACCAGGGTGATTGATCCGGCTGAAAAGCGGACGGTCATGCTGCCGCGGGGCTTCCGTTCCTCGGGCCTGGCGGCCCTGCGGTACGGGTCCCCTTGCCATCGGGTAACGGGGGCGGGCCGAGGGGTGACTCCCCTCCCCGCCAGCTTCTTCTGCGTCAGATATCGTCAGCTTTTGGGAAGTGCTTCCGCAATGCCTCCATAGCCCTCGCTGGATCCCGCTGGATTTCTTGCAACAACTCTTCAATGGCCCCATCCGCCCGCTTGGCTCTGCGGAGGCGTAAGCGGATCTTCATCCGATGGAGGCGCAGGCAGGGGCGGAGGCGGCCCAAGACGGAAATGCGAGAAAGCATCTAATCTCCGATGAGCTAAAGAAATCCTTGATTCCTGGAAGACGACGAGGGTGAGAGTGGAACGGGTCACCGCTCGTCGGTGTATGGGCGGGCCCTCGCCTGGCTTGGGAAGGAGGGCAAGAGTCCGGGGTCCGGCGGTGCGGTGGAGTCGCTGCCTGCCGGACGCAATAGGTGGTCCCGCCCCATGCCGTCCCACCCTTCGGAACGGCTCCCCCCTCCAGGTTGGAGCGGGACCACGGTCCCCACGGGCGAGTGCCTGCGCGCACCCGCTCGCGGGGGTCTGGCCCGGCTGCCGCCGCTATGACGGGCACCGGCAGCCGGGGGATTACAGGGGCTCGCCGATCTCCTGGCGGACGCTCATGGGCGCCTCACCTCGGGGTGCGTGCCGCTTGGTTGGGCTGGTCTCGCAGGCAGCTCGGTCGAGCTTCGGATCTAGGAGCCAGTCCAGGTAGACGATCCCGTCCAGCCCGGACCTCCGCTCAAGGTCGTGGCCGCAGTGGTCGCAGACCGCGTGAGGCGTGCCGAAATCTAAGCTCATGCCGGTGCTCCCCGGAGGATTTCCTGCCGGGCGAGCTCGGTCGCCAGTTCTCGCGCTGTGTTGGCTTCCACGGTGCGCAGAAACGGAGACTCAGGAGCGGCCTGTTCCTCGGTCAGCTCTTGGTGGTGGGTGCCTCTCCAGTAGCCGGCGGGACTGTGCCAGAAGCTCCAGGACGGAAAGGCTTCGGTGAGAATCTTCAGCCACTCGGCGTCGTCGATTGGCAGACTCGGGTCTGGCAGCACGAGGGTCATACGGGTGCCACCTGTCGGACGTACAGCTCGGCCCATGACATGTGGGTGTCTCGGGTACCGCGAGATCCGTACCGGTCAGCGAGTGCGGACACCAGCCGCCATACATCCGAGGGTGTGGGCGTACCTGGCTTCTGGGTGTTCGGGTCGCGGACTTCGAAGCGGATGCAATTCGGCGCGACGGTCGTGATGAGGCGGATGGTGCTGCCCTGTTCGGTTCGGGTGAGGGAGTCGGAGACCATCGCGTGCACCACCTGTGCGGCGTCGTCGGTGCGGTCGGGCTGGTGTTGCTTGGCGATGGTGCGAGCGTGCTGCACGGCTGCGTCGACGCTGCCGGGCAACGGCGCGTAGTCCTGTGAGTAGGTCGACATGGGTCACCACCAGGGGAAGAGTGATCCGGCTATCCGGCTCACTAGTCGGATGTCCAGCTTGCAAGCCGGATATCCGGATGTCAACCTGGTGAAGTGGATCAGCCCAGGTACCTTCAGCTCGTCGCCCTCATCCGGCGGCAAATCGTCACCGGCGAACTTCCCGCGGGAACCCGCTTGCCCGCGCGCCAGGACCTGGCCGCCGAGCACGGTGTAGCCGAGGGCGTCATCCGCGAGGCGATCCGCCAGTTGGCCCAGGAAGGGCATGTCATCTCACGCCCCGGCGCGGGCACCTTCGTGAGGGAGCGCCAACCGGTACGGAGGATTCCTCGTTCCTGGTATCGAGAGCGGAAGACCGGCTCACCGTTCGCCGCGAGCATGCTTGAGCAGGCGAGGGCCGGAAGCTGGGAGTTCGAGTCCGCCACGGTGCGCGCGTCGCCCGAAGTGCGTGCCCGGCTCGCTCTCGACGAGCCCGAAGACGATCGCGATGACGTCATGCACACCCGGTACGTCTTCCGAGCTGACGGTCAGGTCTGGATGCTGTCGGATTCCTACGAGCCTTTGCAGTTGACCAGAGGCACGATCGTGGCGATGCCGGAGGACGGGCCGCTGGCCGGCCACGGGGTGACGCATCGGATGGCCGAGATCGGCGTGATCGTCGATGACTGGGTCGAAGATGTCGGCGCACGCGCCGCTCTTCCAGGAGAGGCCAAGCGCCTCGGTATCTCGCCGGGGTCCATCGTGCTGACGATTCAGCGTGCCTATCTCGCCGATGGCCGGCCGGTCGAGGTCGCCGACATCGTGGTCCCGGCGGAGACCTCGCAACTCGGGTACTCCGGCCCGGTAGGCGAACGCACCAGCGGATGACCGGTCACGAGGGGTGTGCCGTCACTCTGTTCCAGGGCGGGAGCTTCATGGCACACCGGGGGAGTCGACCCGCAGAGAACCGAGTGACCAACTGGGTGACAACGGCCACGGACAGGGCCGGACGACCACGGACGGCGAGAGACTGTCTCCGCAGCTCAAGTAGCGCATAGGCCAAGGTCTCAGGCCGGATGACTTGGCTTCGCATCGAAGGGGTCAGGGGTTCGAATCCCCTCATCTCCACCAAGGTCAAGGGCCGTTCCCGGTAGTCGGGAGCGGCCCTTTCGATCTTCTGGGTGACTTATGCCTCACGGAGTGGTTGTGGCCTGCCAGCCGTCTTACTCAGCGTGGTGGCGAGCCGCCAGGTCATCGAACAGGTTTCCTGCCTTCCGCGAGTTGCGTCCCGGACGTGGTGCAGGGGTTTTCAGCTGCGTGGCGTGGCGTCGTTCCGTTCGGATCCGTGGACCCGCACACGACGCCATCTCCCGGTCGGCCCCGTTCCTGATCGAGTGTCGGTGGGTCGACGTAGCCTGGCCCGCGTCGGGACGGGACGGGACGGGACGGGACGGCGGATGCGGTTCGGGTCTGGGTGGGTGGACGAGCGTGGTGCGACGGAGCTGCTGGCCGCGGCTCGGGCCGGAGACGATGCCGCTTTCGGATGCCTGGTGGGGCCGCTGCGGGACGAGTTGCGCGCGTACTGCTACCGGATGCTGGGTTCGGTCCACGACGCGGAGGACGCGGTGCAGGAGACGATGGATCGGGCGTGGCGCAACCTGGAGCGGTTCGAGGATCGCGGGTCGATCCGGCCGTGGCTGTACAAGATCGCGACGAACCGGTCGCTGACGCTCATCGAACGGCGGGGACGGCGTGAACTGCCTGCGGATCTGAGTCCGGCGGGAGCGCCGCAAGCCGAGGCGACCTGGCTGGAACCGTACCCCGACCGTTTGATGGGGTGGACGGCGGAGCAGGTCCCGGAAGACCGGGCGGTCGCGCGGGAGAGCGTGGAGCTGGCGTTCGTCGCCGCCCTGCAGCATCTGTCCGGCCCGCAACGGGCGGTCCTGGTATTGCGTGATGTCCTGGGCTACACCGCCCGGGAGACCGCCGACACGTTGGAGAGCACGGTCGCGGCGGTCAACAGCGCCCTGCAACGGGCCCGTAAGGTCATGGCGGCTCTGCTCCCGGAGACCACCCAGCGGCGGACGCTGGACGTGTTGGGCGAAGCGAAGCGGCGGGAACTGGCCCGGAAGTACGCGGCGGCCTGGAAGGCCGCGGACGTCGATGCCATCGTGGCGATGTTGACGGAGGACGCCAGATACTCGATGCCGCCGTTGGCGACCTGGTACGCGGGTCACATCGACGTCCGCGGGTTCTTGACCGAGGCGGTGCCGAAGCGACGCTGGCGCTTCCTGCCCGCCCGGGCGAACGGGCAACTGGCCTTCGGTACCTACATGTGGGACGAGCGTCGAGCCGTCTACGTCGCGGCGGGCCTGGACCTGCTCGCTTTGCGCGGCACTCGGATCGCCGAGGTGGTCTCGTTCCTGGACGCGGATCTCCCGACGTTCGGCCTGCCATCGGAACTGGAGGAGAAGCGGTACGGCGATTTGCGATGAATTTCCAGACGCGTGCGGGTTGTAGTCCTGACGGGAGTACCGATCCGAAGGGACCAGGGGTTCATGCCCACCGACGAAGAACAGATCCGTGACCTGATCGAGCGCTGGACCGAGGCGGTTCACCGCGGTGACATGGACGGGGTGGTCGCCGACCACGCCGACGACATCGTGATGTTTGACGTGCCACCCCCCTACGAGGGGGTGCGCGGCATCGAGTCCTACCGCCGGACGTGGCCGGCCTTCTTCCGCTGGCAGGCACAGGGCGCCGTCTTCGAGATCGAGACGCTGGACGTCGTCGCGGGCGGCGACGTCGCCTTCGCTCACGCCCTGCTGCGATGCGGCACCCCGGAGCAGTTCGCCGGGAACCCGGAGAACCGGCTACGGCTGACGTTTGGGTTGCGCAGGCAGGGGGGCCGGTGGGTGATCGCCCACGAGCACCACTCGTTCCCGATCGCCGAGCCGACAGAGGCCGCCGACGCCGATCGAGACGGCGGCGCCGAACAGGAAGTGCGCCGGCTGCACCGAAGGTGGTTCGAAGCCACCGCCGCGAGGGACCTGGACGGCATGATGGCCGCCGTCGCCGACGACGTCGTGTCCTACGAGCACGAGGAGCCCCTCCGGTATCTCGGGGCCGAGGCCGTGCGGGAGGTCTGCCGACGCAACCTCGGTGCGCCCGGCGTCGCCGTCAGATGGGACATCCCTGACCTGAAGGTGATGGCCCGGGAGGATCTGGCGGTCGCCTGGGGGCTCAACCACGTCCGGATCAAGCAGGCCGACGGCCGGTTTCTCAGCAGCTGGTCACGGGGGACCCGCGTGTTCGAGCGGCGGGACGGCGCCTGGGTGATGATCCATCAGCACCTCTCCGTCCCATACGACCCGGGCGCCGGTGAGGCGGAGACCGACTCGCGTCTGTGAGACCTCGTCATGTCGATGCGTTCACCTTCCACAGGGAAGGGGCCACGGACTTTGGCTGAGCGGCCAGGGCCAGGATGGACTCATGATCAGTGAAGGCCGGCCGGAGTCAGTGAAAAGTCAGCGAACCCGCTGATACCAGGGCTCGGCCGAGATCATCAGACGGCACTGACGTGGCACCTGACGGCATCGGACGTCATCCGATGAGCCGGTCCGGCACGTCCTACCAGTGTTCGCATCGAAGGGGTCAGGGGTTCGAATCCCCTCATCTCCACCAGGAGGGGCCGTTCTCGAAACGGCTGGACTGAGGTTGACGGGATCCCGTCTGATCATCGCGATCAGGCGGGATCTTGTCGTTTCAGGGGTTTCCGAATCGGGTTTGCCCTGGTTTGGGACCTGCGGAGCCGGTGCCTGGAGAGGCCGTCCTGGTATCGGGAAAAATTGCCCCATGCGCCTGACCCGCAACCCCCTCGCCCTGCTCTTCGCCGGGGCCATCGGACTCGCCTCGCTCCTGACGCTCTTTGAAGCGAGCACTCCCGGCCTGTCCTGCTGGGCACTGGCATTGGCGCTGTACTGGTCGGCGCTCGCCATCACCTGGGCATGGATGTTCGGTCCGGGTCGGCGGGCGCGGGCGCCCTGGATGCTCGTCCCGCTCACACTCGTGCTGGGCACCGTGCTGCTGGTCACGGTCGACGCGCCCCTTCACGCGCGCTTCGCCCTGTCGGAGCCGAGCCTGGAGAGCCACGCCCGGTCGGTGCGCGACGACTATGTAAGCGGTCGGTGGTGGGGCCTGTACTGGGTGGAGGACGTGGAGAAGATCCCCGGGGGAGCGAGGTTCATGGTCACCTCGCTCACGATGAATTGGAAGAGCTACGGCTTCGCCTACAGCCCGGATCGGGCACCGGCCCCAGAAGAGGGAGGGTATGAACACTTCAAGGGTCCTTGGTACATCTGGACCGACGGACCCTGAAGCCCATGATGCATGACCTCCCGGTGCCACGCCGATGTGTGCCGCGCGCAGAGTGCTGTCAGTACCTGAAGGCGCCGAACAGTTGGAAAACGATCAGTTTCGTTACGGGAAGAGATCATTACCATGACCGACTCGGTGCAGGTCACCCCTACTCGTGAACACCCCACCAGGAGCTGTTCTTGAGTTAGCTCGGGAACAGGTGACGAGATCCCGTCCGATCGCTTGATCGGGCGGGATTTCCTCGTTTCCGAGGCTCTGTGGCCGCTGGGTGAGCTGATCTTGGCTCGTGCGGTGGCCCTGGCGGAGGGCGCCGGTGGTTGTGGATCGCTGTGAGCGCGTGTGGGACCGGCCGGTGGGCGTGCGAAACCCAGCGGTCGTCGTGATGTGGTGCGGCTGGTGGCGGGGCGGATCACTCGCGTGGTGGTGGTCTGCTGTCTGCCTTGGGCGGGGCGGGGTCGTGCTCGTCAGGCGTGGGCGTGTCCTGAGGTGCGGGCTGCTCGGTGCGGTCGTGGGTTTGCCGCCGGCTGAGCAGGATGTGCTGGTTGGCCAGGCAGACCATGAGCGCCGTCAGCAGCGTTTGGGCCACGCGGCCGTGCGCGAGCCGGTTCATCGGGTTGCCGATATCGATGTGGTGGCCCTTGATCCTGCCGTTGACGCCTTCGGTGTCGGCTCGGATGCTCTTGTAGGCGTCCTGCCAGGTGGGGGTGAGGTAGCGCCGGTCCTGGCGGAGCTTGTCCTTGGTGCCGAGGTCGTCGGGGCGCAGCGTGATGGTCGACTTCTGGCAGATGCGTGGCAGCTCGGCCAGGGGAAGCAGTCGTTTTCTCTCGTTGTCGGGCAGCTGGATCGTGGGTTTGGCGACCGGGTGGGCGGCGCGCTGACGAGCGTTGGTCAGATCCATTGCCGCGGGAGAGGCGGGCGGGGTAGGGCGGGGTAGGGCGGGTGCGGTTGAGGCGCGGGCAGGTCACCGAGGGGAAAGGACCCGCGGCCGGACATTGAGGAAACCCCATCCTGTTTTCACCGGTAGAACGGGCTGGTGTGGTGGCGGTCAGGCGTGAACGCCGTGGCGGCGGGACGAGATCATGAAGGTAGATCGTCTGTCAGCGGGCGACACTCAGCCGAACTGCCAGCCGAGCAGGTTCCAGTGCAGGCAGAACCAGACGAGGGCCAGCATTCCGGCCAGCAGGGTCACCTGGTGGCCGCGGGCCAGGATGCCGATGGGCCGATGTCTCCAGCTGATCACGGTGGTCGCGATCGCGGCGATGGTGAGGGCGAGGAACAGCGGGGGAAGAAGCAGCAGGACCCGCAGGGTCGTCGGCACGCCGTACAGGATGCTCGTGTCGCCGGTCAGGGTCAGCGCGAACATGACGACGAACACCAGCCCGACGGCGCCGGCCAGGCCGGCGAGGAGGCGGCCGGCGCGCCAGGCGCGAGGCGTTTGAGCGGGGCGTCTCCGCAGTCGCCGGAGCGCGGCGGCCGACGGCAGGCCGAGTACGGCCGTCAGGGCGGTGACGGCGAACACCAGGACGACGATGAGGTTGGCCGGAGGGGTGTCCCACCAGGGGATGAGTTCGTAGGCGGGCCCGTCGGTGGCCGCGTACGTGACGCCGGCGCCGTTCGTGACGAACGCCAGCCGCTGGGAACCGCCGTCCTGCTGATAGAGCCCTGGCGCCAGCGGGCTCCACGTCATGCCCTTGAAGGCGAGTTTCCCGCTGTCCTCGACCCGCAGCCGGGAGGAGCCGGTGAGGGTGAGCACCTTCTCGATGGTCGACTCGACGGTGCGGGCCGGCTTGTAGAAGCCCGCCACGGGCGTGGCCGCCTTGCCGGGAGGGGCGGAGGGCGCGGCGCGGTCGCCGGGGAGGAAACGGTCGAAGAAGGCGGGTATGAGCTCGGTGACGGTATCGATACCGCCCATGCCGTTGGTGGAGACGAACAGGCCGATATCGGCGTTGGGCACCAGCAGCAGCGCGCTCTGGAAGCCTTCCCAGCTGCCGTCGTGCATGATCACGCGATGCCCGTTGACGGTCTGCTCCTTGAACCCGTGGGCGTACCCGTCGATGCGGGGGTCGGCGGCGAAGGACCGCTGGTGCATGAGACGGGCGGTGGGCTCGTCGAGGATGGGCCCGTTCTCCAGATGGGCGATCATGAAGCGGGCCATGTCGTTCGCGGTGGCGCTGATCGATCCGTCGGGCGGGAGGTTGTCGAAGACGAAGGGCTTGCGCTGGTACATCCCGTCTTCGTGGTCATAGCTGCGTGCCTGGCCCGCGGCCAAGCGGGCGGGGACCGGCTCGGAGGCCGTACTGTGCCGCATGCCGAGCGGATCCAGGATGTGGGCCTGTACGTACTGGTCGTAGGGCTGCCCGCTCACCTGCGACACGATGTATCCGGCCAGCGCCGCGCCATAGTTCGAGTAGGCCGACACCTCTCCGGGCGGGCGTATCCGCGCCGGCATGTGCTCGGCGAGATACGTGCCCAGAGGCGGCACGTCGGCCTTGCGTCGCGCGCCCACGCCGATGGCGCTGTCCTCGAACCCGGCGGTGTGGTTCATCAGCTGCGCCAGCGTGATCGGCTGGGGGTACGTCGCGGGGACGCGGAATGTGGTGAGGTAGCGGTTCACGTCCGCGTGCAGGTCGAGCCTGCCCCGCTGCACCTGTTGCAGCACCGCGGTCCAGGTGAACAGTTTGGTGATCGAGGCGATCCGCACCAACGAGGTGCCGGAGTCGAACGGTGTCCCGTTCTCTCGGTCGGCCAGGCCGTACCCCTTGCTGAAGAGGGTTTTCCCGGCGCCCACCACGGAGACCACCGCGCCCGGCACGTGGTTGGCCGCCAGTCCTCTCGGTATGGCGGCGTCGAAGAAGTCCGCCAGTTGACGGGTGTCCGGAATGCGTGCCGAGGCCGCCGCCGCGGCAGGCGGCCAGACGGCCACCAGCGACAGCGCGGCGATGAGCAGCAGGCGGGGAAGGGCGACTGGCCACACGGCGTGACTCCTGACGTTGTCGGGAGTCATCAACGGTGCCGCCGGCGAGGGCGCGGCCGCATCGCCATCACGACCATGGTCGCATCACACTAAAGTCGGAGATTTTCGGACGGACGGCATCGACGTTCGCAGGAGGTGACGCGCCGCCGCCCTGGCTACGCTGGGCCGATGGTGACGTACCGGAACGCGCTGCGGCGGGTCGTCACGCTCGGCCCGCACGCGATCAACGCGGTCTCCGTGGCGTTCTGCCTGTTCCTGGCCATTCTGGCGGTCAAGGTGCCGTGGGCGCCGCTGCCGCGCGTGGTCATCGCGGGCGCCGGGCTGGTCGCCGCGGGTGCCGTGTGGTTCCGCGATCGGTGGCCGACCGCGGTCACCGCCATCGGGGCGGGTGCGTACGCGCTGTCGGGCAACCCCGGGCCGCTGCTGATCGGCCTGTTCTCCGGCGCGGGGGCGCGGCTGGGCCCGCGGTTCGCGGCGCTGGCGGCGATCGGCGTGGCGGGATTCCTGGCGCAGCAGTGGGTCGAGGACGGCAGCTTCGGCACGGACGCGCTGCTCTCCGCGATGGCCGCCACCGCCGCCGTTCTGGTGGCCGGCGGGTACACCGCCACCCGCCGCGAGCTCACCAGGTCACTGCGGGAGCGCGCGGAGCGCGCCGAGACCGAACGGCACCTGCGCGACGAACAGGCGAAGGCCGCCGAACGCGGCCGAATCGCACGGGAGATGCACGACGTGCTCGCGCACAAGGTCACCCTCATCTCGCTGCACGCCGGCGGGCTGGAGGTCAACTCCGGCGCGGAACCGGCACGGATCGAGCGGGAGGCGGCGCTGATCCGGGTCACCGCGCAGGAGGCCCTCGAAGAGCTGCGGAAGATCGTGGGCGTATTGCGGGCCGGACATGACGACACGTTTCCCGACCTGCGGCGACTGGTGGAGTCCTGGACGTCGGCCGGCAACGCCGTCACGCTGCACGGCGACCTCGGCACGTTGCCGGCGGCGACCGCCCGGGCCGCCTATCGGCTCGTACAGGAGGGGCTGACCAACGCGCACAAGCACGCCCCCGGAGCACCCGTCACCGTCTCCGTGACCGGGAGCCCGGAGGACGGCGTCACGATCACGGTCACCAACGAGCGATCGCTCCGGCCGGCCGCGCGCCCTTCCGGCGCCCGGGCCGGTCTCGTGGGCCTGGCAGAACGTTTCCGGCTGATCGGCGGAACGGTACGCGGCGCGTCCGGCGATGCGGGAGGCTGGCGTCTCGAGGGCCGGTTGCCGTGGGACGCATCCACGAGGGACACACATGATCAGGACGCTGCTGGTGGATGACGAATCGCTGATCCGCGCCGGACTGCGGTTCATCCTCGAATCCGCGCCCGACGTGGAGGTCGTGGGGGAGGCCGCGGACGGGGACGAGGCGATCGACGCCGTGCACCGCCTGGGGCCGGACGTCATCCTGATGGACATCAGGATGCCGCGGACCGACGGCCTCGCCGCCACCGAGGCCATCCGCCGGCTCGCCCGTGCGCCCGCGGTCGTGATCCTCACCACGTTCGACAGCGACGAGCACGTCTTCACCGCCCTGGAGGCCGGGGCCTGCGGATTCCTCCTCAAGGACACCTCGCCGCACGATCTGATCCGTGCCGTACGCCTCGCGCACAGCGGTGACGCGATGCTGTCCCCGCGGGTGACCCGGCGGCTGATCCACCGGGTCACAACCGACGTGCCCATCCGGCGTCGCCGTGACGCGCTCGCCCGGCTGGAAACCCTTACCGGCCGCGAGCGGGAGGTGCTCACCGAGGTGGGGCTCGGCCGCTCCAACACCGAGATCGCGGCCAGCCTGCACATGAGCGAGGCAACCGTCAAAAGCCACATGTCTCACCTGTTCGACAAACTCGTCGTCACCAACCGGGTACAGGTGGCCATCGCCGCCTACCGCGCGGGCCTGGTGGACTGAGCATTTCCGTAGGTGCCGGCAGCCCGGCGCGTCATGGGTGACGCCATGGCGCAGGTGGACCAGCGTGGCCAGGAGCCGGTCAACGAAGACCCGCTTGTGTCGGGCGTCCGCGCCGGACGGGGTCTGGCCTGCGGCTCGGCCTGCTGTTGGGCCTCCCACAGCGGCCCGATCTCGGCCACCAACTCCGCCAGCACATCTACCGGCAATCCGGTGATCGGCATGACAGAGGTGACTTCGGGGGCCGCCGCGGTACCAAGCGTCTGGCTGCCGCCGGTGTCGCGAAAGAACTGAACATCACTGTCGAAGAGGTTCCAGCGAGGGCAGGACTGCCTCCGGTGCGATGATGCCCCGCTCTTCGGGACGCCCCGGTCCAGCGGCGAACCCCATCCTCCCTTGCCCGATCTGCTGCAGGCCGGAACCGATCAGCCATCCGACGCGGCGGTCGCGCCGGACCCGGCCGCGGTCCGCCTCGCCGCCGTCACCGAAGGGTTCTCGGTGCAGGTCTACCGGGACTTCGCCGACGTGGACGGGATGTCCGCTCCCGATACCGGGATTTCGGCAGTCTCGGTTGAGGTCAACTTCGTGCGGGGATTCCGGGAAACGATCATCTCCATTTCGGGAAGCGATCTGTAAGCGCCCGCTCCATCCCAAGCCAGACCTACTCGTGAACACCCCACCAGTTCAGAGGCCACTTCCGAGAGATCGGAAGTGGCCTTCTGCATTGCCGGGTGACTAACTAAGACCATGACTCATTTGGTGAGTCGGCGGTAGCAAATGAGGGCTGCGGCGATGGCGACGAAGGATGCGAAGTGGTCGGCCCGGCGCTCGTAGCGC
>NZ_JBIAQI010000064.1:0-18666 GCF_042888905.1 Streptosporangium sp. NPDC002721
AAAGCTACCTCGCGGGCCTTCATCTACGCGGAGCCATCGTGTGGCTCCGAAGCCTTCAACCCATCTAAAGATTCAAAGCCCGTACAGGCCCTAGTCCTCTCAGCGCACTCGCCAGATTGTTCCGGCTGGACAGCGTGTGCGGGTGCTCCTCACCCAGCATCCGACGGCAGATCTCCAGCACCGCCCGATGCTCAGCCTCGGCCTCAGCCAACCGCCCCAGATCCCACAGAACAGTCGCCAGATTGTTCCGGCTGGACAGCGTGTGCGGGTGCTCCTCACCCAGCACCGCCCTGTCGATGGCCAGGCCGTGAGATGCGAATGTGTGGGCGCGCTGGTAATTGCCCTCGCCGTGCTCGTAGCTGGTGGCTTCACGGAAGATCGGAACGTCTCTCAGAGATTCGGTACTGATCGGGTGATGATGAGTCAGGCTTTCCGCGTGCGGGCTCAGTGTCCGCCACCGCATGCGCTGCTCATACGGGGACAGTTTCGCCGAAGCCGTCCAGGCACAGGCCAGCCAGGCCAGCGCCAGGTCCGGAGCAGAGCTCTCCCCAGTGGTCGTCCTGGTCTCGTCCTCGGCCGCGACCACGGCCTGAATGAGCCGGTGAACGGCCACGGCACCCTCAGTCAGAGTGATGAGGCTGTAGGAGTGCAGCAGCCGTAGCGCGTCCAGCACCATGGCCCTGTCGCTGTCGGCGCCCAGGATGTCGCGGGGGATGTCGTCGGGGGCGTAACAGGCCAGCACGCGTAGTAGCTGCACCGCATAGGCGTTGCGTTTGCCGATGGCGTCCAGGTGGACACGCCAAAGCCGGGCGATGGTGCGCTCGGCATCTCCCCCTTCGGGGGATGCGGCGTACATGTGCGCGGGATGGGCGGTCAGCAGGGACAGGTACGTATCGGGGCTGATCTGGGACTCACGAATGTAGGCACCGGCCTGTTCCAGCGCCAGCGGCAGATACCCCAGTTCTGCGGCAATCGCCTCGACAGCGGGCCGGTCTTCGGGCCGGTCCCGCTCGCCGACTTTGGCGATCAGCTCGGCCGATGCGCACTCGTCCAGCACCTCCAAAGGGATCGGCTGGACGCCGGCGGGCCAGCGCACCAGGCGGCGCGTGGTGACCAGGATGTGCCCGGTGTGGAGCTGGCCCAGCAGATCCCGCACATGCGCTGGCTCCTCCACGTTGTCGAGCACCAGCAACCAGCCCCTGTGGGCCTGCAGCCATCCTCGCGCCCAGTCGGCCGCCTGCTCTCCGGGCAGGGCCAGCGCCGTCGGCGGGTGCAGCTGCTCGGTCAGCGCGGTAAGCCCGGCCTGGACCTGCTCGGCGCTCTCGGCGGTGATCCACCACCTCAGCCGGTAGCGGTCCCGGTTGATGGTGGCGTACTGGCGGGCCAACTCGGTCTTGCCGATGCCGCCCAGACCGTGGATCACTTGGCCAATGACTACCCGCGCCCGGTCTCCGGACAGCTCGTGGTCGAGCTGCATCAACGTGTTCTCTCGCCCGATGAACACCGCGGCGGGCGCATCAGGCAGATTCGTCAATGCCGCCGTCAGGTCCACCTCGGCCGGAGCCCGTAGGGTTCCCGGCTCAAGCCTGATCGTCCGGTTATCCACGGGCGAGTTGTCCCCTGTGGTCACCGGCCCGTGGATCTCCCCGCTGGCTACCGATCTATCACCTGATGTCTCGATCTCGGTACGGTGCTGCGGTGTCATGTCCCCCATAGTCGGCTCTCAGCGGTTTCCCGTGGCGTTATCTCCGGTAGAGACGGTTCCGGAGATGGTCTGCGCGGCGATCGACCGTTCCCCGGACGCGGTCACCGTCACCTGAGCTGCCCCGGCGGTCTGGGGAGCATCGGCAGCAGGCGCAGGATCGGCCTGCGGGGCATTGTCTGCCGGGGTCTTGTTTTTCTCGATCGAACCAACGGGCATGGTGTCGCCAGTAAAGACGTTCCCGGAGATGGCCTGTCCGGCGATCGACCGCGTCCCGGATGCCGTCACCTGCACTCCTGTGGCCTGCAGGCCGGATTGCAGCGCACGGCGGCTGAGCACCACCCCATACCCGGACAGGATCAGGCCGAGCAGTCCCACAAATACGCCGATCACGCTGGCCCACTTGTCAGCATCGTCGAGGCCAGCCTTAAACAGCAGCACTCCCAGCACCACCAAGGCGAGCCCCGCCACTATCCCGCCCGCTATCCGCCACCCGCGCATCATGGCCCCATGATGAACCGCACAGCCAAGATCAGATAATTACTCCTTGAAAATCACGAGGATCGTTACATCCACCGCTTTGGTACATCTCCCACGTCTTGGTGCGGTCCCGCACGCTTCCCTGTCCTGATCACCTCGTACGCCATCGACCCACCGCGAAGCGGCAGCGGGCCGGGGACGGAGGATCAAGCCCGGCCTCGCGTGTACATGCGTCCCGATGACCTTCCTCGCCTGCTGGTTGCCCTGCCTGCACAGCCGGGCTTGAGCCGGAGGAGCCGGTCTGCTGGGCTTGCCCGGGTCGATGGTGTGCGAGGTGATCAGGGACTCCTCAGCCACCCACAGCCTCGGTTCCGCGCGGCGATCACCTCGGGGCCGGAGATCCCCGCCGGAGGCGTCTCTTCAGCTCTTATGACAGTTCGCCGTCGGCCTATTGGCACGTGGGCGGCGCTGGTCGCGACCGGCCGAAGAGCCGCAGCGCGGCCAGCGACCGCCCACGCGCGGCGAGACGCCGCAGGCGGATCGGTTGAGTCGGCATGAGGCGCGGTGTCGAGATTGCTCGCGATCCGTTTCCTCATGCCGCTCACCTGAGCCTGCCAAGGAGGGCAGCGCTGAGCGGCGATCTCGAACAGTCTGGCCTCAGGCTTGCGGATACCCTCGACCCCTGAGAGTGCCCAAGCGTCCACGGCGTCGGCCAGTCCGGTGTTACGGATCTTCTCGAGCTGGTTGTCTGCGGTTCCGTTGGTGACGATCGCCACTAACCAACCCGATGCGCGGAGCCGAGATAGTCCTGCCAGGACTTCGGGCCGGCAGTGAACGAGATGCGGCATACGCCTGCGGTACCGACCCCACAGCTCCTCGACCGTGTCGGGCAAGGCGAAGCGCTCCCGTACCTTGCCGAAGAAGATCTCGCGATGGGGAAAACCGGCTCGGTCGAGCGCGAGCAGCCAATCAACCGCCTCGCGCTCCAGGCCGTGTTCCTTGGTGAACTCCTCGGCCCATGCCTGGAACGCCTCGTCGAGATCTATGAGGGTGTTGTCCAGGTCGAAGAGCGCGAGTCGTTGCACAGTGGATCATCCTAGATCGGCAGCCACGGGGGATCTGGGGTGCCCATGGAATGGGGATGCGCTAGAAGTCACAGGTTCTCGGCAGCGTAGGGTGACCTGCGGAAACACCTTCAAGATCGTTCCACGTATATTCCGCAACCACTGGCACACAGCTGCCTATGGCTGCACTCCGCTGCCTACGTGTGCGGAAACGCGATCAAGGATAGCCCCAGGTCAAGGGGGCTTTCGCTGGTCAGAAGAGTGCCCCCGGCATGATTCGAACATGCGACACCCGCTTTAGGAGAGCGGTGCTCTATCCCCTGAGCTACGGAGGCAGGGGCTCCTAGTAAGAGTAGCGAAAGTAGCGAGTGGTTGCGCGCCCCGAGGGGGAGTTGGGGGCAGACGACGGGTTATCGGTTCGCTGGCCTGGAGTAAAAGCGCGGCAAGTGGGTGGGTGTGGGGTGGTGGGCGAGGTTAGTGTCACGGTCCGTGATCGACAGGCGGCGGAAGCGCATTCGCGGGCATCGCGCCCTGCGTCCGGTGGTGCTGTGTGGTGCGATGCTGGCGCCCGCGCTTCTGGCCGGGGGGTTACTGGTGGCCGAGCTCACCGGCTACGAGGCGGCCGTACGGATGGCCGACGCCGATGCGGAGCCTGAGGGGGCTGGGGAGGCCGGGAGGCCTGAAAAAGCCGAAGAGGACAGGGAAGCGGCGGGGGCGGAAGAAGCCGAGAGACCAGAGGAAGCCGAGACGCTTCACGAAGACGGAGATCTCTGGGCGAAGGGTGAGGGACGGCGGGGGTTCCAGGGGGGTGGGGGAGCCTGGACCGGTTCGGCGTCCCGGTTGGGGGACGGGTCGTCGGACGGGGAGCCGCCGAGGGATGTGGTGGCCTTGGTGCCGGTTGTGGTCGGGCCCGTACGGAGCCGGATGTTCGCGCCGCGGCTGGTTCCTCCGCCGTTGCGGCCGGAGCGGGTGTACGGGGGATGGGTGCCCGTCGCGGCGAAATCGGGAGTGCGTCCTTCGGAGGAGAGTCCGGGCGAGCCCGGCTGGCTGAACGATGCCCATGATGCGGGCGTGACGGATGGGACGGATGTGGTCGTTCCCATAAAGACCCGCCCGCAAGGCTCCAGAGGGCCACGGAAGGTGGCATTGCCACCCCCTGTGGCACCTGAGCCTCGGGGGGAGCGGACGTCGCCACTCGCGCCACCTGAGCCCCGCGAGGGGTGTTCGGCGGAGTGGAAGGGGACGTGGCTCTGGGAGGTCTGCAAGAAGCGCGGGCGGCAAGAAGTCTGACTTGTCCGGTCACAAAAAGGGGTGTTCGGCGCATATCGGCTGTGGAGAGCTGGCCCGTGCACTTGGTCAGCTGTAGTAGCGTGCGTGCCTGACCCAGGTCACGAGTTCGCAAACGGAGGGGTCGAACGTGCCACCTCGTCGATCAGCGGGTCTGATCGCCGTCGTCGCGACGATGACTTCCTTCCTGCCGGGAGCCGCTGCCGCGCAGCGGGCGCCGGCGGAGGTTCAGGCCATCGTTGCCGCGGAGCCGGTGAATCTCACAGAACTGCGTCGTGAGGCGGAGAAGGCCGCGAAGGATCTTGAGGCCGCGACCAAGGCGCTGGAGCAGCGGCGGAACCAGATTCGCACCTCGGAGAAGGAACTCTCCATCAAGCTGCGGGAGCTGCAGGGGGCCGAGAGGGCCTTCGCTCAGGTACGGCAGCCGCTGTCGGACCTCGTCGGGGTCCTCTACCAGCAGCCGACCGGTGGTGACGTGGCCGGTTTCCTGTCCGGTGAGTCCGGCACCGACACCCTGCGTGCGATGGCCGGTCTCACCCAGATCGTCGCCGAGCGCGACCTGATCCTTGAGGACAGCAGCCGCCTGCAGCTGGAGCAGGAGCGCCTGGCGGGCGAGGCGCAGGAGCTCCGGGCGAGCAACCTCCTCGCGGAGGCGCAGATGGGCGCCGAGATCGAGACGCTCAGGACGCGCTCGCAGAAGATCGTGCAGTCCCTGACCAAGGCCCTGGTGAAGCTGGGCGTCAAGATTGACAAGAAGGGGCGCCCGGCGGCCGGGTGCGACCCGACCAGGGCGACCTCGATGAGCGATTTCCCCAACGGGCTCATCCCGCAGGCGTACCTCTGCCCGCTCCAACAGCGGGGCAACCAGCTGCGGGGGGACGCCGCGCTCGCGTTCATCAGCCTGAACGAGGCGTACAAGCGGCAGTTCGGCAGGCAGATGTGCGTGACCGACAGCTACCGGAGCCTGGCCGAGCAGCAGTCGGTCTACTACACCCGTCCCGGCCTGGCGGCGGTCCCCGGCCGCAGCAACCACGGCCTGGGACTCGCCGTCGACCTGTGCGGGGGCGTCGAACGCTTCCGCTCGGCCGAGTTCAACTGGCTGGAGACCAACGGCAAGAAGTTCGGCTGGATTCACCCCCAGTGGGCCTACGTCAGCCCCTTCGAGCCCTGGCACTGGGAATATGACCCCAAGATCGGCTCTCTGCTGTAGGGCCCACTCGGCCGCAGCCGTAGCTGTGGTCGACGCTCGGCGTTGGATCAGATCTCTCCGCTGCGGATGCCTGTCAGGAAGTCGTTCCAGGCCGTTCCCCTGCTTCTGGCCGCCGTACCGTCATCGGTCACCGTGAGATTCATCCTGTGCGAGGGCCGATCGTGAAGGAGAGCCGTCCGCCGGCCTGGGCGGAGGCGAGCTCGGTCGCCTGGGCCGACGTGGTGGCCAGCACGACGAGCGCGCCGCGCTCCGACTCCCCGCCCGGGGTGGCCAGGACCGTGACGTCCTCGGCCGCGATGGTCGCCGGGGCGTCGCCGTCCCATGCCGAGGTGGCGGCGAGTACGTCCACCACGTCACCGGGGGAGAGCAGGCGCGCGGTCTCGGGGTCGGCGACGCGTACGGGGGTGGCGACCGTTCCCGCGCCGTGGGCGGCCAGCAGGCCGGGGCCGAGCAGGCGGACGTCGGTCAGCGGCTCCCCGCGCCGCGCGGGACCCGTCAGGATCTTTCCCGCGTACGGCGTGCCGGGCCTCAGGGCGCCGTCGGGGACCGTATCGGGTCTCAGGGGAGCCGGTGTCAGGTCGGCCGGTTCCAGCACGCCTCCGGGAAGATCCCTGGCGGCGGTCAGGACGGTCACCGAGGCGGTGTCCGGGCGCAGCGCCAGTACGGCGCATCCCATCGCCAGGGCGGCGACGGCGGTGGCGATGAGGCGGTGACGGCGGTCGAGGAAGCGGCGCAGAGCGCGCATGGCTGACTCCAGGGGTGGGAGAAGCCGGGCGGCGCGGTGCCCGTGATGGGTGGGACGCCCCGGCCGAGTGACGGCGCGGGGCTTGTTGGGACACCCCGGCCGGATGGCGGCGCGGGGCCGGTGGTGGGTGAGGCGCCCCGCCAACCAAGCGGTACGGGACCGGTAGTAGGTGAGGTGCCCCGCCGACCAGCGGCACGGGGCCCGTGATTGGTGGGACGCCCTGGCCGAGTGGCGGTGCGGGGCCCCTGGTGAGTGAGGTGCCTCGCCGACCAGCGGTACGGGGCCCGTGGTGGGTGAGGTGCCTCGCAGGCCAGCGGTGTGGAGCGAGGATTCTCGGCGGATCCGGGTGGCTTGGACGGGGGCGGGAACCGACCCTTTTCGAGATTCGTCGGGTAGGGCCCACCTGGCGGTGATGCCGGGGCCGCCGCTTGTAGGGTCAGCCGGGGAGGTCGAAGGGGAGTTTGAGGCCGTCCAGGGCATTTTGGCAGGGGCAGGTGCGCTCTTCGGGGAGGGCGGCGACGACGTCGCCGATGAGGGAGCGCATGCGGCCGACGTTGGTGGCGAAGAAGGCGAGGACCTCGTCGTGGGTGACCCCCTCACCCGCCTCGACCCCGGCGTCGTGGTCGGTGACGAGGGAGACCGAGGTGTAGCAGAGGGCCAGCTCGCGGGCGAGGATGGACTCGGGGAAGCCGGTCATGCCGACGATCGACCAGCCGTTGCCGCTGAACCAGCGGGACTCGGCGCGGGACGAGAAGCGCGGGCCCTCGATCACCACGAGGGTGCCGCCGTCGGTCACCTCCCAGTCGGCGGAACGCGCCGTGGAGACGGCCGCCGCGCGGCCCGAGGGGCAGTAGGGGTCGGCGAAGGCGACGTGGACGACGCCGCCCGCGTCGTAGTAGGTCTGCACCCGGCCCGAGGTGCGGTCGACGATCTGGTCGGGGACGACCAGGGCGCCGGGGCCGATCTCGGGGCGCAGGGAGCCGACCGCGCTGGGGGCCAGGACCTGGCGGACGCCGAGGGAGCGCAGTGCCCACAGGTTCGCCCGGTAGGGGATGCGGTGCGGGGGGAAGCGGTGGTCGCGGCCGTGGCGGGGCACGAAGGCGACCGAGCGCGACCCGATCCGGCCGACCGTGACGACGTCGCTGGGCGGGCCGTACGGCGTGGTGATCTCGACCTCTGTGGCGTCGTCGAGCAGGGAGTAGAAGCCCGAGCCGCCGATGACCCCGATGTCCGCGCGAGGAGTGACCATGGAGCCGAGGTTAGCGCCACGGACCGGTCCCTGAGGAGCCCGGGTGACGGCCTGTGGATAACCATTTCCCCGGGTGGTCGCCCGATCGCTTTCGGCGGAACCGCCGGGGCGCCATCGGGGGTCGTACCGGCTGTCCCGCGATACCGAGGGCGGGGGCATCACCCACCCGCTTCGGCCGATCGGGCCACGGCGCGGGGCGGTCGGCAGGGGCCACAGCCTGGGGCGGCCGGTTGGCGGCCGCCCGTGAACGGCCGATCGGGAGGTGGGGAAGGCGGCTCAGGAGGCCGCGGCGGCCGTGCTGCTCGCGGTCTTCGTCGACTTGGAGTCCGACGAGGACGACGAGCTCGACGAATTCGACGAGGACGAGCTCGACGAGTCGGAGGACTTCGACGACGAACCGGAGGAGTCCGAGGAGCCGGAAGAGCTCGACGAACCGTTCGCGGACGTCACCGTGCTGGACGACGAGGACCGGCTGTCGGTCCGGTAGAAGCCCGAGCCCTTGAAGACGATGCCGACCGCGGAGAACACCTTGCGCAGGTCGCCCGCGCAGCTCGGGCACTCGGTGAGAGCGTCGTCGGAGAACTTCTGGACGATTTCGAACTGGTTGTTACAGGCTGTGCAGGCGTACTGGTAGGTGGGCACGCGCTCCTCCTCGTGTGATCCGCGCCGATTGGCACTCTAGTGGCGCGACTGCTAATGGTACGCAGCCGACAAGCTTAAACGCGAGTCGGAGTCCTCGCATTCCGTAGCCGGATCCCGATCAGGCGCCACCCCTGACCAGCCGCCGCCCCCGGCCGGATGCCGATTCCGGTCAGGTACCACCTCCGATCAGCCGCCGCCCCCGGCCGGGCGCCGGTTCCTGTCAGGTGCCCCGCTCGCCGAACCAGCCCGCGAGCTTGCCCTTGCGGCTGATCGCGCGCATCCGGCGTTCGACCGTGTCACGGCAGGCGGCCGTGGTCACGACCAGCAGCTGGTCGTCGACCCTGATCCTGGTGGAGTCGGTGGGGACGAACGTACGGCCGTCCCTGACGATCAGCGTCACCTGGGCGTCCGAGGGCAGCCGCAGCTCGAAGATCTCCACGCCGTGCAGCATGGACGTCGGCGGCACCTTGACCTGGAGCAGGTCGGCGTTGAGCTCCTCCAGCGGCGCCGACTCGACCTCCAGGTCGCGGGCCTCGTCGAGCGTGGTCAGCTTGAGGAGTTTCGCCACGAACGGCAGCGTCGGCCCCTGCAGCAGGGTGTAGACGATGACGATCACGAAGACCTCGTTGAACACGAACTTGGCGGTGCCGTCGGGAACGGAGGTGGCGGCCCAGGGGATGGTGGCGAGCACGATGGGCACCGCGCCACGCAGCCCGGCCCACGACAGGAAGGCCTGTTCCCGCCAGGCCAGCCGGTCGACGCGCATCAGCCGGGCCAGCAGCGCGGAGACGATGATCGACAGCGGGCGGGCCACCGCGACCAGGATCAGCCCGGCGACCAGGCCGGGCACGATCGCGGACGGCATCTCCGAGGGGCTGGCCAGCATGCCGAGCATGACGAACAGGCCGATCTGCGCCAGCCAGGCCACGCCCTCGGCGAACCCCCGAGAGGACGCGCGGTGCGGCATCCGGGAGTTGCCCATGACCAGCGCCGCGAGATAGATCGCGAGGAAGCCGCTGCCGTGCAGCAGCGTGGCTCCCGCGTAGGCGACGAACGCGAGCGCGAGCACCGCGATGGGGTACAGGCCCGAGACGGGGAGCGCGATGCGGCGCAGCGCGTACGCGCCGAGCGGGGCGACCGCCAGGCCGACGGCCGCGCCCACCACGAGTTCGAGGACCACCTCGAACAGCGCCACCCCCAGGCTGGGCGAGGTGGCGGCGCTCAGCAGCATGACGGCGATCACCGTGGGGGCGTCGTTGAGGCCCGACTCGGCCTCCAGGATGCCCGCGAGGCGTGAGGGCAGGGGCAGGCGGCGAAGTACGGAGAAGACGGCGGCGGCGTCGGTGGAGGCGAGGATCGCGCCGAGCAGGAACGCGGTCCGCCAGTCCATGCCGAGGATCAGGTGCACCGGGACCGCGACGGCCGCGATGCTCACGCCCACGCCGACGGTGGCGAGCACCAGGGCGGTGGGAATGGCTCCCTTGACGTGGCTCCAGGTGGTGGTCAGGCCACCCTCGGCCAGGATGATCGCCAGCGCGATCAGGCCTATCTCCTGCGCGAGTTGCGGGTTCTCGAACTGCAACCCGAACCCGGACTCGCCGACGAGCAAACCGAAACCCAAGAAGATCAGGAGGCTGGGCAGTCCGCTCCGGTGGGCGACACGCACCGCGACGATGGCCGCGATGACGATTCCGGCACCGAGAAGCAGCCAGACATCCAGTCCCATCTGGTCCCCTCTCTGACTCCGGGGACCATTGTGTCGCATTAGGAAGGGCAGCCACACATGAGCGGCGCGCACTCCCTGTCACGATTCTGGCGCCTTCGGCCCCGTGCCCAGCGGCGATCCAACACCCCAGATGGTCACGCCTCGCACCGGTGGTCCGTCACGCCTCCGCGGCGGCGGTCTTGAAGATCCCGTCGGGGGTGGCCGCGTAGCGGACCGCGCGGTCGTGGGACTCGGCGGGGACCCCGTCGATCAACTCGCCCTCGTGGAGCAGCGCCACCGTCGGCACGTTCGGGCCGACCCTGGCCAGTGCCCGGTCGTAGGAGCCGCCGCCCCGGCCCAGCCGTACCCCGGTGGTCCTGTCGACCGCGAGCGCGGGCACGATCACCAGGGCCGCGGTCCTGACGGCGTCGACACCGCGGCGGGTGTCGACCGGTTCCATGATCCCGAAGCGGCCGGGGGCGAGGGTGTCGGGGCCGTCGTACACCGCCCAGTCGAGGTCGTCGTCGTCGCGGAGCACGGGCAGGATCACGGTCGCGCCGTGCTTCCACAGGGCGAAGACCAGCCCGTGGGTCGCCGGTTCCGTACCGATCGACCAGTAGCACGCGACCAGCCCGGCCATCTGGACCCAGGGCCGGTCCAGCAGGGATTCCCTGATCTGGACGGAGGCCGCGTGCCGCTGCTCGTCGGGGATCGAGGCGCGTGCGGTCTCGATCGTGGCACGCAGCGTCAGCTTGTCCACAGGTCCCTCCACTAAGGTTTCGTTATGGCCGACTTCGAAGCTGTGACGAAAGCCGTCGTTCCCGCGGCGGGCATGGGCACCCGTTTTCTTCCGGCGACCAAGGCGACCCCCAAGGAGATGTTGCCCATCGTCGACAAGCCCGCGATCCAGTATGTCGTCGAGGAGGCGGTCTCCGCCGGGCTGCTCGACGTCCTCATGGTCACCGGGAAGAACAAGCGTTCCATCGAGGACCACTTCGACCGGGCCCACGAGCTCGAGGAGATCCTGGAGGCCAAGGGCGACGACGAGCGCCTCTCCCAGGTGAGGGAGCCCGCCGACCTGGCCACCCTGCACTACGTACGGCAGGGTACGCCGCGCGGCCTCGGCCACGCCGTCCTGTGCGCCAAGCAGCACGTGGGCAACCACCCCTTCGCCTGCCTGCTCGGCGACGACCTCATCGACCACCGCGACGAGCTCCTCAAGCGCATGATCGAGGTACGCGGCACGCACGGCGGCAGCGTCATCGCGCTCATGGAGGTCCCCCACGAGCAGGTCTCCCTGTACGGCTGCGCCGCCATCGAGCCCACCGGCGAGGACGACGTGGTCAGGGTGACCGACCTGGTGGAGAAGCCTCCCGCAGACGAGGCCCCGTCCAACTGGGCCATCATCGGCCGGTACGTGATCGACCCGGCCGTCTTCGAGGTCCTGGAGAACACCCCGCCGGGACGCGGCGACGAGATCCAGCTCACCGACGCCCTGCGGACCCTCGCCGGGCGCGGCGGCGACCAGGGCGGCCCGGTGCACGGCGTGCTGTTCAGGGGCCGCCGTTACGACACCGGCGACAAGCTCGAATACCTGCGCACGGTGGTGCGGTTCGCCGCCGAGCGCCCCGACCTGGCACCCGAGTTCGTGCCCTGGCTCAAGGAGTTCCTGGCCTCGCGATGAGCTCCCTGAAACCGGTCGACGACCACCTCTCCGACATCCTGCGCACCGTGCGGGTGCTCGCCCCGCTGGAGCTGGAGCTGGAACGGGCGCTGGGCACCACGCTGGCCGAGGAGGTCACGGCCCCGGTCGCGCTGCCGCCCTTCGACAACTCCGCGATGGACGGTTACGCCGTGCGGGCCGAGGACGTCGCGGACGCCCCGGTGACGCTCCCGGTGATCGACGACATCGCGGCCGGCGACGGCCGGTTGCAGGCCATCGGTCCCGGTATGGCCATGCGGATCATGACCGGGGCACCGCTGCCCGCCGGGGCCGACGCGGTGATCCCGGTCGAGTGGACCGACGGCGGCGCCGCGCAGGTCCTGATCAACCGCCCGGTGCGGGAGGGGAACGCCATCCGCAGGTCCGGGGAGGACGTGCGGGCGGGCGACGTCGTCCTGCCCGCGGGCACCTCGATCGGTCCCGCGCAGCTCGGGGTGCTGGCGGGTGTCGGCCGCCGCAGGGTTCTCGTACGGCCCCGCCCGCGGGTGGTCGTGATCTCCACCGGCGCCGAGCTCGTCGAGCCGGGCCTGCCCCTGGGGCCCGGCCAGATCTGGGAGTCCAACAGCTTCGCCCTGATCGCCGGCGTCCGCGAGGCGGGCGGCGAGGGCTACCGGGCGGGCATCGTCGGCGACGACGCCGCGGGGTTCCTCGACCAGCTCGACGCGCAGCTGCTGCGGGCCGACCTGGTGATCACCAGCGGCGGCGTCTCGATGGGCGCGTACGAGCCCGTCAAGGAGGCCCTCGGCCCGCTCGGCACGGTCCGTTTCGAGCGGGTCGCCATGCAGCCGGGAATGCCCCAGGGCTTCGGCGTGGTCGGCGAGGACCAGGTGCCGCTCTTCGCGCTGCCCGGCAATCCGGTCTCGTCGTTCGTGTCGTTCGTCCTGTTCGTCCGTCCGGCGCTGCGCAGGATGCGGGGGCTGCCCGAGGAGTCCACGCCGACCGTGCGGGCGGTCACCACCGGCCCGCTCCGCTCGCCCGAGGGCAGGCGCTCCTACCTGCGCGGCGTGCTCGGCCCCGGCGGCACGGTCGGCCCGGTGCGCGGGCAGGGTTCCCACCAGCTCGCCGCCCTGGCCGCGGCCAACGCCCTGATCGTGGTGCCCGAGGACGTCACCGAGCTTCCCGAGGGTACGGACGTGGAGGTCATCCCCCTGTGAACGATCGACATCGCGGCGAGGCGCCCGGATTCACCCACCTCGACGAGACCGGCGCGGCGCGCATGGTGGACGTCACGGCCAAGGACGTCTCCCTGCGTACGGCGACCGCCACCGGCAGGGTGCTGCTGTCCGCCGAGGCCGTGGCGCTGCTGCGGTCGGGGGAGGTCCCCAAGGGCGACGCGATCGGCACCGCGCGGATCGCCGGGATCATGGGCGCCAAGCGGACCCCCGACCTGATCCCGCTCTGCCACCCCATCGCGCTGCACGGGGTCAAGGTCGAGCTGGTCGTGGCCGACGAGGGCGTGGAGATCACGGCACGGGTCAAGACCGCCGACCGTACCGGCGTCGAGATGGAGGCGCTGACCGCGGTCTCGGTCGCGGCGCTCGCCCTGATCGACATGGTCAAGGCGGTCGACCCGGCGGCCGTGATCACCGACGTCCGCGTCGAGGAGAAGACCGGCGGCAAGACGGGAATCTGGACCCGCCCCTGACTCCGGTCCCCGGATATCCTTCTGGACCCGCTTCTGAGATCCCGTCCCCCGATATCCCGCCTCGGGATATCGGGTCCCGTCGGGAACACCCCGGTCACGGCGACGCCAGATCCTCCAGAGGCCGGGTCCCCGGAAACCGGGCCCGCGAGAGCCTGGGAGGATGATCCCATGAGAGCTCTGGTGATCACCGCCTCCAACCGGGCCGCCGCCGGGACGTACGAGGACACCTCCGGGAAGCTGCTGGCCGAGCTGCTGGCGGCGGCCGGGTGCGACGTGGACGGCCCGCGGGTGGTCCCCGACGGCGAGCCGGTCGAGGCGGCGCTGCGGTCCGGGGTCGCCGAGGGCTACGACGTGATCGTCACCACCGGCGGCACCGGCCTGACCCCGGCGGACCTCACCCCGGAGATGACCCGGCGGGTGATCGACAGGGAGGTCCCCGGCATCGCCGAGGCCATCCGTCAGGTGAACCGGGACAAGGTGCCCACCTCCATCCTGTCCCGCGGGCTCGCCGGGCAGGCCGGCGGCACGTTGATCGTCAACCTGCCGGGTTCCTCGGGAGGGGTACGCGACGGCATGGGGGTGTTGTCTCCCGTGCTCAGGCACACCGTGGACCAGATCAGGGGAGGAGATCACCCCCGTTGATCCACCTCCCTCCCTTCCATGGCACCACGGGCCTTCTTCGGGAGATGATGAGGGCGTGGATCGACTTCGTGGCTGGCCGGTGACCCTTACGGAAGGCCCGGTAGGACTTCGGCCGCTTCGGCTGCGGGACGTACGCGTCTGGCGGGAATCGCGGCTTCGCAACGCGAACTGGCTCCGCCCCTGGGAGCCGAGCAATCCCGAGACCCCCCTCTTCAAGACCGGCCTCGGTCCCTACATCTCCATGGCCGGGACCCTTCGCAGGGAGGCCAGGCAGGGGCTCGCGCTGCCCTGGGTCGTCACCTACGGCGGCGCCTTCGCCGGGCAGCTCACCGTGGGCGCCATCGTCTGGGGTTCGGCCAGGTCGGCCCAGATCGGTTACTGGGTGGACGCCGCCCTGGCCGGTCGCGGCATCACCCCCACCGCGGTCGCCATGGCCGTCGACCACTGCTTCTTCACCACCGGCCTGCACCGCGTCGAGGCCAATATCCGGCCGGAGAATCACGCGAGCCGCAGAGTGGTTGAAAAGCTGGGATTCAGGGAAGAAGGGGTCAGACGTCGGCACCTGCACATCGACGGTGCCTGGCGCGACCACATCTGTTACGCGCTCACGGTCGAAGACGCACCGAGGGGGTTGCTCGTACGGTGGCGGCGGGCCCGTGAGGCGGCCGCCCACGGTGGCACTCCGCATGAAGAGGTTTGAAGATCTCGCGACACACCGCATCGAATGCTCGTCAAATAGTGACACGCGGTCTTACGGTGCGTGACATGAGCAGATCGAAGGCGCCGGGAGACCACGCGCGTCTTCATGCTGCCCGGAGGTGGCCGTGAGCAGCGGTGTCGTTCTCTATCTGGCCATTGTCGTCATGTGGCTGTGCGTGCTCGTGCCCATGTGGCTGCACCGCGACCGCAACACCCTGGCCGAGTCCCACAAGGACGTCGAGCCGTACGCCTACGACGAACGGGTGATCGACGAGGACTCCGCCGAGACCCTCACCGAACCCCTGCCCGTCTCCTCCGCCGACGCGCCCGCGCCGCCGTCCTCCGGCTTCCCAGGAGAGCCCGGAGGGCCTGGGGGGCGCGGGGAGAGCTGGGAAGCCTCGCCGGACGCTCAGGTGGCTTCCGGGACCGGGAGCGAGGCTCAGCCCCCCGCCAGGCCCCCTGCGGCGAAGCCCGTCACCGGCAGGGCCGTGTCCGAGCGCCGCCGCGCGGAACTCCGCCGCCGGGGCAAGCAGGTGGCCAAGCGCAGGCGCCTGACGCTCTGGTGCGTGCTGCTCCTGCTCGCCTCCGTGGTGACGGCCGTCGTCCAGGTCATCCCCTGGTGGGGTGTGGCGCCCTCAGTGGTGCTCCTGGGCGTCTACATGGCCGTCCTCAGGGTCACGGTCCAGATCGACGCCGAACGTCGCGCCGCGATAGCCAGGGCCCACGCGGAACGTGCCAAGCGCGCCCGCCGCCGTGCCGCCCTGCTGGAGGCCCAGCGCCCCGTGGCCGAGATCATCGACCTGACCGCACTCCGCGACGAGATCTTCGATCAGTACGCGGAGACCCCCCGCCGAGCGGTCGGCGACTGACCCGCGCTCCGGATGGCGCGAGTGCCCCCGGAAGTTTGCTAATCTAGTCCACGTCTTGGGGATGTAGCGCAGTCCGGTAGCGCACTTCGTTCGCATCGAAGGGGTCAGGGGTTCGAATCCCCTCATCTCCACCAGGTCAGAGGCCACTTCCGAGAGATCGGGAGTGGCCTTTTGCGTTGCCGGGTGACCAACTGAGTGACTACGGTCCACCCAGCAGGTCCGTGCCCTTCCGGGTTTCGCAAAGTCCAGTGGCGAGGTGTCTCAGCGGTGAGCGATCCCAGTCCCGTGACCGTGTGGGTCTTCCTGGGGGAGGGTGCTCAGTGGCCGTCCGGCGTGTTCGGGACGCGAGAGCGTGCCGAGTCGTGGATCAAGGCTGGCGAGCTGACGGGGATGCTCACGGAGTACCCCCTCGACACGGGTGTCTACGACTGGGCGATCGAGCACGGCCACTTCCAGCCTCGCGCCGCCCATCAGCAGACCCCCTCGTTCGTTGGGCGCTTCACGACCGCGCACCAAGAGCATTTCCACTACATCAAGGGAGATCAGGACTAGGTCGTGTCCCGTGGTTATGGTTTTTGGTGTGAGTGACGGGCGAGGCGTGTTTTGTGCGTGGGTGATGCATTTGCCACGGTGTTTGGATGGCTGAGCTTTTAGGTGACAAGCGTAGGTTCGCTGTCGAGGTCGGAGACTGGGACGGCTCGGCGCTGCGTCGGGTGGACCTGTGGGTCGCTGATCAGTGGGTGACGTGCGATGACAACATGGTCTTCGTCAAACAGTTCCGTTTTTACGTGGCACGTACCGCTGCCGGGATCCGCTCCGCTGAGGACCAGACCCCGCCATTCGCCGGTTTGTCTCCGGCCGCCATTCACCGGCGGCTTCAGGCCGCGGCTAGGGACGGCGAGGAGGAGTACGAGCGGTTCGGGTTCTTTCACCGCTGGGGCTGGGGTCCCACGACCGACAACGTGACATCCCGCCTTTGGCGGGATGCGATCCGCCTGGTGATCACGTTGGAGTTCTGGCGAGAGGGACACCTGCTCATACATCCCGAGCATGCGGGAACGATCTTCGTGGCCGAGCTCCCGGCCGCCGAGTTCGTAGGAATCCTAGAGGAGATGGTGACCATCCTCGGCGATGGTGAGGGGGCGCCCGTCACATGACGGGGTAGCGGAGCCAGACGCGGACGACCCTGACGACGCCGCCTACGAGTTCGTCCTGAGCGGTCCGACCGGCGCCCGGCCCACGTTCCATGCCCACCTCAACCACGGCCTCAACCTCATCGACAACGACTGATCACATCGGACTCATTCGTCTAGAAAGAGACAACCCGGCGAGATGGATGCTCTCGCCGGGCTTGGATTTCCGTCAGAGTGCTGGGCTACAGGTCGGGAAAGAGCTTGTCCATCGCCTCGGCCCCTTCCAGGAGCATCGGGCGGAGTTGCTTGCGGTAGACCGTCTCCGTCACTGAGGTGTTGCGGTGGCCGACCAGGCGGGAGATGTTCTCCAGCGGGATGCCGGAGTCCGACAGCAGCGAGACGAAGCTGTGCCGCATCTCGCGGGGTGTCCACTCCTTCTCGTTGAGGCCGGCTTTCTTGAGCACGGCCCGGAACGAGCGGCGGACGTTGTGGGAGTCGAGTTCGGTGCCGACTTTGGAGGCGAAGACGAGGCCGTTGTCCTGCCAGCCCGCGCCTGCCGCCTTGCGAGCCACGTCCTGCCGCTCGCGGTGGAGCTTGAGGGCGTCCACGCAGCGCTTCGGCATGGCCAGCGTTCGCCGGGACTTGCGGGTCTTGGTGTCGCCGCCCTCTCGGACTGAGTGCCAGACCATGACGGAAGGTGGAGTGCTGTCGAGGTCGACGTGTGACCAGGTGAGTGCCCGCAGTTCCTCCGTACGAGCCCCGAGTAGCAGCGAGAGCACGATGTAGGCGTGCAGCGCCGTGCCCTCGGACGCCTTGAGCACGGCTTCCGCCTGGTCGAGAGTGAGTGACTTGGACGGACGTCCCTCCTTTCCTCTGGGGATCTCGCAGAGCAGTGCGACGTTCCGCTTCACCTTGTCGCGAGCCTGTGCGCGGGAGATGGACCGGACGAGGATCGAGCGCAGCTCACGGAGGGTCCGCGTGCTCAGCTCCTTCGCCTTGTCGGCCAGCCAGCGGTCGATGTCATCGGCGGTGAGGTCGACGAGCTTTCGCGCGCCCAGACCAGGGATGATGTGCTTGTTCGCGAGGATCGAGCACTTGTCCACCGTCGCGGACCCTCGGCCACTGAGCCCGAACTCCAGCCAGTTCCGTGCGGCGTCGGCCACGGTGTAGCCGGTCGAGGAGACCAGGAGCCCGTCCTCATAGTCGCGGATGATCTCCTTGAGCCGTTTCATGGCCGCGGTCTTGGTCTTGCCGCTGGCCTTCTTCACGATCCGCTTGCCTGCCGGGGTGTAGCCGACCGTCACCGAGGCGATCCAGCGTTGCCGCGCCTCGTCCCAGTGCAGTCCGCCGTCCCCACGGCTACGCCGTTCGGTCATCAGGCGGCCTCCCGCTCCAGGAGCGCGATGTACTCGTGGATGGCGGACGCCGGGATGAGCCGGGTACGACCCTCCTTGACCGAGCGCAGTCGTCCCGAGCGCATCAGTTCGTAGAGAACGCTGCGGCTCAGCCCGAGGCGTCGCATGGCGTCGGACACCCGGTAGAGCCGAGCTTCAGTCGAGATCAAGTCAGTGGCCAACGGTTCCTCCCTGGGGCGAGATCGACGAGGCGAGAGCGGATTCCCCGGTCGTGTATCCCTGTCCGGCGTACCGCCAGTTGGCGAGGACGAGCGTGGCGGCGGGGTCGTACGGCAGCCGCTCAAGGTCGCGGGCCTGGCGGTACTCCAGACGGACGCGACGCAGGGCGGTCATGGTGGTGGAGTAGGCCCGGCTCTTGGTCGAGAAGTGGGATCTGGCAAGATTTTCGTGATGGGATGACGGAACGTTATTGCGGTGGCATCGTGGCCATTGTGTGAAGACCTTCTGTATCTCTTG
>NZ_JBIAQI010000065.1:0-18575 GCF_042888905.1 Streptosporangium sp. NPDC002721
TGAAACAGCTCCCACAACTCGTCAGGGACCAGTCGCTGAAGGAATGCATCCACGTTGTATCCAACGACTGATCGCCAAATGAGTCACGATCTTAGAAGAAGCCGCAGGTGGGGGCGGCGGCCACCGGCACGGGGGATCCCTCGGCGCCGGTGGGCGTGTAGATCTCCAGCCGGATCCCGTCCGGGTCCTCGAAGAACACGCCGCCCGAGGACGCGCCCTCGCGGTGCGCCACCACGCCGTCGTGGTGGAGCGTGGCACCCGCCTCCCTGATCGCGGCCTCGGCCCGGCGGACCGTCTCGATGTCCGGGACCTGGAAGGACAGGTGGTGCAGGCCGGGCAGGCCGGTGGCGAAGCGGCCCTCGCTCTGCTGCCAGAGGGTGAGCACCAGCTTGCCGTCGAGGCCGAGGAAGGCGTAACGGCGGTCCGCCTCCCCGGACTCGGCGAGGACCTCGAAGCCGAAGATCCTCACATAGAAGTCCCTGGACCTGTCGAGGTCGGAGACGTTGAGGCCGACGTGGCCGGTCTGGAAGGTCATCTGGTTCTCTCCCGTCAGGCTTTCTAACGGCTCATCCCGTTAGATTTGGAGCGCATGGCAAATTTAACGCAAAATCCTCATTTTTCCCATTATAAAGATGTGACGTAAAACACACCTGACGTGAGCGCCGCCGAACAGGGCGCGGGAGACGTGAGAGGGAGAACCGCCCGGACGGGGTCAGTCGTCGCGGTGCTGCCGGTAGTGGCGCGCCGCGCGGGCCCGGTTGCCGCAGCCGACCGAGCACCACTCCTGGCGGGCGTGGTCCTTGAGGAAGTAGAGCACGCAGCGCGGCGCGGGGCAGGCGCGGAGCCGCTCACGCCGCGGCCCGGCCAGCAGTTCGATCGCCGACGTCGCGAGGGCCGCCCGGATGCGCGCGGACTCGGTGGCCTCGTCGCCCGGCACGGTCCGTGCCAGGGGAGAGCCCTCGGCGGGCCACTCCAGCCGCGCGGCCAGCGGAACGGCCAGCGCCGCGGCGTTGACCAGGTCGAGCGAGCCGGCGAACCCGGGGAGCCGGTGCGCGTCCGCGCCGCTCGCGGCGCCCGGCTCCACCGCCCTGGCGAAGAGCGCCCGTACGGCCTGCCGCAGCTCCACCACCTCGCGCCGCAACTCCTCCGAGGCGACGAAGTCCGGGTCGATCCCCAGCTGGGCGGCGTGCGCCCGGCCCCACGCGGTCATGCCCTCGACGTCGGCGAGCGTGTCCGTCAGACCGGCTCGCGTCGCGCGGACGGTACTGACGAACTCCAGGGCTGGCATGCTCCGACCCTAACGCCTGATCCGGCCTTTTGCCGTGAGGTCTCGATCGCCGACAAGCTGGGCCTCGGGCGCCCCGGCCGTGCTCAGGCGGGTGCGATGCGACCGGGCCCGTTCGGGTGAGTGCGACGCGACCGGGCCTGTTCAGGCGGGTGCGATGCGACCGGGCCCGTTCGGGTGAGTGCGACGCGACCGGGCCTGTTCAGGCGGATGCGATGCGACCGGGCCCGTTCGGGTGAGTGCGACGCGACCGGGTCCGTTCAGGGAGACGCGCGGCTCTAGCGTCGGATGACCTTGGCCAGGATGGCGACCAGGCCCGCGAAGCCCAGGCCGCTCACCAGGATCATGAACATGACCAGCGGCGGCGCGGACGGCTCGCTGATGAAGACGATGCCGGTCGCGATGAAGACGATGCCGCTGAGCAGGGCCATCCAGTCGGTGCGGTGCGCGCGACGGCGCTCGGTCACCTCGGTGTCAGGCCGCACGGCGCACCTCCACGTCCCCGATGCCCGCCTTGACGTTCAGCACGATGGTCGCCACGTCGCCCTTGGGGGCCACCTCGGGCTCCAGGATCTTGTTGTGCTGGATGTCGGGCCCTCCCTCCACCGCATGGTCGATCTTGACGTCACCGAACCTGGTGGAGCCGTTCACCTCCGCCCTGACCGTCGCGGGCAGGATCACCCTCATCTCGCCGACCGAGACCGAGGCGTTCACGACGGTCCGCGAGCCCGGCGGCAGGACCAGGTCGCTCAGGTCGAGACTGCCTTCTCCCATGCCCACCGAGTAGGTGCGGGCCACCTCGGACAGGGTGGCGGGTTTCCAGGTGTAGTCGCCGAACTTCTTCGGCATGCCGCCCAGCGTGGACCCCGCGACCAGGGCGATCGACAGGACTGTGCCGGTCACGACCAGCCCCGCCCCCCGGCCGAACCAGGTGGCGATCAGCAGGCCGGTGCCGATGACGACGAGTACCGCGCCACCGACGACCGTCATGTTGACCGGTCCCGAGGCGGACTGGATCGCCACGATGATCCCTCCAACGATGATGGCCATGAGGATGGTGACGCTTCCCACGAGCGATCCGCGCCGCCGCGGCCTGGGCGGCGCCATCACCGCCCCGCCGTACGCGGACGGGTGGTCGTAGGGGGAGTACGGCTGCTGTCGCCTCCGGGGATCCAGAGGCTGGTAGGGGCCGTACGGCGAGAAGGGCTCGCCGGAGGAGTCGAAGAGCGGCCTCGCGTAGGGGTACGGGCCGGGCGGGGCGTTCCGCGGGCCGTCCGCCGGGGGCGCGCCGGGGCCGGGGGGCATGCCCGGAGCCTGTCCGGCACGGTTCTCGGCGGCGGGCCCGGCCTGCGGCTCGAAGGCGGGCATGGCCGACGTCCCGGCGGCGGGCCCGGCCTGGGGTCCGAAGGCGGGCATGGCCGACGTCCCGGGGGTGGGCATGGCCCGGGTTCCGGGGGTGGCGGGCGGGGGGACCGTCGCGGACTCCGGTCCCGCCTTGGGCGCGTACGACTCCGTGACCGTCGAGGCACCCGGCTGGGCGGCCGGGAACGCGGCGGCGGCGTGGGCGGCCGGATCCCGCTCGCCGACGGGACGCTGCCCGGCGCCGCCGGGCCACTGGCCGGACGAGGACGAGGACGGAGCCGAAGAGGGGGACGGGGACGGCACGCGGCGCCTGCGCAGCCGGTCGGGCAGCGACCGCGCCACCGCCAGCAGGTCGACCCCGCGGGAGTGGGCGGCGAGCAGGACGATGGCGAACACCGTGCCGACCACGACGGTGCCGGCGCCGATGCCGTCCGAGGAGACGTTGACGACCAGTCCGAGGGCGAACAGGCCGGCCAGCAGGGTCAGGACCGTCTCGCTGTCGAAGTCGCGCCGGATCCACTGCTCCAGGTAGCCGGGGCCGCCGTCGGTCTCGCGCATCAGCAGGAAGGCCGCGATGTAGAGCATGATGCCGATCCCGGAGCCGAGCACCAGCACCGCGAAACCGACCCGGAGCACCACGGGGTCGATCCCCGCGTACCTCCCCAGACCTGCGCAGACGCCCGTGAGCATGCGCCCCTCGTTGGCGCGCCTCAGGCCGCTCTCCTCCGAGCGCCCCTCGAAAGGGGAGGAGGCGGACGGCGAGCTCGCCGGATCCTGGGCTCGCCCGGTGTCGTTCATGTCCTTATCGTGGCCTTTCCCGGTCCGCGGTGCATCCGGGAGACCCCTGAGTCGTCCCGGAGAGGGTACGGCTCTCTCAGGGTCGCTTCAGGGGAACGCCTGATGCACTGGCAGGCTGGTTCATGTGACGATGCTGACGATATGGCTGACCGACAGACAGTTCGCGACGCGGCGCCCGTGACATCCGAGGACGCCCCTTTTCCCCGTCTCGTGAGACCGGTGGAGGGGCGGCTGGTCGCCGGGGTGGCCCAGGGGGCCGCCGCCCAGCTCCGGCTCGACCCGGTCGTGCTGCGGCTGGCCTTCGTGCTGCTCACCGTCCTGGACGGGTTCGGCGCCCTGGCGTACGCCGCCCTGTGGATGTTCACCCCGCGCGAGCCGTACGAGGGCAGGGAGCCGGGGAGGGACTGGAGCCAGCTCACCGCGTACGGCGCGATCGGGCTGGCGCTGACGGCGCTGGACTGGCTCACCGGCACCTCGGGCGCCGGGATCGGGGCCTGGCCGATCGCGGTGGGCGGCATCGGCTCGCTGATCCTGTGGCAGCAGGCCGACCCCGACCGGCGGCAGCGCTGGATGAGCAACACCGTCGGGCAGGTCCGCCGGAACCGGGTCCGCACCTTCCTCGGGCTCGTGCTCGTCGTGGTCGGCGCGATCGGTTTCCTGGTGGCCAACGACGAGCTGGGCAAGGCGCGTCCGGGCATCGTGTTCACCCTGGTGGTCGTGGGCGGCGTCGCGCTGATCGCGGCGCCCTGGCTGGCCGCCCTGTGGAAGGAGCTGCAGCGCGAGCGCCGCGAACGCATCCGGCAGGAGGAACGCGCCGAGGTGGCCGCGCACGTGCACGACTCGGTGCTGCACACGCTGACGCTCATCCAGCGCAACGCCCAGGACCCGCGCGAGGTGATGCGGCTGGCCCGCTCCCAGGAGCGGGAGCTGCGCAACTGGCTCTACCAGCCCCAGCAGGACGCCGACGCGTCGGTGGCGGCGGCCGTGCGGCGGGTCGCGGCCGAGGAGGAGGACGCGCACGGGGTGCCGATCGAGGTCGTCTGCGTCGGCGACGGCCCGCTCACCCCCGAGCTGTCCGCGATGATGCAGGCCGCGAGGCAGGCCATGGTCAACGCCGCCAAATACTCCGGGTCCGAGGTCGTCTCGGTGTACGCCGAGACGGAACCGGATGAGGTCACCATCTTCGTCCGGGATCGGGGGATCGGGTTCGACATGGGCGATGTGCCCGAGGATCGTATGGGTATCCGCCAGTCGATCATCGGCAGGATGGAGCGCCACGGGGGCAGCGCCCGTGTGCGGACCGAGCCCGGCGAGGGCACGGAAGTGATGCTGACCATGAAGCTGGAGAAGACGTGAGCGGCGAGCGAGCCACGACACGGCGAACCGGGGCCCCGCCCCCGGGATCGCGGAGGGCCGAAGTCCTGTCCGCGGCGTCACGGCGGGCCGGAGCCCTGTCCGCGGCATCACGGCGAGGGTCGCGGCGAACCGGGGAGTGGCCCCCGGGGCCGCGGCGAACCGGAGCCCTGACCGTAGGATCACGGCGAGGATCGAGACGAGCCGGAGAGCGGTCCTCGGGACCGCGAGGGGAAGTCCGATGAGTGTGGTGAAGGTCCTGATCGTCGACGACCACCGCCTGTTCCGCTCCGGCGTGCGGGCCGAGCTGGGCGACTCCATCGAGGTGATCGGGGAGGCCGAGGACGTGGAGTCCGCGGTCAAGGCGATCGCCGCGCTGGGGCCCGACGTGGTCCTGCTCGACGTGCACATGCCCGGCGGGGGCGGCCAGGAGGTGCTGCGCCGGGTCCTCGGCGCCGGTTCCACGGTCCGCTTCCTCGCCCTGTCGGTCTCCGACGCGGCCGAGGACGTCATCGGCGTGATCCGGGGCGGTGCCAGGGGATACGTGACCAAGAACATCAGCGGGCGCGAGCTCACCGACGCGATCCGCCGGGTGGCCGAGGGCGACGCGGTCTTCTCCCCGAGGCTGGCGGGGTTCGTGCTGGACGCGTTCGCCTCCAGCGAGGCCCCGCCGATCGACCCCGAGCTCGACTCGCTCACCCAGCGCGAGCGCGAGGTGCTGCGGCTGATCGCCCGAGGTTACGCGTACAAGGAGATCGCCAAGGAGCTGTTCATCTCGGTGAAGACCGTGGAGACCCACGTCTCGTCCGTGCTGCGCAAGCTGCAGCTCTCCAACCGCCACGAGCTGTCCCGCTGGGCCACGGCGCGGCGCCTGGTCTGAGCGCCCGCTCCGAATCTCCGCGCATCCGCATCCCGCGGGCTTCTGTACGAGTAGTTACTTCTGTGCGACTCTGCGAAGTATGGGACGCGATGTACCTGCGATGGTGTTCAGCCGCGAGGACCGGCGGCGCTACCGGGACAAGGTCCGCCGGTGCCTCGACGTCTTCGCGCAGATGCTGCGCGAGTCCAGGTTCGAGTTCGACGAGCCCAGGGCCGGGCTGGAGATCGAGCTCAACCTCGTGGACGAGCGCGGCGAGGCCACCATGAAGAACACCGAGGTGCTGGAGGCGATCGCCGAGCCCGACTGGGCGACCGAGCTGGGCCAGTTCAACGTGGAGATCAACGTCCTGCCCGAATCCCTGGAGGGGGACGGCGCGGCCCGGCTGGAGAGGGTGATCAGGGACCGGCTCAACCACGCCGAGGAGCGGGCCCGCACCGTCGGCGGGCACATGGTGATGGTCGGCATCCTGCCCACGCTGCGGGAGGGCGACGTGCACGAGGGCACGCTGTCGGCCAACCCCCGCTACAAGCTCCTCAACGAGCAGATCTTCGCGGCCAGGGGCGAGGACCTGCACCTGGCGATCGAGGGCGAGGAGTTCCTGGAGACCTACGCCGACAGCATCACCCCCGAGGCCGCCTGCACGAGTCTCCAGCTCCACCTCCAGGTCAGCCCCGAGGCGTTCGCCGCCAACTGGAACGCCGCCCAGGCCATCGCGGGCCCGCAGGTGGCGCTGGCGGCCAACTCCCCGTTCCTGTTCGGCCGCAGGCTCTGGCAGGAGACCAGGATCCCGCTGTTCGAGCAGGCCACCGACACCCGCCCGGTGGAGCTGAAGGCCCAGGGCGTACGGCCCAGGGTGTGGTTCGGCGAGCGGTGGATCACCTCGGTCTTCGATCTCTTCGAGGAGAACGCCCGCTACTTCCCCGCGCTGCTGCCCCTGTGCGACGAGGAGGACCCGCGCGAGGAGCTGGCGAGGGGGATCACCCCTCAGCTCGGCGAGCTGACCCTGCACAACGGCACCGTCTACCGGTGGAACCGGCCGGTCTACGCGGTCGTGGACGGTGTCCCGCACCTGCGGGTGGAGAACCGGGTGCTGCCCGCGGGCCCCTCGGTGGCCGACGTCGCCGCCAACGCCGCCTTCTACTACGGGCTCATGCGCGTCCTGCCGTACGCCGAGCGCCCGGTGTGGACGCGCATGTCGTTCGCCGCGGCCGAGGACAACCTGCACGCCGCCGCCCGGTACGGCCTGGACGCCCGGCTCTTCTGGCCGGGGCTCGGCGAGGTGGTCGCGTCCGAGCTGGTCCTGCGCCGCCTGCTCCCGCTCGCCCACGAGGGACTCGACCTGTGGGGGGTCGACCCCGCGGCCAGGGACCGGCTGCTGGGGATCGTCGAGCAGCGCTGCCTGACGGGCACGACGGGGGCGAGCTGGCAGATCGACGCGGTGAACGCGCTCGGCGACCTCGACAGGCACGAGGCGCTACGCAGGATGACCCTGCGCTACATCGAGAACATGCACACCAACGAGCCCGTCCACACCTGGCCGTCCCCATGAACCCATCGACGGGGTTCTCACCCCCGCGCCGGCCGGTCCCCGGTCGCGCCGATCGCTCGCGCGAAGGCCGCGTACTCCGTCACGATGGACCCATGAGAGCGTTCGCCTTCTTCCTGGCACTGGTCCTGGCGGCGGTCACCGCCTGCGGGAGCGTGCAGGAGGGCACCGGCCCCGAGGCGGGCCCCGCCGGTGAGACCGGTGAGCAGGCCACGCCCGGCGCGCGCGGCCAGACGTTCGAGTCGGACGTCGAGCTGGCCAGGGAGCTCACCGAGGCCTACTGGAAGCAGACCTTCGCCGCGGCCGGGCTGACCTACCGGCCGGTCACCGCGTTCACCGCCTACCAGGGGGAGAACGGGCCCGACTGCGGAGGGCAGCCGTCGGTGCCGAACAACGCCTTCTACTGCCCGGTGGGTCACTTCATCGCCTACGACGAGCAGTGGATGAACGGCCTCTACGAGGAGATGGGCGACGGCTCGGTCTACGTGATCATCCCGCACGAGTTCGGGCACGCGGTGCAGGCGCAGCTGAACACCGCGTTCCGCCTGAACATCGAGAAGGAGCTCCAGGCCGACTGCTACGCCGGAGGGACCCTGGGAGCGCTCGTCAAGGGCGGCTCGCTGGACACCGAGCCCGGCGACGAGGACGAGCTCCTGATCAACCTCGCCGCCGCCGGCGACCCCACCGACGACTGGCTGCGCCCGGACGCCCACGGCACGGCGGGGCAGCGCCAGGAGCTGTTCGTCAAGGGCTACAACCAGGGGACGGCCGCCTGCTGAGGCCCCGCCGCGGGGCTGTCACCGGAGCGGTGCGGCCACCGGAGTACGCCGCGATGAGTAGGTGCGAATCAGCCAGGAGGCTGATGTCCCGCCGCCGAGGGCGACCTACCCTGACGGGGGACGGTGAGTCACCAGGGGGCGATGTCATGCGGATCATGGTGCGGGATGTCGGCTGGGCCGCGCGGGGGGCCTGCGGCACGAGCGACCCCGAGCTGTTCTTCCCGCTGACGCCGTCGGCCGAGCACGAGGCGCGGGCGAAGGCGGTCTGCGAGCGGTGCCCGGTGCTGGAGGAGTGCCGGGCCTACGCCCTCCGCGCGGCCGAGCCCGAGGGGATCTGGGGCGGCCTGACGGTCCGGGAACGCCGTAGCCTGCGCTTCCCCGCCGGCTGGCGCCAGGCCGCCGCGGGCTGAGCCCCGATCGCGTAGCCTCGAACCGGATTCGAGGGGTTCCGACGATCACGGTCCCCGGCGCGGCCCGGCACGCGGGCGCGAGACGGCGTCCGAGGGGGGCGTGGCAGACGTGGCAGGCGTGGGGATGGAGCACGAGCCGGGGCGGGCCGCCCGCATCGGAGCCGGGGCGGTGCCCGGTGTTTTCAAGGGGTCCGGGGTGTCCGGGGGCGTGATGGCGGGCGCGGTGGCCGTGCTGGTGGCGGCCAACGTGCTCAACAACCGCCTGGCGCCGAGACTGGCGCCGCTGACCTCGGCCGCGGCCACCGGCGCGCTGGTCGTCATGGCCCGCCGTTCCGGGCTCTCCTGGGCCGAGCTGGGCTTCCACCGGCGCGCGCGGGGCCTGCGGATCGGCGGCGCGCTCGCCTCGGCGGTGGCCGGGGCCTACGCCGTGGGCATCTCCGTCCCGGCCACCCGCCGGTTCTTCCGCGACGAGCGGGCCCTGTCCCTGTCCCGCGCCCGCGCGCTGGAGGAGGCCCTGCTCCAGGTGCCGGTCGGCACGGTCCTGCTTGAGGAGGTCGGCTTCCGGGGGGTGGTGCACGCCCTCGTCGCCCGCTCCCACGGCCACGGTACGGCGACCGCGGTCTCCTCGGCCCTCTTCGGCCTCTGGCACATCCTGCCCGCCGCCGACATGATGGCCGCCAACCCCGCCCTGAGCCACCTGGCCTCCGGGAAGTCCGGGAAGGCCCCCGCGCGGCAGGTGGCGCGCGTCGTGGCCGGGTCGGTGGTCACGACGGGCCTCGCCGGGGTGCTCTTCACCGAGCTGCGCAGGCGGGGGGGCCTGGCCGCTCCCGCGATGTTCCACGTCGCGACCAACTCCCTGGGCTACCTGTTCGCCCGCCTGGCCCCGCCGGACCGTGCCCGTCCGGTTTCCCCGACCCGCCCGGTTTCCCCGACCCGCCAGGTCTAACCGGTCCGTCTGGTCCGCCTGACCCGTTCGGTCCACTCGGCCTGCCCGGTTTCCCCGACCCGCCAGGTCTAACCGGTCCGTCTGGTCCACCCGGTCCGCCCGACCCGTTTGGTCCACCTGGCCCGCCCGGTCCCGCCGGAGGCGTCCGCCCCGGGCCGCCGGCCGCCGCCGAAACGGCCGCGGGCGGCGAGCTCGATCGTGACGACCACGGCCACCGCCTCCGCGGCCAGCAGCGCGACCAGCACGACGAGCTGCACCACCCCGGCCTGGAGCGGGCCGGCCCCGCCCAGGAGCATCCCGACGAAGGCGCCGGGCAGCGTGACCAGGCCCACCGTCCCCGTCTGGTCCAGCGCGGGCACCAGTGCCTGCGCCGCGGGCGGGCGGCAGATCTCCAGGGCCGCGTCCCGCTCGGAGAAGCCCAGCGAGAGCGCCGCCTCCACCTCGCCGCGCCGGTGGGCGAGCTCGTCCAGGGCCCGCCGCCCCGCGAGGGCGGTCGCCGTCAGGCACCCGCCCAGCAGGATGCCCGCGATCGGGATCAGCGTGATGCCCAAGGGCGGGACGACACCGCTGCCGAACAGCAGAGCCAGGACCGGTACGGTCCCGGCCGCGACGGGCACCGCGGCCCAGCGGACGGCGGGCCCCGAGGTGATCCTCCGTCCCGCCGTCACGCTCGCCACCCCGTACATGACGAGCACGAAGACCGTCACCGCGAGCGCGCGCTCGACGGCCCACACGATGATCAGGGAGACCACGCCGAGCTGGGCGGCGGCGCGCAGGCACGCCACGAGCACCGCGGGCGCGTGCCCGAGACGGCCGAGCCGGGCGACGGCGGCGGCTCCGACGGCGAGCAGGAGGACGACGACGGCGGTGGCGGACGACAGGTCGATGCTGTTCAACGGCGCGGACTTCCCGTCGGGTGCCTTCGGGACTCCCAGGTTCCCAGGCGCCCGGCGGTGACCGCGATGAGGGTCCGGCCCTCCGGCCGTGCCCTTCCCCCGGGAGGGTCAGAGAGTGGGGACCCGCTGGAAGGCCTCGACGTAGCGGCCCTCGCCGAAGCCCGCCTCGGTGGCGATCTGCGAGAAGCGGCTCCGCAGGAAGCCCTCGAAGTCCTCCAGGTGGCCGACCTGGCTGACGTGGGAGCGCAGGGCGGCGAGCTTGCGGTCGAAGGTGTCGGTGACGTCCACGTGATGGTCGGGCGCCGGGCCGCCGTTGAGCCAGACCTCGCGGACGGTCCACGCCTCCAGCCCCTCGTCGAGCAGCAGCGACGGGAAGGTGTACGGGTTGCGCGCGTCGGGATAGACGGCGTCGAGGGCGCAGCCGCCGACCGCGCGGTGGTCGGGGTGGCTGGGGGCGATGAACCGGTAGTTGCGCTCGGGGCTGTGGGTGATCACCAGGTCGGGCCTGACCTGGCGGATGACCCGGGTGATGTCGCGCCGCAGCTCCAGGCTCTGCACCACGGTCCCGTCGTGGTGGCCGAGGTAGCGGACGTCGGTCACGCCGACGGCCTTGGCGGCGTTGGACTGCTCGGCCCGGCGTAACTCGGCCATGCCGCCGTTGTCCAGCTCGCGGTCGAAGCCGCCCGCGTCGCCGTCGGTGACCACGCAGTACGTCACCTCGACGCCGCGGTCGGTGAAAAGCGCGATCGTTCCGGCGGCGGCGAAGTCGACGTCGTCGGGGTGCGCGGTGACCGCCAGTACGCGGCTGATCTCGTTCTCAGAAAGCATGGAAAGGCCCCTCCGTTGTCCCCGTACCGCTCCGTCAACACAACCGCGGACATGTCCACCCGCATTCCTTTGCCACGGCTGGACCCGGTTGTCGGTCGGTCGCTCTAACCTAGGGGACGTGTCGATCCCAGCCTCTTCCCTGACCCACCCGTTGCTCGACGGGCTCAACCCCCAGCAGCGCGAGGCCGTCGTGCACCACGGCAGCCCCCTGCTCATCGTCGCGGGCGCGGGTTCCGGCAAGACCCGGGTGCTGACCCACCGCATCGCCTACCTGCTGGGCGAGCGCGGCGTGCAGCCGCAGGAGATCCTGGCGATCACCTTCACCAACAAGGCCGCGAGGGAGATGAAGGACCGGGTCGACCGGCTCATCGGCCCGCGCTCGGCGGCGATGTGGGTGATGACCTTCCACAGCGCGTGCGTGCGGATCCTGCGCCGCGAGGCCAAGCGCCTGGGCTTCCCCACGAGCTTCTCCATCTACGACCAGGCCGACTCCCAGCGGCTGATGGCGATGGTCTGCCGCGAGATGGACCTCGACCCCAAGCGCTACCCGCCGAGGTCGTTCTCCGCCCAGGTCAGCAACTTCAAGAACGAGCTGATCGACTACGAGACGGCGGCGGCCCAGGCGTCCAGCCACCTGGAGCGCAAGCTCGCCGAGGCGTACCGCAACTACCAGCAGAAGCTCACCGAGGCCGGAGCGATGGACTTCGACGACCTCATCATGCTGACGGTGACGCTGTTCCAGATCTTCCCCGACGTGGCCGAGCACTACCGGCTCCGCTGGCGCCACATCATGGTCGACGAGTACCAGGACACCAACCACGCCCAGTACACCCTGATCCGCGAGATCGCGGGCCGTCCCGAGGCCCGCACCGCCGACGGCGACCTGGTCAGGGAGGGCGGGGAGAGCGGGGTCGCCCCGGCCGAGCTGTGCGTGGTGGGTGACGCCGACCAGTCGATCTACGCCTTCCGCGGCGCGACGATCCGCAACATCCTGGAGTTCGAGCGCGACTACCCGGAGGCCAGGACGATCCTGCTGGAGCAGAACTACCGCTCCACCCAGACGATCCTGTCCGCCGCCAACGCGGTGATCTCGCGCAACGCGAGCCGCAAGCCCAAGAACCTCTGGTCCGACCAGGGCGCCGGGGCGAAGATCACCGGCTACGTCGCCGACAACGAGCACGACGAGGCCATGTTCGTCGCGCAGGAGGTCGACAGGCTCACCGACCACGAGGACGTCGTGCCCGGCCAGGTCGCGGTCTTCTACCGCACCAACGCCGCCTCCCGGGTCTTCGAGGAGATCTTCATCCGGACCGGCCTGCCGTACAAGGTGGTGGGCGGGGTGCGCTTCTACGAGCGCAAGGAGGTCCGTGACCTGCTCGCCTACCTGCGTTTCCTGTCCAACCCGAACGACGTGGTGTCGCTGCGCCGCATCCTCAACGTGCCCAAGCGCGGCATCGGCGAGCGCGCCGAGGCGATGGTCGAGGCGTTCGCGACCAGGGAGCGCATCCCCTACTGGGAGGGCCTGCGCCGGGCGGACGACGCGCCGGGCATGGCGACCCGCTCGCTCAAGGCCATCAAGGAGTTCGTCGCGCTGATGGACGAGCTCATGGTGAAGGCCGACGACCTGACGCCCTCGGAGCTCGCCCAGGAGGTGCTGGTGAGCACCGGTTACCGCCTGGAGCTCACCGCCTCCAACGACCCGCAGGACGAGAGCCGCCTGGAGAACCTGGACGAGATGGTCTCGGTCGCCTCCGAGTTCGAGGAGGCCAACCCCGAGGGCACGCTGGTGGAGTTCCTGGAGCAGGTCTCCCTGGTCGCCGACGCCGACCAGATCCCGGCGGCCGACGGCGGCCAGGGCGTGGTGACGCTGATGACGCTGCACACCGCGAAGGGGCTGGAGTTCCCGGTGGTGTTCCTCACCGGCATGGAAGACGGCGTCTTCCCGCACATGCGCTCGCTCGGCGAGCCCAAGGAGCTGGAGGAGGAGCGCCGTCTGGCCTACGTCGGCATCACCCGGGCCGAGCAGCGCCTCTACATCTCCAGGGCGGCCGTCCGCAGTTCCTGGGGCTCACCCGCGTTCAACCCGGCCTCCCGGTTCGTCGCCGAGATCCCGTCCGAGCTGCTCGACTGGCGCAGCGACCCGGAGAAGAGCGCCTGGAGCGCCGCCACCCGCCGAGACTCCCGCCCCGCCCCGGCGAGGAAGCCCGGCGGCAGGCAGATCCCCAACCTCACCCCCGGCGACCGGATCACCCACGACCAGTTCGGCCTGGGCACGGTCGTGTCCGTGGACGGCGTCGCGGAGAAGACCAAGGTGAAGATCGACTTCGGCGGCGGCGGGGAGAAGACCCTGCTGCTGGCGTACGCCCCCCTGGAGAAGCTCTGACCTCCGGATGGGCGTCCGGCGGCCCGTGAGATGCGGAAGGGCCCGGGGAGCCGTTGCTCCCCGGGCCCTTCCCGTGTCCGTGCCTCCTGGATCACCGCGGGCCGGTCCGGTCCCCGCGCTCACCGGTGGCCGCGGGTGGTTCAGTTCTTGAAGATCTCGTTGATGGGGTCCTCGGGCTGGGTGACGTCGTTGAGGAGCTCGTCGAAGTCGGCCACCCGGGCGGCGGGCGGCGCCTTGATCGTGACCTTGGTGCCCCAGCCGGTGTAGCGGCTGTCGTTGACGTAGGTCACCTCGGTGCTGTTGAGGCCCTGGCTGGACTCCGTGTACGACGACACGATCCGGCGGACCAGCTGGTCGGAGCCGAGATAGATCTTCCAGGTCACCGGGAGCGTCGCGGACCTGCCGGTGGGCTTCTTGCCCAGCATCTTGCGCACCGAGGGAGAGACCTTGAACAGTTCGCCCAGCGTGATCGTGCCCGAGTGGACCGTGGTCCGGGTGCCGTCCCACGTCCCGCCGGAGCGCTTGGCGCGGGTGTGGGCGAGGGTCGCCCCGAGCGTGCCGGGCTCGACGGTGCTGATGATCTGCTGGACGGCGCTGACCAGGGAGAGCGCGTCGTTGTTCGTGCGCAGCCACTTCTTGCCCTCGGGCATGGACTCGGCGAAGACGCCGCCCGAGGTGTAGCTGACGCCCTTCAGCGAGATCGTCCGCGACGGGGCGAACAGGCCCTTGAGCTCCTCGTCCGGGATGGGCAGGTTGAACTTGGTGGTCAGGTCGGAGGCGACCAGGCCGGTTCTGCCGAACTCCAGCACGCCGTTCCGCCGGGTGAGGATGACCCGGTCCTTCTTGCCCTCGCCGATGATCTTCGTGTTCTCGGTGAGCTTCACGCCCCGGTGGGTCCTGAACTGGCGCTTCAGCGCCGAGACCGGGTCGGCCGCGGCGGCTTGGGCGGCCTGGCCGGTCCGGGTGGCCGTGGCGCTCGCCGGGGTGACGGTCACCAGCGTGGGAACGATCAGAGCTGCCATGGTGGCGCCGGTCAGGGCGGCGATGATTCGCCTCATCGAGGGGGTCCTCCCGTAGCTGTCCTCGCGTCGTCGCGGAGGGCGGAAGAAGATTCTTCCCTATATCCCGAAATATCGGATCAAGAATCGGCGGAAGCGTCAGGCCCCGGCCGTCGGCGAACGCCGCGGGCCGCGCCCGGCGGGTGAGACCCGCCGGGCGCGACCCGTGTGGTGCGAGATGCGATCGGCGCGGGGCGACCGGTGTCGCGTGATCGACGCCGTGCGATCAGCGTGGATCGACGCCGTGCGATCAGCGCCGTGTGATCAGCGCCGTGTGATCAGCGCCGTGTGATCAGCATGGATCGGTACCGCGTGATCAGCGCGAGACGATCGGCGCGGGCCGGATCGGCGTCGCGTGATCGGCGCGGGCCGGATCGGCGCCGCATGATCGGCACGGGGCGATCAGCACGGACGATCAGCTGCCGCCACCCAGCAGCGGGATGGGGGTGTTGACGTCCACGTCCCCGCCCAGATCATCCGGCTTGGCGATCTGGTCGGCCGGCGGCGCCTTGACCGTCACCTTGGAGCCCCAGCCGGTGTAGCGGGTCTCGACCGAGATGGTCATCCCCGGCGCGGCGGACAGGGCGCTCGCGGGATAGGAGGTGGTCAGCTTCCTCGGGAGCAGGTCGGCGCCGAGGGCCAGCTTCCACTGCACCACGGTCTTCGACTGCTTGGCCGTCGGGGGAACGAAGATGCCGGCGCGGAACCACGGCGAGACCTTGTAGAGCTCACCGAAAGTGATCTTGCCCGAGTAGGCGGTCGGGCGCTTGACCGTGGCGCGGGCGAGCAGGGCCTTGAGCGTCGCGGGCTCGGCCGGGTTGACAAGCTGGCTCAACCGGCCGGTGTTGCCCAGATTGCCGACGGGCAATTTGATCCACGTTTTGTCCTCGGGCAGGAATTGACCGAGGATGCCGCCGGAGATGTAGGAGGTGTTCTTGAGGCGGATCACCCGCTCGGGCTTGGCCAGGCCGGCCAGCAGTTTGGCCTCCTCCTCGCTCGCACCCTCGGAAATCTCCGCGACGTCGCTCGCCTTGATACGCAGCTTGGTGGTCTGGTCGGACGCGTTGATTCCGGAGGCGCCGAACTGGAACACCCCCTTGCGCTGGGCCACGACCGCGCTGCCGTACGAGGCGCGCCCCTTCGTGGTGTCGACATACGTGACGCCACGACCGTTTTTGAACTGCTTCTTCAGTGCGCTGATCGGATCGGCGGCCTGTGCGTGCGCGGTCGATGCCAGCGCCGGAACGCCCAGCAATGCCGTTGCGGCGCACGCCAGACCGGCGATGTATCGCTTCAAAGGGAAATCCTCCTGATTGACCCCTCCACCCCGCTGGGGGAGGGGAAACACATCTTTATGTAGCAAGATCACGAAATGGTAGCGCATTTGGAGGATTGCCTTGAATTAAGTGTGCACATTCGGTGCAGAGATGTCTCCTCGGCCTTTGGGGTGCCGTCGTCCGCCGTGCCGTGAGCACGGATTCGCTTTCGAACGGCCACGGACGGTTAGTTTCCCTTTTTCGTGAGGCTCGGGTTCCGCCGCGCATTCCGGCCGCTTTAAGCGGGGCGCGGCCGCCGGGGAGGCGGACCGCGACGGCGTACGGAAAGGCGATGAAATCGGCGCCGCTGTACCGTGGTTCGCGGTGGCCCGCCGAACCCGCCGGGACGCGGCCGGTTACGCTGCGGACAGCTCCCACGTCGCGAGGGGAGCGCAGACAAGGAGGTCTGGATGGATGCCGTGTCAAGGATCCGCGTCGTCATCGCCAAGCCGGGACTGGACGGTCACGACAGGGGCGTGAAGATCGTGGCGCGGGCGCTGCGGGACGCCGGGATGGAGGTCGTCTACACCGGCCTGCACCAGACGCCCGAGCAGATCGTGCGCACCGCGATCCAGGAGGACGCCGCGGCGATCGGGCTGTCCATCCTGTCCGGCGCGCACATGACGCTCTTCGCCAAGGTGCTGGAGCTGCTGAAGGAGAACGACGCGAGCGACATCGTGGTGTTCGGCGGCGGGATCATCCCCGAGGCCGACATGCCCGCGCTCCAGGAGATGGGCGTCGCACGCGTCTTCACCCCGGGTGCCACCACCCAGGAGATCGTCGACTGGGTACGGAGCGCGATCCCCTCGCCCGTCTGACACCTCCCCTCACCCGTCCGGCGGTCCTCCCGGCCGTCTGACGACCGAACCGGCTCGCGGGACCGGTGGCCGGGCCGGCCGGTTCGGCGCGAGCGGCGTTCGGGGCGTACGATCTGGAACCCGGTTACCTGGTCATGCCATGAGGCGGGCTAGGCTTCATTGGCGCAAAACCGCCGGGCTCCCCCTTGGATCATGGAGTCGGCCCGCTCACATCTGTACACCAGCCGGACAAGCAAGGACGGACCCTCGTGGACCTGTTCGAACATCAGGCGAAGGAGCTCTTCGCGGAGTACGGCATCCCGGTGCCGCGCGGCGTGGTCGCGCACACCGTGGAGGAGGCACGGGCGGCAGCCGAGCAGCTGACCGGCCGTGTCGTTGTCAAGGCCCAGGTCAAGACCGGTGGTCGAGGCAAGGCCGGCGGCGTGAAGGTCGCCGACGACGCCGCCGACGCCGAGCGCAAGGCCACCGACATCCTCGGCATGGACATCAAGGGCCACACGGTCCACAAGGTCCTGATCGAGGAGGCCAGCGCGATCGCGGAGGAGTACTACTTCTCCTTCCTGCTCGACCGCGCCAACCGTACGTTCCTCGCCATCTGCTCGGCGGCGGGCGGCATGGACATCGAAGAGGTCGCGCACAGCACGCCCGAGAAGGTGGCCAAGGTCCCGGTCTCCCCCCTGGACGGCGTCGACCGGGTCAAGGCCCGTGAGATCGCCCAGGCCGGAGGGCTGCCGGAGGCCGCGCTCGACGGCGCCGCCGAGCTCATCGAGAAGCTCTGGTGCGCCTTCGTCGACGAGGACGCCTCCCTCGTCGAGGTCAACCCGATGATCCTCTCCGCCGACGGCCAGGTGAAGGCCCTCGACGGCAAGGTCACCCTCGACGACAACGCGTCCTTCCGCCAGACGGACCACGCGGCCTTCGAGGACAAGGCCGCCGAGGACCCGCTGGAGGCCGCGGCCAAGGCCAAGGACCTCAACTACGTCAAGCTCGACGGTTCCGTCGGCATCATCGGCAACGGCGCGGGCCTGGTCATGTCGACCCTGGACGTCGTCGCCTACGCGGGCGAGGCGTTCCCCGGGCAGCCCAAGCCCGCCAACTTCCTCGACATCGGCGGCGGCGCCTCGGCCGAGGTGATGGCGGCCGGCCTGGAGATCATCATCTCCGACCCCGCGGTGAAGTCGATCTTCGTCAACGTCTTCGGCGGCATCACCGCCTGTGACGCGGTCGCCAACGGCATCGTCTCGGCCTTCCAGCTGCTGGAGGCCCGCGGTGAGAGCGTGAGCCGCCCGCTGGTCGTCCGTCTGGACGGCAACAACGCCGAACTCGGGCGTCAGATTCTCTCCGACGCCAAGCTCTCCGGCGTCGAACTGGTGGACACCATGGACGATGCGGCCAAGCGCGCCGCCGAGCTCGCCGCGGTAGGTGCGTAATGGCCATCTGGCTGAACGAGAACAGCAAGATCATCGTCCAGGGCATGACCGGCGGTGAGGGCACCAAGCACACCCGCCGGATGCTCGCCTCCGGCGCCCGCGTGGTCGGTGGCGTCAACGCCCGCAAGGCGGGCACCGTCCACGAGGGCCTGCCCGTCTTCGGCACCGTCGCCGAGGCCATCAAGGACACCGGCGCCGACGTGTCGGTCGTCTTCGTGCCCCCGGCGTTCACCAAGGACGCCGTCAAGGAGGCCGTCGACGCCGAGATCCCGCTCTGCGTGGTCATCACCGAGGGTGTCCCGATCCACGACACCACCGAGTTCTGGGCGTACGCGGTCGCCAAGGGTGGCAAGACCCGGATCATCGGGCCCAACTGCCCCGGCATCGCCTCGCCCGGCGCCTCCAACGCGGGGATCATCCCGGCCGACATCACCAGCGCGGGCCGCATCGGCCTGGTCTCGAAGTCGGGCACGCTGACCTACCAGCT
>NZ_JBIAQI010000066.1:0-18049 GCF_042888905.1 Streptosporangium sp. NPDC002721
TACAACCAGCCGCCCCACCCGAGCTTCTTCATCGGTAACGGCATGGCCACCGCGCCCCAGCCCAAGGTCTACCTCCGCTAGGACCCGGCGCCGGGGCCGGACCTGATCTCCCCCGGCGCGTCCGACGGGCGCCCCCTCCCAGTGTGGAGGGGGCGCCCCGTCCCAGTCCGACGCCCAGCCTCGCGCCGGGCCGGAGGAGGTGAGTCCGACGGTTATGTGTTCATCCAGTTCGGCGCCAGCGACGGACCCTCATGCCCTCACCACTTGGCGCCGCGCGCTCCCGCGAACCTCTCACCACGACGGTCGACGCCGCCCGGCAGTGCGATCCCGTCCCGGTGACTCCGGTCGCCGCCCTGACATGCGGTGAAGATAGCGTCACCGGCGACCGCGGTCATGAGCGATGCCAACGCCGTTGGTACCGGGGCTGCGCCCCGGTCATCGCCCCGCTTCGCCGCGGCTGCACTTGGTACGACGCTTCGCGCTTCTGCCCGTTCAACGGCGAGCACCCCCTCCGGCTCCGTAGGCGCGTTCCTCGCGGACTATCACAATCGCTTCGAGACGGCGGGCGCCGTCAGATCGCGGGCCTGGTCGCCGACACGGCCCACGACCAGCGACTCCGGCTTGGCGGGGGTTCTCCGCAGAAGCGCCGCGGCCGGCCCTTCCAGGGCCGGACCGCAAAGCGTTCCAGATCGGTTTCACGACACCACGATTATGTTATCGATAACATAGGAGGTTGCCGATCCCATGGCAGGCGAAGACGTTTCGTCGGGCCGTTCCCGCTCCGCGAGCATCTGGGACGTCGCCCGGGTGGCCGGTGTCTCCCAGCAGACCGTCTCCCGCGTCATCAACGGCAAGGCCCAGGTCAGCGAGCCGACCCGGGCCAAGGTCCTTCAGGTCATCGCCGAGCTCGGCTACCAGCCCAACCGTCTGGCCCGGGTGCTGGCCGGAGGCTCGGCGCGCTCGGTCACCGTTCTGACCTCCGACATCGCCCTGTACCGCGCGGCCGCCACGCTGTGCGGCATGGAGAAGGCGGCTCGGACGGCGGGCTTCGCGGTCAGGATCAGCGTGCTGGGACGTGACTCCGACCAGCGGGATGTGGCCGTCCCCCTCAACCGACCGGGTGAGGCCGTCATGGTGATCGCCTTCGACGACGCGGGCGTGCGGGCGCTGCAGGCGCTGCCGCCGGACGTGCCGGTGGCGGCGACCGTGGAACGCCGTCCCGACACCGAAGCCCCGGATCCCTGGCAGGTCTGGCTCGACGACCGGGGCGCGGCGGCACACGCGACCCGCTACCTGCTGAGCCTGGGACATCAGATGGTCCACTACCTGGCCATCCCCTCCTCCACCAGCGCCGTCGCCCAGCGAACACAGGGATGGCAGGAGGCGCTGCGGGCCGCCGGGCGGCGGGTGCCCGAGCCGCTGCACGGTGGCTGGAGCCCGCGCTCGGGGTACCTGGCCGCCCGCGATCTGCTGAGCACCCCTTCAGTCACGGCGATCCTGTGCGGCACCGACGACCTCGCGCTCGGGGTCATGCACGCCGCGCGCGAAGTCGGCCGGGACATCCCCGGCGGCCTCAGCGTCGTTGGCTTCGACGATTCTCCGTCATCCGCCTACCTCACCCCCTCACTCACCACCGTCCACCTCGACTTCGAAGGCCTCGGCCGGGCCTGCTTCGGCCTGCTGCACCGCAGGCTGGGCCCGCAGGGGGCGCCGCCGGCCGTCCCCACCTGGAGCGAGCCGGAACTCATCGTCCGGGAGAGCAGCGGTCCTCCGTCCGCCTCCCGCCTCTGACCGTTGCCGCACCCGCCCGTCGGCCTCGGCCCGGTGGGCGGCTGCGGCATGTCCCGAAAGGACACCGTGATCGTTCATGACGTGGAACGCCGGCTGTGGATCCTGTCCGGGCACTCCTCCTGTCATGTCCTGCACCTGGACGGAGCCGATCGGCTGCACGCCCGCTGCCCCTGGAACAGGCCGCCTTTCTGCTGGATCGCCCCACCCCCGCCCACCGGAGTTTCGAGGACCCCGCCGACGAAGTACTGGACCTGACCCCGGCCGGGGCGACGCCTTTTGGAATGCGCCTCATTTGGCGAGTCGGCGATAGCGAACGAGGGCCGCGGCGATGGCGACGAAGGACGCGAAGTGACCAGCTCGACGCTCATAACGCCGGTGTAGGCGGCGGTAGCCAACCAGCTCGCCGTCGGCGCCGATCTCGTTCCCGGCCGATGGCCGTGACGAACGTGATGGTGGTGATCAACCCGTCTACCAGGAGCTTCTTTGCGTCATCAGGCGAACATCGGCCTCACGGTCATACTGTGACCAGCGGCCGGCCGCCAGAAGACGAAAAAGTTTCGCTGTTGTCCACTCTTCCCTTCGATCTGGAAGTCCGCACTCGAAGGATCGCGCGATGACCGTCCTCATCTCACGGCGTCACGCTCACTAGCCGGAAAGACTCATGCACCACTCCCCCGTGGAGGCAACCACGCGGGCAACCGTCATCAGTATTGGGTTGTTGTGCCCTGACCGCAACCGCACGCTAACACCGTTTCCTGAAATGGGGTCTTGTGCTGCCAGAAGAAGAACGTTTTAATCCCCCCTAACGCAGAGCTAACAAGAGCCGGGAGAGCATGTGATCGTCTACGGCAGCGCCCGGAACCCCGAGCGGTGGCCGGAACGAGCCCGGATCACGCCTGTCGTACCGAAGACCATCAAACTGACGCTCCGCCCGCACCGAGAAATGGACCGGTTCGGCTTCGGCGCCGAGATGGACGCGGTGGTCGCCGACGGGATCACCTTCTTCCAGCGGCGCACCTCGCGGGCCGATGCCGAGAAGTGGCACTCGGGCACGGTTCCGCACGCCGACGCCGGCATCAAAGTCTGGCGCGAAGTCGCCACGGCGGTCCCTAAGGGCGTGCCTGCCGAGGGGGTCCTGTCGGTCTCACCTGGCGCTATTCGAAATACCCATTCGGAAAGCGCTTTCCAAAAGGAAGGAGGAGGATGAGCTACCACAACGTTCTGGCCATTCCCGAGAACGTCAAGGACTTCCATCTGGAGGGCTCCGGCGCGATCACCTTCCCAGGGGGCCGGATGCGGCTGGAGAGCCTGCGGCCATCGAAGGACGGCCAGGAGGCCAACATCGTCCTGTGGTGCCCCGAGGACTTCGACGGAGACGTCACGATCGAGTGGGAGTTCTGGCCGGTCAACGAGCCCGGCCTGGCCATCGTGTTCTTCCACGCGCGAGGCAGGCAGGGCGAGGACCTGTTCAACCTCGCCCCTCGCACCGGTCCGTACGAGCAGTACCACCACGGCGACCTGGACGCCCACCACGTCTCCTGCTTCCGCCGGATGTGGTCGTCGGAGCGCGGGTCGCACACCTGCGACCCGCGCGAGAGCCACGGCTTCCACCTCGTCGCCCAAGAACCGGACCCGCTGCCCGCGGCGCTCGACGCCCGGGGGCCGTACGATATGCGCCTGACCGTGGCCGGGGGTGAGACCGCCTTCTCCGTCAACGGCCTGGAGAGCTCCCGCCGGCGCGACGAGCACCCGCCGCCCGGCGGGAAGATCGGCTTTCGCCGGATGGCTACGCCGATCGGCGAGTACGCCGACCTGAGGGTGACCTCGCCATGATGCGCCTCTACCCGGTCTTCGACGAGGTGTGGTGGGCCATCCGCCTCAACGCGCTGTGGCTGCTGTTCACCCTGGCCGGCGGCGTCGTCCTGGGCATCGGCCCGGCGACGGTGGCCGCCTACACCCTCGCCCGCAGACACGCGATGGGCGAGAGCTTCCCGCCCCTGCGCGCGTTCGCCACCGCCTACCGGCGGGAGTTCGCGCGGGGCTCGCTGCTGGTACTCCCGATCCTCCTGGCGGCGGCCGTACTGTCCACCACGACCCTGTACGGCGCGGCCTCCCTGATCGCCCTACTGCTCCTGGCGATGATCGCGGCGTACCTGCTGCCCATGTACGTCCATTTCGACCTGCGGCCACGCGACTACCTCCCCAAGGCGTCGCTGTTCGCGCTCGCCCGGCCCGCGTCCTCGATCGTGCTGCTGTTCGCCCTGGCGGCGACGGCCTACGCGGTGTCACTCCTGCCCCTCCTGCTTCCCACCCTCGCCGTGGGCGGCTGGATCCAGCTGAACACCTGGCTGGCCTTGCGCTTCTTCGCCGAGAACGAGGCGCTCCTGCTTGCGAAAGGCAACTGATGAATACCACCCCCCGTCGACTGCTGGCCGGTATGTTTGCGTTAACAACCCTGTTCGGCGCGGCCGCGTGCGGCAGCGAGAACGAAGGCGGCCAGGCCGCGCCCGGCGCGCTGAACCTCATGGTCAAGCTCTTCGGCACCGCACCGGACCCCAACGGCGAGATGCACAAGGCCGTGGAGAAGCTCGTCGGCAAGAAGCTCGACATCACCTGGGTGCCGAACGCGGACTACGCCTCGAAGACCAATGTCACCCTGGCCTCGGACAAGCTGCCCGACCTCCTGGTCGTCAACCCCAAGGACGCCGCGTTCACCAAGGCGGCCCAGGCCGGGGCCTTCTGGGACCTGACGGACAAGATCAAGAAATACCCGAACCTGCCCCAGGACCCCCGGATCCTGGCCAACGCCTCCACCAACGGCAAGAACTACGGCGTCTACCGGATCCGTCCGCTGCTTCGCTCGGCGATCATGCTGCGCAAGGACTGGCTGGACAAGCTGGGCCTGAAGGAACCGGAGACCACCGACGATCTCTACGAGATCGCCAAGGCCTTCACCGAGAAGGACCCCGACGGCAACGGCAAGAAGGACACCTACGGCCTGATCCTGCCGAAGTGGCCGGCTCCCACCTTCAGCGCCTCCAGCCCGTACAACGCGATCGACGTCTGGTTCGGCGCCCCGAACGGCCACGCGGTGCGCGACGGAAAGCTGGTGCCGGAGTTCGACGCTCCCGAGTTCTGGGAGGCGCAGAAGTACATCAAGAAGTTCATCGACGAGGGCCTGACCAACCCCGACTGGGCCACGCTCGACACCGCCAAGTGGCTCGACCCGTTCGTCCAGGGCAAGGGCGGCATCATCATCGACGTCAACGTCCGCGCCGACGAGCTGTTCCAGCTGTTCAAGCAGGCGGACGCGAGCGACTACCAGACCAAGGTCGCGATGGCGGGCAACCTCAAGCGCCCCGACGGCCGGAAGTTCTCGCTGCCCTTCACCGGCTACAACGACGTCATCGCCATCTCCAAGCAGACCGTCAGGACCGAAGCACAGCTCGACGACGTGCTCAAGGTGATGGACAAGCTGGCCTCCAAGGAAGGCGCGACCCTCCTGAACAACGGCATCGAGGGGAAGAACTTCACGGTCGACGGCGGGTACGCGGTCAAGATCAACGACCAGGACCCGGCCGTCCAGACCATCAACAACGACGTCGAGAAGGCCTTCATCCAGCTCGGCACCAGCGCCAGCGTCGGCACCCCAAGCGACAAGGCGTACGCGTGGAAGCGCGCCACCCCCGAGGAGCAGGCCATCGAGGAGGAGAAGACGACTCTGTCCGAACTCGACCTGCAGACGGCGCAGCACGACCCGACCCTGCCCTACATCTCCGAGACCGCGGTGGACAAGGGCGCCACGCTGAACCCGATCCCCACCGACGGGCGGATCAAGTTCCTCGCGGGTGAGCTCACCGAGGAGCAGTTCAAGGCCGAGATCAAGCGCTGGTACGACAGCGGCGGCACCCAGGTCATGGCCGAGCTCCTGGAACTGATCAACAAGGGCTGACGCCCTGACACGCCGTGTTCGGCGAGGGACTCCCGCCGAGTCCCTCGCCGAACACGCGAGAAAGGAGGCCGCCATGGCCACCGACCTGGCACCGGTGCCCGCCAAGGCGTCCGTCGGCAAGCCCGCGGGGCCGCGCGGCAGGTTGTTCCCACCCCTGTCCACGCTCGGGCGCCACCGCTGGCTCTTCCTGATGCTGGTGCCCGGCCTGGCCTACTTCGCCGTCTTCAGGTACTGGCCGATGTACGGCCTGTCCATCGCGTTCAAGGACTTCGTGCCGTTCCTCGGCGTCGAGGGCAGCGAATGGGTGGGGCTCAAGCACTTCGAGGATCTGTTCACCGGGCCCGACTTCGGCCGCCTGATGGGCAACACGATGATCATCGCGCTGCTGACGATCCTGATCGCCTTCCCGGCGCCGATCATCGTCGCGCTCCTGCTCAACGAACTACGGGTGCGCTGGCTCAAACGCGCGGTCCAGTCGCTCATCTACATCCCGCACTTCCTGGCCTGGACCATCGTCGCGTCGCTGACGTACCTGCTCTTCTCCGTCGACTACGGCGTGATCGCCGACTGGATCCATTCGATCACGGGCGGGCAGAAGGTCGACTACGTCGCCCAGGAGGCGTGGTTCCGGCCGATCATCATGCTGCAGACGGTCTGGAAGACCACCGGCTGGGGCACGATCATCTACCTGGCCGCGCTGGCCGGGGTCAACCCCGACCTGTACGAGGCCGCCCGCATGGACGGCGCCGGGCGCTGGAGCCAGTTCTGGCACATCACCCTGCCCGCCATCCGGCCCACCATCGTCATCATGGCCATCCTCACCTCCGGCAACCTGCTCGACCAGAGCTTCGAGCAGTTCTGGCTGCTGCGGAACTCGCTCAACGCGGACGTCGCCGACGTCTTCGACACCTTCGTCTACTACGTCGGCATCACGCAGGGCGGCTACAGCTACGCCACCGCGGTCGGCCTGTTCAAGGGCGTCGCCGGACTGGTGCTCATCTTCGGCTGCAACTGGCTGGCCAAGCGCCTCGGCCAGCGGGGCCTGTTCTGAAGGAGGGGCGCATGGCGCACAACCTGACCGCGAAGAAGCTTGCGGAGACCCCTGCCACGGTGAGCAACTACAGCTCCTGGGGCAGCCGGCTCTTCGACGCGTTCAACATCGCGTTCCTCGTCGGCCTGGCGCTGGTGACCGTCCTGCCACTGATGTACGTGCTGGCCGGGTCCTTCGCCACCGAGGCGGAGATCGCCACCAGGCCGTTCTTCCTGTGGCCGGAGACGTTCATCACCGGCACCTACGACTACATCTTCAGCACTCCCGTCTTCCTCAGGGCGATGATCACCACCATCTGCGTGACGGCGGTCGGCACGCTGATACAGGTCATGTTGACGCTCACCATGGCCTACCCGCTGTCCAAACGGGTACTTCCCGGCCGGACCCTGATACTGAACCTGGTCATCTTCACCATCGTGTTCAGCGGTGGCATGATCCCCACCTACCTGGTGGTGCGAGACCTCGGCATGCTCGACAGCTACTGGGCACTGATCCTGCCTCTGGCGATCAACCCCTTCTATCTGATCATCGTCAAGAGCTTCTTCCAGGAACTGCCGGAGGCACTCGAAGAGGCCGCCCGCATCGACGGCTGCAACGAGCTGGGGGTCTTCTGGCGGATCGTGCTGCCCCTGTCCAAGCCGATCATCGCCACCTTCTCGCTCTTCTACGCGGTCGGCATATGGAACGACTACATGTCGCCCCTGCTCTACATCAACGACAACGACAAGTGGACGCTCCAGGTACTGGTCCGGATGCTCACCGGCGTCGACGCCGAGAGTTCGGTCTCGGCCTTCGACTCGGTGCTCTTCCCCGAGCAGGGCATCAAGTTCGCCGTCGTGGTCGTCGCGACCCTGCCGATCCTGCTGGTCTACCCGTTCCTGCAGAAACACTTCGCCAAGGGCGTCATGATCGGTTCGGTGAAGGAATGACCGAAGTACGCTGGCTCGACGGGGCGCGCAGGCAGGGCGTCACCTGGGGAGTTCCCTGGCCGCGTGGCACCGTGGCCGCGGGGACCGGCTTCGCCCTGCGCGACGGCACTCCCGTGCAGAGCTGGGTCACCGCCACCTGGCCGGACGGCTCGGTCAAGTGGTCCGCCCACGCCATCGGCCCGCAGAGCGACCCCTGCGACGCCTATGAGCTCTGCCCGCGGGCCGTTCCCGCCCTGCCCGAGCAGCCGGTCACCGTGACCGGCCGGACGATCCGCTCGGGCCCGGTCACCTGGCGACTCGGCGGCGGGCTCATCGAGTCCATCTCGTACACGGAGCCGAGGGGCCCGCGACGGCACGGCTCCCGTGAGATCGTCAGGAACGTCCGCCTGGTCAGCGTGCACGACGACGAGGTGACCGCCACCGTCGAGCGGGTCACCGTCGAGCAATCCGGCCCGGTCCGCGCGGTGGTCAGGGCCGAGGGCAGGCACGGCGACCGGCTGCCGTTCACCGTGCGCCTGTACTTCTACGCGGGCTCGCCCGAGGTCCGCCTGGTCCACAGCTTCGTCTGGGACGGCGACCCGGAGCGCGACTTCCTGCGCGGTCTCGGCCTGCGCGCCGACGTGATCATGCGCGACGAACCGCACGACCGGCACGTCCGGCTGGCGGGGCCGTCCAGGGGGATCGGTGAGGGGGGACCGGTGACCGGGTTCCTCACCGAGGCCGTGCGAGGCCTGACCGGCCTGCGCCGCGACCCCGGCGCGGCCGTACGGCGGGCGCAGGTCGAAGGGCGGGCGGCCGACCCGTCGGCGCTGGCCGGCCACCTGCACCTGATTCCCGCCTGGAGCGACTACACGCTCGACCAGAACAGCGCCGACGGCTTCCTGCTGCGCAAGCGCACCAAGCCGGGGCACGGCTGGGTGACCATCCCCTCCGGCACCCGCTCCCAGGGGTACGGCTATGTGGGCGGCGTCAGCGGCGGTCTCGGCTTCGGCCTTCGTGACTTCTGGAAGCTCCATCCCACCCGGCTCGACGTCCGCGGCGCCGCCACCGGCCTGGCGACCGCGACCGTCTGGCTCCACTCCCCCAGTGCCCAGCCCATGGACCTGCGCTTCTGGCACGACGGCCTGGGCCAGGACAGCCACAGGGAACAGCTAGAGGGCCTGGAGATCACCTACGAGGACTACGAGCCCGGGTACGGCACGCCGTACGGCATCGCCCGCACCCACGAACTGTCGCTGTGCCTGTTCGAGGCCACCCCGCCGAACGAGGAGCTGGCCGAGCGCGCCGCCGGTCTCACCCCGGGGCTGCTGGTCGCCTCCCCCGAGCGGATCAAGGAGGCGGGCGTCTTCGGCACGTGGGCCCCGCGCTCCGGCGACGCGCCGATCGAGGAGCGGCTGGACTTCCTCTTCGACCACTACCTCGCGCAGCAGGAGCAACGCCGCTGGTACGGGTTCTGGGACTACGGCGACGTCATGCACACCTACGACGCCGACCGGCACACCTGGCGCTACGACATCGGCGGCTACGCGTGGGACAACTCCGAGCTGTCACCCGATCTGTGGTTGTGGTACCAGTTCCTGCGCACCGGCCGTGCCGAGGTGTTCCGCTTCGCCGAGGCGATGACCCGCCACACCGGCGAGGTGGACGTCTACCACCTGGGCCCGTGGAAGGGCCTGGGCTCCAGGCACAACGTGCAGCACTGGGGCTGCTCCTGCAAGCAGCTGCGCGTCTCCAGTGCGATCTACCGGCGCGTGTTCTACTACCTGACCGCCGACGAGCGCACCGGCGACCTCATGGACGAGTTGTCCGAGGACGCGGTCGCCGCCCTCGACCCCCTGCGGAAGTATCGCGACGTCTCCGAGCCGAGGATCGGCCTGGGCACCGACTGGGGCGCGCTCGCGGCGATGTGGCTCACCCGCTGGGAGCGCCACCGCGACGTCGGCGCGCGCGACAGGCTGCTGGGCACGATGGCCGACCTGGCGACCCTGCCCCACGGCTTCCTGGCCGGGGAGGCGGAACTGCGTGACGGTCGTCTCCGCCGGACGGCGGACGAGATCACCCTCTCCCACCTGTCGGCCGTCTTCGGGTTGCCGGAGGTCTGCGCGGAACTGATCGACCTCGACCTGGGGGTGGCCGGCTTCGAGGAGGCGTGGCTGGAGTACTGCCGCCGCTATCTCACCGACCCGCGGCTCAGGGGTGTCTCGCTGATCCAGGCGCACAGCCGCCTGGCCGCCTACGCCGCCGCCCGTACCGGGGACCGGAGTCTGGCCGACGTGGCCTGGCACGCCTTCGACGTCGGCGAGGGCGACCAGCTCAACGTCAACCCCCTACAGGCCCAGCGCGACTGGCGGCTCACCCACGTCCGGGACGTGAGCGTCCTCATGCCCGTCGACGAGGCTCCGTATGTCTCCACCAACGACGCCGGCCAGTACGCGCTGGCGGCGATCCAGCTCCTGGCACTCCTCCCCCGCAGGTAGGTACTCACCATGGAGCGGACCTTCGTGCTGAGCGACGGCGCCGCGGCGCAGAGCCGGCCGATCCCCTATCGGCCGGACGGCTCGGTCACGTGGGCCACCCATGCGATCGCTCCGGCCACACCGGTGACGCGGGACTGTACGAATGACAGGGAGACGGTGAGGGCGGTGCTGCGACTCAGCGTTCCCGAACACCTCGGGCCACCTCGTACGGGACATCTGGCGATGGGCGACGAGCCTGGCCGGCCGGATGCCATCACGGTGAACTCTCGTCACCTGAGCAGGGACGGGGTGCCCTGGTTCCCCATCATGGGCGAGTACCACTTCAGCCGCTACCCCGCCGCCGAGTGGCGGGAGGAGTTGCTGAAGATGCGGGCCGGCGGGGTGGGCGTCGTCGCCGCGTACGTCTTCTGGAACATCCACGAGGAGGTGCGTGGCCGCTGTCTCTGGAACGGCGACCGCGATCTGCGCCGGTTCCTCCGGCTGTGCTCGGAGGTGGGGCTCGACGTGGTGGTGCGCATCGGGCCTTGGGGACACGGTGAGTCCCGTTACGGCGGCTTTCCCGACTGGTTGATGACGGCCGACTGCGAGCCGCGTACCGACGACCCCCGTTATCTCGCCTTGGTCCGTCCTTGGTTCGAGCAGATCGGCGCCCAGCTGCGGGGGCTCACCCGCGCCGACCCCGGCCGAGGTCACCCACCTCGCCGAGGCCGGCCCGCCACGGGCACCGGTGATCGACGAGGCGACCGGGCGCGCGTCCGCGCCGGTGGACGCGGACTTCGACAACGCCGCCGTGCATCACCTCACCGTCCCCGAGGAGGCGTTCGACGGCGACGAGGAACTGCTCCTGCGCCTGGACTGGACCGGCGACGTCGGCCGCGCCTATGTCGACGGACGGCTCGTGGCCGACCAGTTCTGGTACGGCCCCGTGTGGGAGATCGGCCTGCGCCGCTTCCGCGACGAGGTCGTCCAGCACGGACTGGAACTGCGGCTGTTGCCGCTGGGGCCGGACGCACCCGTCTATCTCTCCCCCGAGGTCCGCCGGGATGTCGGCCCCGGCGGGCTGGTGGAGCTGCGCTCGGCCACGCTGGTCCCGGTGACACGCACCGTCCTCACCGCGGCGCAGGCATGATGAGCATCCTTGGTCAAGGTCCTCCCCGCGCGTGAGGCGGGCGGGCCCTCCTGCGGACGGTACGGGCGCCACTGCCGGATGTCCCGCTCGTACCCACCGGAGGAGTGGACACGGCGGATCGCCCACCGGCCTGCTGATGCGCCACCGGCGCGTCGCCGGGCGAACCACCGTGACCTGCCACCGCCACGGCCAGGCCGGATCCCTTCTGGCGCCAGGCGATCCACCGGGATCGCTGCCGGGTTCCGCACGCCCGCCGCGCCTCACCCGCGTCACGCCGGCGCTCGGCGAGACGGTGACGGCCTTCGACGGCCGGCGGGGCGTCACGGGGGAGCGCGGACGGGTCTTTCCGGCCGGCGGAGAAGTGGTCGCACTTCTCGTCCTGCCGCGGGAAGACCCGCCCTCTCCCCCAGGCCCCACCGGCTCTCACCGGCGTCGTGACCCGCGGCGGCCGGCTGTGGCCAGCCGGCCGAGGCGTTGACGTCGAGGTGGTCGATGTTGGGTAGCCCGGCCGCCGTGGTCGGGTCCAGGCGGATGGTGTTGCCGCCGGTGTTCAGGGAGACGCTCAGCGCCTCGGTGGACCAAGCCGTCCACGTCCCGGTGGATCCGAACGAGACCGTCCCCACCGTGGATCCGTTGACGATCAGGTTCGCCGGCCGTGCGCCGCCGCTGCCGGCGCCGTTGGCGAAACGGGCTCCCAGCGTCGCCGTGCCGGCCGTCGAGGCGTTCACCGTGAACTGGGCGTAAGCCCCGACGGCGGCGTCGCCGTTGCAGAACCCGCTGCCGGAGAACCCGGGCTGGTTGGAGTCGATGCTGCCCTGGCACACCGCCAGCGCGCTCTCCGCCTCGTAACGCCGCCCCGGCGGCGTACCGCCGGAGGTCCTGACGAGTGCGAGGTCGTCGACGAAGAGGTGCCCGTTGCCGCTCGCCGCCCGGACGGTGACGGTGGCGGTACCGGCCGCCAGCTGGATGCCCGCGAGTTCGCGCCGGGTCCAGCCGCTCGAGGCCGGGATGTTGAGCGTGCGCGAGTTACCGGCGGCGTCGGTGACCGTCACCTGCGCGGCGCTGAGCGAACCGGTGGTCCTGGCGAACAGGGACAGCCCGTAGGTGCCGGCCGGTACGGTGATCTGCTGCCGCACGCCACCGGCGTAGGCCTGCGTGGCCCCGATCTGCAGCGCGAAGCGCGATCCGTTGGCGCCACCGTTGGCGTTGGTCACGATCGAGCTGGGCCCGGACTCGCGGAAATTGGTCCATCCCTGCACCTGGGGGACGATGATGCGATCGGCCTGGAAGCCGGGGTTGAGGATGTAGTTGTTCGCGGGCCCGACGCGCCACTCCCCGGTCGTGGCGTTGAACTGCCACTGGCTCACCGAGTGGAACTGAGGGCGGGCGCCGGTCCTGGTCACCGGCATCCACTGGTTGTAACCGATGCCGTTCCAGGCGAAGTCGGCCCAGCGGTCCCCCGCGAAGATCACCGTGTTCTGCTTGGTTCCCTTGACGGTCACGAAGAACCCGGTCTGGGTCACGTGGCTGTAGTCCATCTCGGTGCCCGCGAGCGTGTACTCACCGGTGTAAGCGCCCTGGATGTTGCCGGAGGTCGACTCCAGGACGTGGGTGACCGAGGTGTTCCAGCCGTGCAGGTCCGACGAGGCGTGGTAGTACTTGCCGTCGAGCTTGAACATGGCGTTGCCCTCGCGCCCGGCGGAGTTCTGGCCGATCTGCACCCCGGGCTCCACCCGCAGCGAGTCGGACTCCCTCAGCTTGGCGACGAAGGCGCGAGAGCGCCCCTGCCGGTTGGAGAAGATCAGGTAGTCCTTGCCGTCGTCGTCGGTGAAGACGGTCTGGTCCCCGGTGCCCGTCGTGGGAGAGTTGACGATCTGGGTCTGGAAGTGGGCGTAGTCGAAGGTGTCGGTGGGCGAGTCACCCCGGAGGATCAGAACCCCGTCACCGCCCATCGACGGGAGGTACGCCTGCACGAGGAGCACGTACTTGCCGGTGTTCTCGTTGTAGGAGACGCCAAGACGTCCCACCCAGCCCGCCTGGCCGAGGGTGGCCCCGCCGCCGAGACCCGTGGAGCGCGTGGCGACGCGGTTCTCGAACTTCCAGTTCACCAGGTCCTTCGAGGAGTACACGGGGATCGAGACGAACGAGACGTCGCCGTCGTACTTCCTCGTGGGATTGGCCCGGTAGAGCTCGGCGCCGGTGTAGTGCACGCCGTACCAGTAGTAGGTGTCGCCGAACTTGAAGACGCCACCCCCCTGCGAGTAGATGGGGTTGCCGCTGGTGTCGTTCCAGAAGGTGTCGTTGGTGATGGTCTGGAACGTCCCCTCGTCGGCGGCCTCCAGATCACCGGCGGCGGTCACCAGCGCCGTCTTCGCGGCGGCGACCTCCGAAGCGGTCGCCGACGCGTCGGCGGCGACACCGGCCGCGCTGTCCAACGCCTTGGCGAAGGGGGTCCAGGAGGCGCCGGTGTACCTGCTCGCGGAGCGGGTCCGGTAGTCCGCGACCAGCTTCTTCAATCCGCGGACCATCACCAGGCCGTCAACGGCGCTCTGGAGCTTCGCGCGTGCGGCCGCGTCCTCACTTCCCCCTCGCGTGAGCGCCGCCGTCGCGTTCCTGGCCGAGGAGAAGGCCGCCCACGACTCAGCGGTGTAGTCCGCGGCGGAGTGATCGGAGACGTGGCCGGAGGGAGCCGCGGCCGCCTGGGGTTCGGCCGCCGCGGCGATACCACCGGGTGCCGCCGCCGACATGAACAGCAAGACCGCGGCGACCAACCCTCCCCGTTTCAATGCCTCACTCACGGTGCGCATCATGGTGTGCCTTTCGTTCATCATCGTGGCGTCGGCGCTGTGCACGCTCAGCCGTTGACGTCGAGGTGGTCGAGGTTGGGCAGGCCGGCCGCCGTGGCCGGGTCCAGCCGAACGGTGCTGCCGCCGTTGTTCAGCGGGACCGTCACGGTCTTGGTGACCCATGTCGTCCAGGCGCCGGTGGACTCGAACGAGACCGTCCCCACTGTGGATCCGTTGACGATCAGGTTCGCCGGCCGTGCGCCGCCGCTGCCGGCGCCGTTGGCGCCGTTGGCGAAGCGGATCCCGAGCGTCGCCGTGCCGGCCGCCGAGGCGTTCACCGTGAACTGGGCATAAGCCCTGACAGCGGCGTCGCCGTTGCAGAATCCGCTGGTCGGAGCCGATGCTGCCCTGGCACACCGCCGGCGCGGCCTCCGCCTCGTACCGCCGCCCCGGCGGCGTGTCGCCGGACCGCTCGAAGGCCCCGAGATCCGGGGCCTGCCCGGTACAGGGCAGGCCGACGTCGGTGCCCTTGTCAACCAGGGTGCCGTTGGCGGCGGGGCGGAGATGGGGCAGCATGGGCAGGCTACCGTCGCCCTGGCGGGGCGCGGCCCAGCCCCTTGATGTGGAGGTGGCTGCCGGTGACACCGAACCCCTTGATCCGGCAGTTGTCCGTCATGCGGGAGAAGTCGAAGACCGGCTTCTCCCCCGGATAGGCCCGGTAGCGGATCGGATTACCGGAGGTGCCGCTCCTGTTCAGGGTGATCGCGTCGGCCCGGGCCGTCTGGCCGGCGCAGTTGCCGTTCGCGCGGGTGTGGGCGTAGGTGCCACCCCGGAGGTAGACCGTGTCCCCGGGCCGGGCGGCCGCCTGCGCACGGGCGATCGAGGCCCACGGAGCGGCCTGGGTCCCCGCCGCGCTGTCACTGCCGTTCGGGGCCACGTGGTGGACGCCTGCGGCGGTCGCACTGCTCACCGCGGTCGCGCCGGGCACGATCACGGCGACCATGGCCGAGATCGCCGAGACGGCGGCCCGGCGAAGAGCTCGCCACCGTTGTGTGAGACGCATCGGGATCTCCTTGGCCGGGTGATCAGGATGGGCTTGCGAAGGGCGGATGACCCGGCAGGCCGGATGGAGAAGGACCGGTCAGGACCTCCGGCACGCAGCCGTCTCGGAATGTCTTCTGACATCGGCAAGGCCGACACGCCGGCTCATTCTGAACTGATCACTGGGGGTGTGGATGGCCCGCAGACAGACGGTCCCTGCCAGGTGAGTCGCGACCGGCGCTCCAGCAGTGCCGGACGCGATCCCACGATGGGAGGAACAGAGTGGGGCGAGCCTGTGCTTGTCTCGTCTTCGTTGCCGCGAGGAGCGCGGATTGTTAAAGCGGTTTAACCACAAGGGGTGAGCCGCTGTCAACATCCGCCGTCGACCTCGCGGTAAAAGTCACCAACGGCCGGCCGAGCCGATGGGTGCACCCTGAACGTTTCATACACCAGGGCCGGGACCCGTGCCGCCGACGAACGAGGCCGGGGCACCGGGCCCGGCGTCCGGCCGGCCGTCCGGGACCGCCGCTGCGCGCGGACGGCTCGCGCAGGATCGCCGCCCCTCGGGCTCCCACGACCGGTCAGGCCATGATGAAAACGTTTACGACAGAACCGACCTGAAGGTCGACGAACATCGGCGGCACGGCGAAACCGTACGCCAGTACGCGCGGCACTCCGAGAGCTCGATCACGCATCCCGGTCCCCCCGCTCGCCGTCGTCGCGTCTCGGCACCGATTCGGTGAAAGTTTCAAGCATGGGCCGCGTCATGGCGGGGCAGTCCTCGGCGGCGCCCGTCCCGCGACGGGTGTGCAACCGGACTTCCATGACGTTGGTGACGCGACCGGGCAACGCGTCGGCGCGCTCGCGGGTCCCGGTCTCGATGAGCACGTCGGCGTGACGGAGGGGAAGGCCGCTTTCCCGGTGACCGGGAAGCCCGTGGTCACGACGGGTGAACATGAGGACGCCGTGCGCTCTTCATGTCATTCCGAAAGATACCGAACGCCCCCTTGACTAAGGCGATGTCGGTGTTAACACTAAGAACCAATCTCCTCACAACACCGTGAACCGCTGGTTGTACAGAGGAGTGTTAACGCTAACAACATCGGCGACAGCCCCTTTGTTGAGCACCCGCACCAGAGAGCCTCCGCGAGAGGAGACGCAACCGCCTTCGCCGTCGATTGTTAACGCTAACAAATGCTGTGACCTGTTCCCTCTGCTGATCGTCCAGACAAGAGGACCCCCCATGAACAGACTCCCAAGCACTCCCCTCCGACACGACCGCCGTGGTGTCGGCGCCGCTTTCGCGGCGGCCGTCGTGATACTGCTCGCGTTGTGCCAGTCGATCGTGGCCGCGTCCCCGGCCGCCGCGGCCGTCATCGACACCGGCGCCTCCTACGTCCTGGTCAACCGGCACAGCGGCAAGGCCATCGACGTCCTCGACCGCGCCACCGGCGACGGCGCCTCCATCGTCCAGTGGTCCCGCAACGACGGCGCCTGGCAGCAGTGGCAGTTCGTCGACTCCGGCGGCGGCTACTACCGGCTGCGCTCACGTCACAGCGGCAAGGTGCTCGACATCTCCTCCCGCTCCACCGCCGACGGCGCCAACGTCGTGCAGTGGGCCGACAACAACGGCACCAACCAGCAGTTTCGCGTCCTCGACAGCGACGCGGGGCACATCCGCCTGATCAACCGCAACAGCGGCAAGGCCCTGGAGACCTGGGAGTGGTCCACCGCCGACGGCGGCCGCCTGTCGCAGTACACCGACGCCGGCGGCGCCAACCAGCAGTGGCAGCTGGTCAAGCTCGGCGGCTCCGGTGACCCCACCACCCCGCCGTCCGCGTACCCCCCTCCCGGCCCGGTCGCCGGTGACGTCGGCGTGCACGACCCGGAGGTGACCAAGACCCCGGGCGGCACCTACCTGCTGGCCCACACCGGTGACAACATCTCGCTCAAGACCTCCACCGACCGCACCACCTGGCGCAACGCCGGGTCGGCCTTCCCCGGAGGCGTCTCGTGGGCGCACCCCTACACCGGTGGAAGCAACCACGTGTGGGCGCCCGACATCACCTATGTGAACGGGCGATACCACATGTACTACTCGGCCTCCAGCTTCGGCTCCAACCGCTCGGCGATCTTCCTGGCCACGTCCGCCACCGGCGCCTCGGGATCGTGGACCAATCAGGGCCTGGTCGTCGAATCCCGAACGAGCGACAACTTCAACGCCATCGACCCCAGCATGACCATCGACGCCCAGGGCCGTTGGTGGCTGACCTTCGGCTCGTTCTGGTCGGGCATCAAGCAGATCCAACTCGACCCGGCCACCGGCAAGCGCACCGGCAGCACTCTCACCGGCGTCGCCGGGCGGGGCGGCGGCGCCATCGAGGCGCCCACCCTCGTCCGCCGCGGTGACCACTACTACCTGTTCGTCTCCTTCGACCGGTGCTGCCAGGGTGCCTCCAGCACCTACCGGATCATGGTGGGCCGCTCCACCTCGGTCAACGGCCCCTTCGTCGACCGCAACGGGGTGGCGATGAACTCCGGCGGCGGCACCGAGATCCTGGCCGGCCGCGGCAGCGTCCACGGCCCCGGCCACCAGACCTACCTGGACGACACCGACGGGTCGATCCTCTTCTACCACTACTACGCCGACAACGGCGCGTCCCTGCTCGGCATCAACAGGCTCGGCTGGGACCAGGCCGGCTGGCCCTTCGCCTACTAGCCGGCGCGCGAGACCACGACCAGGGCACGGCAGACCCGCCTCATACCCCGAACGACGTCAGGAGTGAATCGTGTTGTTACTGTCCCCTCCCCGAGGAACGGCGTGGCGAGTGTTGCTGCTCGCCCTGGCCGGCGTGCTGGCCCTCGCCCTGGAGGTCGCCGTCAGCCCCACCCG
>NZ_JBIAQI010000067.1:0-17627 GCF_042888905.1 Streptosporangium sp. NPDC002721
CGTTGACTGGGAGACCTTCTTCGCCGACGCGGCGAGCGCGGCCGGGGTGGAGGGGCCGCGCCGGGTGGAGCTGCCCACCTACGCCTTCCAGCACCGCCACTACTGGCTGGAGACCGGCGGCCTCACCGGCGACGCGACCGGCCTGGGCCAGGTCTCCGCCGAGCACCCCCTGCTGGGCGCCGTGGTGGCGCTGCCCGAGTCCGGCGGCGCCGTGCTGACCGGGCGGGTCTCGCTGAGCAGCCACCCCTGGCTGGCCGACCACACCATCCTGGACAACGTCCTCGTACCGGGCACGGCCTTCGTCGAGCTGGCGGTCCGCGCGGGTACCCAGGTCGGCTGCGAGGCCGTCGAGGAGCTCACCCTGGAGGCCCCGCTGGTGCTGACCGGCAGGGACGGCGTCGCGCTCCAGGCGGTCGTCGGCGGCGCCGACGACTCAGGCCGCCGCCCCCTGTCGCTGTACTCGCGGGCCGGAAGCGGCGACGAGCCGTGGACCCGGCACGCCACCGGTTTCCTCGCCCCAGCCGGGCCCGCCGGGGAGTTCGACCTCGCCGTGTGGCCGCCGCCGGGCGCCGTCCCCGTCGACCTCACCGGCCTGTACGAGCGGCTCGCCGCCGAGGGGGCGGGCTACGGCCCGGCCTTCCAGGGGCTGCGCGCCGCCTGGCGGCGGGACGGCGAGGTGTTCGCCGACGTCGCGCTGCCCGAGGCCGTAGCCGCCGACGCCTCCCTGTTCGGCGTCCACCCGGCCCTGCTGGACGCCGCGCTGCACGCCGTCGAGCTCGGCGGGCAGGCCGCGCCGGACCAGGCGGTCGAGCTGCCGTTCGCCTGGAGCGGCGTCGCGCTGCACGCCACCGGCGCCTCCTCGGTCCGGGTACGGGTCTCCAGGGACGCTTCCGGCACCGCCTCGCTCCAGGTGGCCGACGCCACCGGCGCCCCGGTGGTCACCATCGGGTCGCTGGCCATGCGCCCCGTCTCCGCCGACCGGCTCGGCGCCGCCCGCGACACGGCCCGCGAGTCGCTGTACCGGGTGGACTGGACGGCCGTGCCCGCCGTCGCGGGCGGCGGGGAGTGGGCCGTCCTCGGCGCCGAGGACGGCGAGCTGGGCCGGGCGCTGCGCTCCGCCGGGCTCGACGTCACCTTCGCCGGAGGCCTCGACGCGCTGCGGGCCATGCCGTCCACGCCGGGGACCGTGCTGGTCTCCACCTGGGAGGACCGGCCGGAGTCCGAGAAGGCCGAGGTGACCGAGCCCGAGGCGGCGCGCGCCGCGACGCTCCGCGTCCTCGACCTGCTCGGCGCCTGGCTCGCCGACGACCGCCTCGCCGGGACCAGGCTCGCGGTGGTGACCCGCGGCGCGGTCAGGAGCGGGTTCGGCGACGGCCCGCCCGACCTCGCGCAGGCACCCCTGTGGGGCCTCGTCCGCGCGGCGCAGGCGGAGAACCCCGGCCGATTCCTGCTGGTCGACGTGGACGGTACCGACGACTCCTACCGCGCGCTGCCCGCCGTACCGGAGACGGGGGAGCCCGAGCTGGCGCTGCGGGACGGGCAGGCGGTGGCGCCGCGCCTGAGCAGGGCGCGGTCGGCGGGCATGCTGGAGCCCCCGGCCGGCGCGCGGGCCTGGCGCCTGGAGGTGACCACGCAGGGCACGCTGGACAACCTGACGCTGGCCCCGTGCGACGCCGACGAGCGCCCGCTGGAGCCCGGCCAGGTGCGGGTGGCGATCCGCGCCGGCGGCCTGAACTTCCGTGACGTCATGATCACCCTTGGCATGTACCCCGGCAGGGCCGACCTGGGCGCCGACGCCGCCGGGGTGGTCGTCGAGGTCGGGCCCGGGGTCACCGGCCTCGCGCCCGGCGACCGCGTGATGGGCCTCGTCGACGCGGGCTTCGGCCCGTACGCGGTGGTCGACCGGCGCATGGTCGTGCCGATCCCCGCGGGCTGGACCTTCGCCGAGGCCGCCTCGGTGCCCGCGGTGTTCGCCACCGCCTACTACGGCCTCGTCGACCTCGCCGGTCTCAGGGAGGGCGAGTCGGTGCTGGTGCACGCGGCGGCCGGCGGCGTCGGCATGGCGGCCGTGCAGCTCGCCCGCCACCTGGGCGCCGAGGTGTTCGGCACGGTGAGCGACGGTAAGCGGGACGCGCTGCGGGCCCTGGGCGTCGCCGACGACCGCATCGCCTCCTCCCGGGACCTGGACTTCAGGGGCCGCTTCCTGGAGGCCACCGGCGGGCGCGGCGTGGACGTCGTCCTCAACTCGCTGGCCCGCGAGTTCGTGGACGCCTCCCTGGAGCTGCTGCCGCGCGGCGGCCGGTTCGCCGAGATGGGCAAGACCGACGTGCGGCTCGCCGAGGAGGTCGCCGCCGAACACCCCGGCGTCTCCTACCGGGCCTTCGACCTCTCCGACGCCGGCCCCGACCGGACCGCGGAGATCCTGGCCGAGCTGGTCCGGCTGTTCGAGCGCGGGGTGCTCACCCCGCCGCCGGTCCGCGGCTGGGACGTGCGCCACGCCCCCGAGGCGTTCCGGTTCATGGCGCAGGCCAGGCACGTCGGCAAGCTCGTGCTCACCGTGCCCGTCCCCCTCGACCCCGAGAGCACGGTGCTCGTCACCGGCGGCACCGGCGGGCTCGGCGCCCTCGTCGCGCGGCACCTCGTCACCCGCCACGGCGCCCGCCGCCTCCTGCTGGCCGGGCGGCGGGGCATCGAGGCCCCGGGCGCCGAGGGGCTCCGCGACGAGCTGGCCGGGCTGGGAGCCGAGGTCACCGTCGCCGCCTGCGACGTCTCCGACAAGGACGCCCTCACGGCGCTGCTCGCCGGTCTGCCCGCCGGCCAACCGCTCACCGCGGTCGTCCACACGGCCGGGGTCGTGGCCGACGGCGTCGTCGGGTCCCTCACGCCCGAACAGGTCGACACCGTCTGGCGGCCGAAGTCCGACGCCGCCTGGCACCTGCACGAGCTCACCCGCGACCTCGACCTGTCGGCGTTCGTGCTCTTCTCCTCCTCGGCGGGGACGCTGGACGGCGCCGGGCAGGGCAACTACGCCGCCGCGAACGTCTTCCTGGACGCGCTGGCCGAGCACCGCAGGGCCGCGGGCCTGCCCGCGGTCTCCCTGGCCTGGGGCATGTGGGCGCCCGAGGTCGGCGGCATGACCGCCCAGCTGGGCGAGGCCGACCTGCGGCGCGTACGGCGCTCCGGCCTGCTGCCGCTCACGGCCGAGACCGGGCTGGCGCTGCTCGACGAGTCACTCGTCCTCGGCGAGGCCGCCCTGGCGCCCGTCCGGCTGGACCTGGCGGCGCTGCGCTCGCGCGCCGACGCGCCACCGGCGATGCTGCGCGGCCTGGTCGCGGCCAGGACCAGGCGGGTGGCCCGCGAGGCCGCCCCGGCCCCGGCCGAGCAGTCGCTGCAACAGCGGCTGGAGTCGTTGTCGGCCACCGGCCGCGACCGCCTGCTGCTGGACCTGGTGCGCACCCACGTCGCCGCCGTCCTCGGTCACGAGGACGGGGACGCCGTCGACGCGCTCCGGCCGTTCAAGGAGCTGGGCTTCGACTCGCTGACCGCGGTGGAGCTGCGCAACCGGCTCGGCGCCGCCACCGGGGTGCGGCTGCCCGCGACCCTCATCTTCGACCACCCGACCCTGGCCTCGGTCGCCGACCTCATCAGGACGGAACTGGTCGCCGACGAGCCGCCCGCCGCGACGCTGGAGGCGGAACTGGCCAGGCTGGAGCACGCGATGGAGGCCGTGGCGCCCGACCCGGCGGAGCACGAGAGGATCGCCGCCCGGCTGCGCGCGCTGACCTCCAGATGGCTGGAGACACGCGGCGGGGAGACGGTGAGGGCGGGCGCGCCCGAGCTGGGCTCGGCGACCGCGGACGAGCTCTTCGACATCCTCGACAGCGAGCTGTGACAGTTTTCGACCGGGGACGGGCCCCTCGCGCCCAGCGCGAGGGGCTCCTGCCCCGGGACCACAGCGTCCTCACGACCACCCACCGCAAGGATGAGCGTTATGGGCCCCCAGACCGATATGCAGGCCACCGCTCGATGATTACGCTTCGCCTCATGGACACCGAAAGGACGAACACGGAGGGTAAGGGAGCCGACGAGGTCGTCAGGCTTGACTCGGTAAGGAAGACCTACCGCAGCGGGACGGGCGCCGTCGTCGCGCTGGGCGGTGTGACGATCGGCTGCCCGCGCGGCAGCCTCACCGCGATCATCGGGCCGTCGGGTTCGGGCAAGAGCACGCTGCTGCAGTGCGCGGCCGGCCTCGACCGGCCCACCTCGGGAACGGTCCTGCTGGGTGGCGAGGAGCTGAACGGGCTCGACGAGGCGGCGTTGCTCAGGCTGCGCCGCGACCGGATCGGTTTCATCTTCCAGACGTTCAACCTGCTGCCCGCGCTGGACGTGGAGGAGAACGTCACCCTGCCCCTCACCCTCGCGGGCCGGACGGCCGACCCCTCGCTGCTCGTCGACGTGATGCGCAGGGTGGGGCTCGTCGACTACATGCGCCACCGGCCCTTCGAGTTGTCCGCCGGCCAGCGCCAGCGGGTCGCCGTCGCCCGCGCCCTGGTCGCCCGCCGCGAGGTGATCTTCGCCGACGAGCCGACCGGGGGACTGGACGCCCGCGCCACCGACGAGGTCCTCGGCCTGCTCCAGGAGGCGGTGCGCGAGAGCGGGCAGACGGTCCTGATGGCCAGCCACGACCCCCTCGTCGCCTCCTACGCCGACCGCGTCGTCTTCCTCTCCGGTGGACGGGTCGTCGACGAGCTGAACCTCCCGGTGGACAGGGCGGTGATCCAGCGGATGACCCACCTCGGCATCTGGGACAGGCCGCCCGGCACCGACGGGGGGAACCCGAGCTGATGTGGCGCGTCATCCTGCGCACCCTGACCTTCCGCAAGGATGCCTTCGCCGCGCTGTTCACCGCGATGTTCCTCGGCGCCGTGATCATCTCGGCCGCGGGGGCGCTGATGGAGACCGGTGTCCGCGGGGTGGTGCCGCCCCAGCGCCTGGCCGGGGCCCCGATCGTGATAGCCGGCGACCCCTCCTACGCGCTGCCCAAGGCCGACCCCCTCGACGACGACACCGACTGGACGCGCCTGACCGAGCGCGTACGGCTCGACAGCGGGCTGCTCGACAGGGTGCGGGCCGTTCCCGGGGTGGCCGCGGTCGTCGGCGACCTGTCGTTCCCCGCCACCGTCCTGCGGGGGGAGCGGCCCGCCGGCACCGGGCACGACTGGAGCTCCGCCGCGCTCGCCCCGTACGAGCTGAGGGCGGGCACGGCGCCGGCCGGGCCCGGTGACGTGGTGCTCGACGCCGTGCTGGCGGGGCGCTCTGGCGCGGGACCGGGCGACCGCGTCGAGGTCGCGGTCGGCGGCGTCGCGGAGACCTACCGGGTGACCGGCGTCGCCGCGCCCGCGGGCGGCCGCGCGATCGCCGGGGCCGCGATGTTCTTCTCCGCGTCCGACGCGCGGCGGCTCGCGGGCCACCTGGGCACGGTCGACGCCGCCGCCGTCCTGCCCGAGCCGGGCACCGGCGCCGGAACGCTCCGGCCGCGCGTCCAGGCCGCGCTGCGCGGCCAGGCCGCGGTGGTCCTGACCGGGGACGACCGCGGGATCGCCGAGTTCCCGAGCGGAAGGGAGGGCGGCGAGAACCTCGTCGTCATCTCCGGGGTGACCGCCGGGGTGACGCTCATGGTCACCGTGCTCGTCGTGGCGGGCACCCTGGGCATGTCGGTCGGGCACCGCAGGCGGGAGATGGCGCTGCTGAAGGCGATGGGCACGCCCCCGGCGCTGATCCGCCGCATGGTGTTCGGCGAGGTGATGACGATCTCGGCGGTCGCCGTCGTCCCGGGCTGCCTGCTCGGCCCCTATCTCGGCCACCGGCTGTTCCTGCGGCTGGTCGACGACGGGGTGGTCCCCGGGGTGATGCCGTTCCAGCAGGGCTGGATCCCCGTCCTGGCCGCCGCCGTCACGTGCCTGCTCGCCGCCGCGGCCGCGGCGTTCCTCCCGGCCAGGCGGGCGTCGCTCGTCCCGGCCGTCGACAGGCCCGCGGACGCCGTGCTGCGGGGCAGCCCGCTCGGGCCGGTACGGTCGGCGGTCGCCCTGCTCTGTCTCGGCGGGGGTGCCGCGCTCGCCGTCTCGGCGGCGGTGACGCCCCGCCCGCCCGTGGTGAGCGCCGTCTTCCTCGCCGTGTTCACCCTGGCCGTGGGACTCACCCTGGCCGCCCCCCGCATAACGAGCGTGATGACCGAGATGCTCCGCCACCCCGTGCGCGCGGTCTTCGGCCAGACGGGGCACCTCGCGATCCTCAACGCCAGGGCGCGGACCGTCCGGGTGGCCGCCGCGACCACGCCCATCATGCTCATCACCGGGATCGCCCTGTCCAACGTCTACCTGCAGACGACCCCCGCCGACGCGGCCGAGCGCGCGTACCTCAAAAGCCTGCGCGCCGACGCCGTGCTCACCGCGGAGGACGGAGGGCTGGCCGCCGGGCTGCTCGACCGGGTCCGGTCGACGCCGGGCGTCGCGGCGGCCTCGGAGTTCGTCACCGGCACCGCGTTCCTGGAGAGCCCCTACGACGCCTGGCAGAGCGAGGACGGCTGGCCGGTCCAGGGGGTGACAGCGGAGGCCGCCGGGGTCGTCACGGCGTTCAGGCTCACCGCCGGCACACTCGCCGGGCTGCGCGGCCACACCGTCGCGCTGGCCGAGGGGCACGCCGGGCAGCTCGGCCTGGGCCTCGGCGACACGGTCGGGATGCGCCTGGGCGACGGGCGCCTGGTCGGCCTCAGGGTGGTCGCGCTGCTCGCGGCGAGGGCGGGCGCCGAGACGATCCTGATGCCCGCGCGGCTGCTGGCGGCGCACACCACGGCGGGCCTGCCACCCCAGATCCTCGTGCGCGCCGCCTCGGCCGCCGACGTCCCCCGGGTGACCGCCGCGCTCGCCGGGTCGGTCAGGGCCGTACCGGGGCTGCGGGTGACCGACGCCGGCGTGCTGTCCTCGGTGGGCGTCGAGCGGCAGCGGACGCGCGGGTGGGTCGACTGCCTGTTCACCGGGACCTCGCTCGCCTTCGTGGTGATCTCGGTGATCAGCACCCAGGCGGCAGGCGCGGCGCGGCGGCGCAGGGAGTTCGGGCTGCAGCGGCTGGTCGGCTCCAGCCGGGGGCAGATCCTGCGGATGATGGGCATCGAGGGCGTCCTGGTCGCCGTCATCGGCGTCGTGCTCGGCACGGTGCTCTTCGTGCCCGTCCTGCTGCCCTTCACCATCGCGGTCAGCGGCTCCCCGCTGCCCTCGGGGCCGGTGTGGCTCTACGTCATCGTGGTCTGCTCCGCGGGGCTGTCGGCGCTCATGGGAGCCCTGTCGCCCGCCTGGGTCGCCACGCGCTCGCGTCCCGCCGCGGCCGCCCGTCCCGCCGACTCGTAGGACTCGTAGGGGGGTCGACCCCTCCCGCGCCGGGGCGCCTCCCAGAGGGGGCGCCCCGGCGCGTTCTGGCGCGTTCCCACATGCCCTGACCTGGCCGTGCCGTCCCGGGGGGCGACGCCGCCACCGGGCCGGGTCCCGGCCTTCCCACAGGGGAGGCTGAGGGGTGCGCTAGGGGTCGGTTTCCCCCTGGGGGCGTAGGTAGCGTGCTCATTGATTCAGCGTGGAAAACGGTGGACGGAAACGGCCGGACCTGCTTCTCCGGCCGTGACGGGCGGACCTGCTTTTCGGCCGTGAGGGCCGGACCTGCTTGTCCGGCCGTTCCCGGGACCGTGAACCGCCGCCGCGAGGTACGAGGGCGAATCCGCCGGCCCCGCGGCAGGCATCTGATAGATCGTGCGGCTTGATCATTCGGAGGAAGTCTTCATGCGTGTCCTGTTCACCATGCACGCCGCTGCCGCCCATCTCTTCCTCGCGGTGCCGATCGCGTGGGCGATGAAGGCCGCGGGCCACGAGGTCGTCGTCGCCGTCCAGCCGGACATCGTCGACGACGTGACCAGGACCGGCCTGACCGCGGTGCCGGTGGGGGAGCCGTCCAACATCGCGGAGAAGCTGGCGAGCATCCCCGCCGACCAGCAGATCTTCGGCTCCGGCTACGACATCGCCGAGGAACGGCCCGAGGTCCTCACCTACGAGTACGTGCGCGACTGCACGGCCGCCTTCGCCTCCCACCTGGCGCTGGACCTCATCACCGACGAGTCCATGTACGACGACATGGTCGCCTTCTGCCGGGAGTGGCGGCCCGACCTGGTGGTCTGGGACTCGATCACCTTCCCGGGGCCGGTCGCGGCCCGCGCCTGCGGCGCCGCGCAGGTCCGCTCGACCTTCGGCAGGGACCACTGGGGGCGGATGCGCTCGCTGTTCCTGCGGATGAGGGCGGAGCGGCCCGAGGCCCGCGACGAGGACCCGGTGGCCGGCTGGGTCACCGCCAAGCTGGCCAAATACGACTGCGCGTTCGACGAGGACGTCATCCTGGGCCAGGCCACCGTCGACTCGATGCCGGTCTGGACGCGCTTCCCCGTCGAGCACGACTACCTGCCCGTCCGCTACGTCCCCTACAACGGCCCGGCCGTCGTCCCCGACTGGCTGCGGACGGCCCCCGAGCGGCCCAGGGTCTGCTTCACCCTCGGGGTGTCCGGCCGCGACATGTGGGGCGGCAACGGCAGCATCGGGGCCGCCGACCTGTTCGAGGCCGTCGCCGACCTCGACGTCGAGGTGGTCGCGACCCTGAACGCCGACCAGCTCGACCCGGACCTGAAGGTGCCCGACAACGTGAGGATCGTCGACTACGTCCCGCTCAACTCGCTGCTGCCCAGCTGCGCGGCGATCGTCCACCACGGCGGCACCGGGACGTTCGGCACCTCGATGGCGCACGGCGTGCCGCAGCTCGTCGTCCCCGCGCGGCTCTACGACGAGGGCGGCATGGCCCGGCAGGTGGCCGAGCAGGGCGCGGGCCTGGTCATCCAGTCGGAGGACCTTTCGACGCGGACGCTCAGGGAGAACCTCCGGCGGCTGCTCGACGAGCCGTCGTTCCGGGAGAACGCCGCCCGGATCAGGCGCGTGGCCGAGGCCACCCCGACGCCGCACGACCTCGTGAACGACCTGGAGGAGCTGGTCGCCCGCCACCGGGCGGAGACCGGCGCCCCGGCCGCGCCCGCAGCGCCTGCGGCGCCTGTCACGGCCGGCTGAACCTCCCTTCCCGCGCGACGCCGGTTCACCGGCATGCCGAACACGGGCCGCCCCGCGACAGGGGCGCCCGTGCCCATATCGCCTCGGTCCACGGTGCGCGACGCGACCGGACGAGGCCCCCGAACGGTCTGACAGGGGTGACGTGGTGGAGAACGAAGGCAAACTTCTCGACTATCTCCGGCGGGCGACCGCCGACCTGCGGGAGGTCCGTCAGAAGCTGAAGGACGCCGAGCGCAGGGAGACCGAGCCCATCGCCGTCGTCGGGATGAGCTGCCGGTTCCCCGGCGGCGCCGACACCCCCGAGGCGCTGTGGCGGCTGCTGGCCGAGGGCGGCGACGCCGTCTCGTCCTTCCCCGAGGACCGCGGCTGGGACGTCGACGGCCTCTACGACCCCGACCCCGACCGTCCGGGCAAGAGCTACACGCGCTCCGGCGGCTTCCTCCACGACGCCGCGCGCTTCGACCCGGCCTTCTTCGGGATCAGCCCCCGCGAGGCCGTGGCGATGGACCCGCAGCAGCGGCTGCTGCTGGAGACCGCCTGGGAGGCCTTCGAGGACGCCGGCATCGACCCGGCCTCCGCGCGGGGCACCGCCGTCGGCGTCTACACCGGCGTCATCTACCACGACTACGGCTCCCGGGCCCGGGTCGTCCCCGACGACCTCGGCGGCTACATCGGCAACGGCAGCGACGGCAGCGTCGCCTCCGGGCGGGTCGCCTACGTCCTGGGCCTGGAGGGCCCGGCGGTCTCGGTGGACACCGCGTGCTCCTCGTCCCTGGTCGCGCTGCACCTGGGGGTCCAGGCGCTGCGCCAGGGCGAGTGCGCGATGGTCCTGGCCGGGGGCGTGACGGTGATGTCCACCCCGAACACCTTCGTCGAGTTCAGCCGCCAGCGCGGCCTGTCGGCGGACGGCCGGTGCAAGGCCTTCGCCGCCGCCGCCGACGGCACCGGCTGGGGCGAGGGCGCGGGCATGCTCCTGCTGGAACGCCTCTCCGACGCCCGGCGCGCGGGACACCCCGTGCTGGCCGTCATCCGCGGCTCGGCGATCAACCAGGACGGCGCGAGCAGCGGGCTGACCGCGCCGAACGGCCCCGCGCAGCAGCGGGTCATCCGCCAGGCGCTCGCCAACGCGCGCCTGTCCGCCGCCCAGGTCGACGCGGTCGAGGCGCACGGCACCGGCACCGGCCTGGGCGACCCGATCGAGGCCCAGGCGCTGCTGGCCACGTACGGGCGGGAACGTCCCGAGGGCAGGCCGCTGCGGCTGGGCTCGATCAAGTCGAACATCGGCCACACCCAGGGCGCCGCGGGCGTCGCCGGTGTGATCAAGATGGTGCTGGCGATGCGGCACGGCGTGCTGCCCCGCACCCTGCACGTGGACGCGCCCTCGCCGCACGTCGACTGGTCGGCCGGCGACGTCGAGCTGCTCACCGCCGCCGAGCCCTGGGAGGCCGGCGGCGCCCCGCGCAGGGCCGGTGTCTCCTCCTTCGGCGTCAGCGGCACCAACGCGCACGTCATCCTGGAGGAGGCCCCGCCGCCGCCCGCGCCGGAGGCCGCCGGCGACACGGACGGCGTTCTCGGCGCCTTCGGCGGGGGCCCGGGCCCCGCGCCGGTGGTGCCCTGGGTGATCTCCGGCAAGGGCGAGGGGGCGCTGCGGGCCCAGGCCGAACGTCTCGCGGCCCATGTGGACGCGGACCCCGGGCTGTCGCCGGTCGACGTCGGCCACGCCGCCGTCGCCTCCCGCACGGCCTTCCCGCACCGCGCCGTGGTGGTCGGCGCCGATCGCGACGAGCTGCTGGCGGGTGTGCGCGCCGTCGCCGGGGACGAGGCCGCGCCGAACGTCGTACGCGGCGTCGCGACCCCCGACCCGAGGGTGGTGTTCGTCTTCCCCGGCCAGGGGGCGGCGTGGGCGGGCATGGCCGTCGAGCTGATGGACTCCTCCCCGGTGTTCGCCGCCCGGATGGCCGAGTGCGCCGACGCGCTGGCGACCTTCGTCGACTGGAAGCTCGTGGAGGTGCTGCGCGGCGAGCCCGGCGCGCCGCCGCTGGGACGGGTGGACGTGGTCCAGCCCGCGCTGTGGGCCGTCATGGTCTCGGTGGCGGAGCTGTGGCGCTCGTACGGGGTCGAGCCCGACGCCGTCGTCGGCCACTCGCAGGGCGAGGTCGCCGCCGCCTGCGTGGCGGGCGCCCTGTCGCTGGAGGACGGCGCCCGGGTGGTCGCGCTCCGCAGCCTCGCCATCGGCGAGGAGCTGTCCGGCCAGGGCGAGATGATGGCGGTCGCGCTCCCGGCCGACCGGATGCGGGAACGGCTCGCCCCCTGGGGGGACCGGATCGCGGTGGCCGTGGTGAACGGCCCCGGTTCCGTGGTGCTCTCCGGCGAGACGGAGGCCCTGGACGAGCTGCTGGAGCAACTGGAGGCCGACGGCGTCCGCGCCAGGAAGATCCCCGTCGACTACCCGTCGCACTCGGCGTACGTGGAGCCGCTCAGGGAGCGCATCCTGGCCGACCTGGAGGGCCTCGCGCCCCGGCCGGTCGAGGTGCCCTTCTACTCCACGGTGACCGGCGAGCCGATCGACACCGCGGGGCTGGACGCCGGTTACTGGTACACCAACCTGAGGCAGCAGGTGCGCTTCGACGAGGCCACCCGCGCGCTGGTGCGGGACGGGTACGGGCTGCTGGTCGAGATCGGCCCGCACCCGGTGCTCACCGTGGGGATCCAGGAGACCGTGGAGCTCGCGGGCGGCACCGCGGTCGCCGTCGGCTCCCTGCGGCGCGACGACGGCGGGATGAACCGGTTCGTCACCTCGATGGCCGAGGCGTACGCGCACGGGGCGCCGGTGGACTGGGGGACGCTGTTCGCCCCCCACGCTCCCCGGCCGGTGAAACTTCCCACGTACGCCTTCCAGCGCGAGCGGTACTGGCTGGAGGCCACCGACGCGGTCGACCTGGCCTCCACCGGCCTGGCCGCGGCCGGCCACCCGCTGCTCGGCGCGGCGGTGACGCTGGCGGGCACCGGCGCGGTCCTGCTGACCGGGCGGCTGTCGACGCGCTCGCACCCGTGGCTGGCCGACCACGCCGTGGCGGGCACCGTGCTGCTGCCGGGTACGGCGTTCGTGGAGCTGGCGGTGCGCGCCGGTGACCAGGTGGGGTGCGGGGTCGTGGAGGAGCTGACGCTGGAGGCGCCGCTGGTGCTGAGCGGTGGCGGCGGTGTGCAGGTGCAGGTGTCGGTGGGTGCTCCGGACGAGACGGGCCGCCGCGCGGTCGCCGTCCACTCCCGCGCCGAGAACACGGCGGACGCCGGGGACACCGGGAGCTCCGGGGACCTCGGGGACGGGACGGACGAGCCCTGGACCCGGCACGCGACCGGCTTCCTCGTCGCCGAGCTCCCCGCGGAGCCCTTCGACCTGGCCGCGTGGCCCCCCGCCGGTACGACAGCGGTCGACCTGGACGGCCTGTACGAGAAGCTGGCGGGCCGGGGCTACGAGTACGGCCCGGTGTTCCAGGGGTTGCGGGCGGCGTGGCGGCGCGGCGACGAGATCTTCGCCGAGGTCGCCCTGCCCGAGGACGCGCGCAGGGAGGCCGGGGGGTTCGGCCTGCACCCGGCGCTGCTGGACGCGGCCCTGCACGCCGAGTCGCTGCTGGACACCGGATCCGGCGAGGTGAGCCTGCCGTTCGCCTGGTCCGGGGTCTCCCTGCACGCCGAGGGCGCCGCCGCGCTGCGGGTGCACCTGTCGCCCACCGGTGCCGACACGGTCTCGCTCCGGCTGGCGGACGTCTCGGGAAGCCCGGTGGCCTCCGTGGAGTCCCTGCTGTCGCGCCCCCTCCCGGCGAACCGGCTGCCCACGGCGGCCGACACCCGCCGCGACTCGCTGTACCGCGTGGACTGGACGACGCTGCCGACCGCCGGGTTCCCCGCCGGGCACCGGTGCGCGGTGCTGGGCGCCGACGGGATCGGGCTCGCCGACGCCCTGCGCGCGGCCGGTGCGGTGGCCGAGGGGTTCGAGGACCTGGCGGCGCTGGCGGGGTCGGCCGTGGTTCCCGACCTGGTGTTCGTCCCCTTCGTCCCGCTTGAGGATGAGGGCGTGGTGTCCGGGGTGCGGGCGGCGACGCATCGGGCGCTCGCGGTGGTGCGGGAGTGGCTGGCCGAGGAGCGGTTCGGGTCGGCGCGGCTCGTCGTGGTGACCCGGGGCGCGGCCGCCGCGCACGGCGGCGACGTCACCGACCTGGCGGGCGCCGCGGCCCTCGGCCTGCTGCGCGCCGCCCAGGCGGAGAACCCCGGCCGCCTCCTGCTGGCCGACCTCGACGAGGGTCCCGTCGTGGGCGGTGAGCTGCTCGCCGCGACGACCGCGGACGAGCCGCAGGTGGCCGTACGGGAAGGGAAGGTGTGGGCGCCGCGCCTGGCGCGGGCCGCGTCCGGCGGCGGGCTGGTGCCTCCGGCGGGGGTGGCCGAGTGGCGGCTGGACGCGCCGGTGAAGGGCAGCCTGGCGGACCTGGCGCTGGTCCCGCACCCCGCCTCCGGCAGGGCGCTGGAGGCCGGCGAGGTGCGGATCTCCGTCCGCGCCGCCGGGATGAACTTCCGCGACGTCGTCGTGGCGCTCGGCATGGTGCCCGAGCGCGACGTGCCGATGGGAGGCGAGGGCTCCGGCGTGGTGCTGGAGGTCGGGCCCGGAGTGGATGACCTGGCGCCGGGTGACCGGGTGTTCGGCCTGCTGGACGGGGCGTTCGGCCCGGTCGGGGTGACCGACCGGCGGCTGCTCGCGCCGATCCCCGACGGCTGGACCTTCGAGCAGGCCGCGTCCGTGCCAGGCGTGTTCCTCACCGCCTACCACGGCCTGAGGCACGTGGCCCGACTCCAGCCCGGCGAGTCGGTGCTGGTGCACGCCGGTGCGGGCGGGGTGGGCATGGCCGCGATACAGCTGGCCAGGCATCTCGGCGCGGAGGTGTTCGCGACAGCGAGCCCGGCCAAGTGGGAGGTGCTGCGGTCGCTGGGACTGGACGACGAGCACATCTCCTCCTCCCGCGACCTGGACTTCGAGAGGTACTTCCTGGAGGGCACACAGGGCCGGGGCGTGGACGTGGTGCTCAACTCGCTGGCCCGCGAGTTTGTGGACGCCTCCCTGCGCCTGCTGCCCCGGGGCGGCCGGTTCGTCGAGATGGGCAAGACCGACATCCGCGACGCCGCCGCGATCGGCGAGGCGTACCCGGGGGTCGGGTACGCGGCCTTCGACCTGATCGACTCCGGCCCCGACCACATCCGCCGGATGCTGGAGGAGATGCTCGACCTGTTCGGCCGGGGGGTGGTGCGGCCGTTGCCGGTGCGGTCGTGGGACGTGCGGCGGGCGCCGGAGGCGTTCCGGTTCCTGTCGCAGGCAAAGCACGTGGGCAAGATCGTGTTGACGATGCCGCAGGTGTTCGGAGCGTCCGGCACGGTGCTGGTGACCGGTGGCACCGGGACGCTGGGTGGTTTGGTGGCCCGTCATCTGGCCGGGGCGCACGGGGTGCGTCATCTGCTGCTGACCAGCCGCCGGGGCCGGGAGGCCGAGGGGGTGGCGGAGCTGGAGGCCGAGCTGGCCGCGCTCGGTGCCGAGGTGACGGTGGCGGCGTGTGACGTGGCCGACCGGGCGGCGCTGGCCGGGCTGCTGGCGGAGATCCCGGCCGGTCGTCCGCTGACCGGGGTGGTGCACACCGCCGGAGTCCTCGACGACGGGCTGGTGCAGTCCCTCACCCCGGAGCGGGTGGACGCGGTGCTGCGGCCCAAGGTGGACGCGGCCTGGAACCTGCACGAGCTCACCCGCGACCTCGACCTGTCCGCGTTCGTCATGTACTCCTCGGCCGCGGCGGTGCTGGACGGGGCGGGCCAGGGCAGCTACGCCGCGGCCAACGCGTTCCTCGACGCGCTGGCCGCGCACCGCAGGGCTCACGGCCTGGCCGGGGCCTCGCTCGCCTGGGGCTTCTGGAACCAGCGCAGCGGCATGACCGGCCACCTCGCCGACGCCGACGTGGAGCGGATGGCCCGCTCCGGGCTGGTCGGCCTGTCGTCGGAGGAGGGGCTCGCGCTCTTCGACGCCGCGGCCTCGATCGACGAGGCCCTGCTCGTGCCGATCCACCTCGACCTCGCCGCGCTGCGCGGCGCGAACGGCATGCGGTCGGCGCTGCTGCGCGGCCTCGTCCGTACCCCCGCCCGCCGGGTCGTCAGGGCCGCGGGAGGCGTCGCCCCCACCGCGTCCGGGCTCGAACAGCGCCTGGCGGGCCTGTCGGCGGAGGAGCAGGTGGCCGCGCTCGTCAAGATCGTCTGTGCCGAGGCCGCCGGGGTGCTCGGGCACGCGAGCGCGGACTCGGTGGAACCCGAGCGGGCGTTCAAGGAGCTCGGCTTCGACTCGCTCACCGCCGTCGAGCTGCGCAACCGGCTCGGCGCCGCGACCGGGCTGCGCCTGCCGACCACCCTGGTCTTCGACCACCCCACCCCGAGCGTGCTCGCCGAGCACATCAGGGACGAGATCGCCCCGCCCGCCGCCGACCCCTCGGCGTCCGTGCTCGCGGAGGTCGACCGGCTGGAGACCCTGCTGTACGCGTCGGGCGGCGGGGACCCCGTGAAGATCACGGCCCGGCTGCGGGCGCTGCTCCGCAAGTGGGACGACACGCACGGCGGCCCGGAGGAGGCCGGCTCCGTACCCGAGCGGGACTTCGGGTCGGTCACCGACGACGAGCTCTTCGCGGTCCTCGACGGGGAACTCGGCACCTCCTGATGGCGCACACCATGACGAATCCCTACTGCCCCGAGGCTGGTTGACGTCCGATGGCGAATGACGACAAGCTGCGTGACTACCTCAAGCGTGCCACCGCGGACCTGCAGCACGCCCGGCGCCGCCTGCGCGAGGCGGAGGCCAGGGACCGCGAGCCGATCGCGGTCGTGGCGATGAGCTGCCGCCTTCCCGGCGGGGTGAACAGCCCCGAGGATCTCTGGCGGCTCGTCGCGGACGGCGAGGACGCCATGTCCGGCTTCCCCGGCGACCGGGGCTGGGACCTGGACCGGCTCTACCACCCCGACCCGGACGTCCCCGGCACCACCTACGCCCGCGAGGGCGGCTTCGTCGCCGACGCCGGCGGTTTCGACGCGGGCTTCTTCGGGATGAGCCCGCGCGAGGCGCTCGCCTCCGACCCGCAGCAGAGGCTGCTGCTGGAGACCTCGTGGGAGCTGCTGGAGCGGGCCGGCATCGACCCCGCCACGGTGAAGGGCAGCCGGACGGGCGTGTTCGTCGGCGCCGCCTCCAGCGGGTACGGCGTCGGCCAGGGCGCCTTCCCCGCGGGCGTCGAGGGCCACCTGCTGACGGGCACCTCCACCGCCGTCATGTCCGGCCGGATCTCCTACACCCTCGGCCTCGAAGGACCGGCGGTGACCGCCGACACCGCCTGCTCGTCCTCGCTGGTGACCCTGCACATGGCGTGCGAGTCGCTCCGGCGCGGCGAGTGCTCCATGGCCATCACCGGCGGCGTCACCGTCATCTTCACCCCCGAGATCTTCGTGGAGTTCAGCCGCCAGCGCGGCCTCGCCCAGGACGGCCGGGTCAAGGCCTTCGCCGCCGCCGCCGACGGCACCGCCTTCTCCGAGGGGATCGGCCTGCTGCTGCTGGAGCGGCTGTCGGACGCGCGCCGCAACGGCCACCCGGTGCTGGCGGTGGTACGGGGCAGCGCGGTCAACCAGGACGGCGCGAGCAACGGCCTGTCGGCCCCGAACGGCCCCTCCCAGCAGCGCGTCATCCGCCAGGCGCTGGCCAACTCCGAGCTGGTGCCCGCCGACGTGGACGCCGTCGAGGCGCACGGCACCGGCACCATGCTCGGCGACCCGATCGAGGCCCAGGCCCTGCTCGCCACCTACGGCCAGGACCGCCCGGCCGACCGTCCCCTGTGGCTGGGGTCGGTGAAGTCGAACATCGGCCACACCCAGGCCGCCGCCGGGGTCGCGAGCGTCATCAAGGTCGTGATGGCCCTGCAGCGCGGCCTGCTGCCCAGGACCCTGCACGTCGACGAGCCCACCCCGCACGTCGACTGGTCGGCGGGCGCGGTGTCGCTGCTGACCGAGCCGGTCGAGTGGCGCGAGAACGGCCACCCGCGCCGCGCGGGGGTCTCCGGGTTCGGCATCAGCGGCACCAACGCCCACGTCATCATCGAGCAGGCCCCCGCCGACACCGGCGCCGAGGTCGAGGCGGGCGGCGGCCTGCCCGTCCCGGTGACGGAGCCCGCCGGGGGAAGGCCGCTGCCGGTCGTGCTGTCGGCTCGCGGCGAGGAGGCCCTGCGGGCGCAGGCTTCCCGCCTTGCCGCCTTCCTGGAGGAACGCGACGACCTCCGGACGCTGGACGTCGCGTACTCGCTGGCCACCGGCAGGTCCGCCTTCGACCATCGTGCGGTGGTGGTGGGCGGGGATCGCGCGGAGGTGGTGCGGGGGTTGTCGGCGCTGGCCGGGGACGCCGCGACTCCGGCGTCGGGT
>NZ_JBIAQI010000068.1:0-15335 GCF_042888905.1 Streptosporangium sp. NPDC002721
TTCGCACTCGAAGGATCACGCGATGGCCGTCCTCATTTCACGGCGCCACGCCTGCTACCTAGGGAAACTCGTACACCACCTCCGTGGACGCAACCGCCGAACCTCCTGTCGTACACGCGTCTGCTGCCATCCCCGATGGCCCACTGCCAAGTCCACTGACAACTCGCGTGCCGTACTGACATCTGCAAAGGCTCCAGACAACCAGTGTCTGGGGTTACCGAACTTGAGAGTGAGGTACCGCTCCCACCTGCGCACCATCAATTAGATGACTGTCTAACTAGAGCAACCGAACGTCATTCAAGGTGATAGTACGATCCGAACCCGATTCGATTGCCCCTTCGATCGTTTCTCCGGCATCTCTGCTGCGAGAGGGAGGAATATCGCGGCTGGTGTCGCCGGGCATGGTAGGGCGTTCTCGGTGGCGAAGAGCTGGGGAGACGCCCTTCGTCGTACACCCGCCCAGGAACGGTGGGTGTTGAGGTGGGCGGTGAGTTTGCGGGTGAGGTGGTGGGCGTCGCGGCCCACTCCGCGCAGGGTGTTGGAGGCGGGGGTGCGCTGCCATTCCAGGCCGAGAAAGCCCAGCCCGGGATGGGTGGTGGACAGACCCCGGTCATGGCGCGGGTGGCCGCGCTCATCTAAGGCGCCGAGCTCGTTCAGGTAGTCGAGGTTGGGCCGGTATCCGGTGGTCAGCAATATCGCGTCGACGGGTTCGCGCTGCCGTCGGCCCACACCACGTCGTCTTCGTCGAGGCGGGTGAACATCGGGCGCCGCTCCAGGCGGCCCTCGCGTAGTGCCTGGCGGTAGGTGCCCTCGCCCAGGACGGAGACGGTGGGCGGGGTGGTGACCAGGCGGGCGGGCAGGCGGTCGAAGCCGGTGACGGTGAACCAGAAGTGCAGGTCCTTGCCCAGGGGGCGTTGGTCGACGAAGCGGATCGGCGTGCGGGTGGCCAAGGTCACCGTGTTGGTCTTGGCGAGTTCACAGGCGATCTGCACGGCCGAGTTGCCGGCGCCGACCACGACGACGCGCCGGCCCGCGTACGGCGGGGGGTCGGTGTAGGCGGCGGCGTGCAGGACCTGGCCGGTGAAGCCGTCGCGGCCCGGCAGGACGGGCAGGTGAGGGCGGTTGAAGGAGCCGCTGGCGGCGATCACGGTGGGTGCGTTCAGTGTGCTGCCGTCGGCGAGGTGGACGGCGAAGCCACCCCTGCCCCGGGCGCCGCGGTGAGTATCGGCGTGGGCGTCGGCTTCGACGGCGGTGGCGCGGGCGCCGGTGCGGATCTCGGCGCCCCCGCGGCCGAGATCGCGGGCGTAGCGGGTCAGGTAGTCCACGACCTCGTCGCGGTGCGGGTAGCGGTCGGGATCGCCGCCGAAGGCCAGGCCGGGCAGGGAGCTGTAGCGGGCGGGCGAGAACAGGGTGAGGCTGTCGTAGTAGCGCCTCCAGGAGCCGGTGGCCTGGTCTGTCGCCTCCACCCATCTGGCGACGTTGCGCGACGGCGGGGTGCTGAGTGCCCGGCGGGAGTGGAAGACGGTCTACTACCGCGCCGACCCCACCCGGATCGGCCAGACGCTGAGCGATCTGCAGACCAGCCTGCGGGCCTGCTGCCCGCCCGACATCTGCCCCCCGGGCACCACCTGCGGGTGAACCGTGCTCCCCGGCCGACCCACACCAGTCGATCTACCGACGTGCGCGTCCTAACCTGGGGTGCGTTCCAACAGTCGCCTGGAAATGCAACACCTGGCTGCCCACTCAGCCAGGCCGCCAGGCGGCTCAGCCTTTGATGAAGCGGCGGGTGATGTAGCGGCGCACCGGCGGGAGCGTGGTCAGGCGTAGTGGCAGCTGGGTCAGCCACAGCAGCAGCGGGCTGGTGGGGGCGTAGACGCCTTTGACGCGGCGGCCGAGTTTCTGCTTGCGTTCGGCTTCGGGCCGGATGGCCGCCTCCCACGCGGCCAGCGCGGCGGGCACGTCGCCGGGGTGGGCGGCCAGTTCGGTGCCGAGGCGGTCGGCGCCGCCGACGGCCAGCGCGGAGCCGTATCCGGCGAACAGGGTGACGCACCAGGCGGCGTCGCCCAGCAGGACCACCCGGCCTTTGCTCCAGGACGGTGCGACGACCTGGCTGATGGTGTCGAAGTAGACCGAATCGGCCCGTTTGAGTCCGGCCAGGGCTTCGGGGATGACCCAGCCGAGGTCGCCGTAGACGCGTTGCAGTTCGGTGGCAGCGTCCTCGCCGGGGCGGGCGTGGCTGGTGCGGTAGCCGAAGAAGGCGACGTTGCGGCCGTCGGGGACGCTGATGAAGGCGGCGGTGCGGCCGCGCGAGGACAGGGTACCGGTAGCTCCGGTGGCGATGGTGGCGGGGCGTTTGTCGAGCATGTAGACGGCGACCTTGTGTTCCAGGTCGAGCAGGAAGTCCTCTTCCGGGCCGAACAGCAGCGCGCGGGTGGCCGAGTGCAGGCCGTCGGCGCCGATCAGCAGATCACCCTCCTCGATACTGCCGTCGGTCAGGGTCACCCGTACGGCGCGGCTGTCCTGGTCGACGGCGGTCAGGGTGGTGCCGAAGCGGATTTCGGCGTGGCCCTCGACCTTCTCGTACAAGACGGCTTCGAGGTCGCCGCGCAGGATGGTGATCGAGCGGGGGCCGGTGGTGGCGAGGATGGTGGCGCGGTCGAGGGCGAAGCGGCGTTCGCCGTTCGGTTTGTGGTAGACGAGTTCAACGGTGATGAAGCCCTTGTTGAGAAGGTCGGGCAGGATGCCCATGCGTTCGGCGGCGTCGTAGCCGATGCCGCCGAAGGTGACGGCGTAGCCGCCGCCGCGCCGCGTCGGGGCGCGTTCGACGATAAGGGTGTCCCAGCCGATCTGGTGCAGGCGCAGGGCGGCGGCCAGGCCGGCGATGCCGGCTCCGATGATGATGGCGCGCATGAAGGTCGTGTCTTCCTTAACGTGAGAGGTGCTCGAGCAGCCGCTGCTCGGCGGCGGCGTCGAGCCAGGTGTCGGGGGAGGGCGCGTCGGCGCGGGGGACCGGGTCGCCTTCGACCTGCAGCCAGGCCCAGGTGTCGGCGAGGGTGTCGCGCAGCGGGCGGGTGGTGAGGCCTTCGGCCAGGGCTGCGCTGACGTCGGCGTCGTGCATGCCGCTCGGCGCGCTGCCGCCCGGCATGCGGAGCCCGAGCTCCATGCCGAGCGGTAGCCCATACCGGCCGAGCAGTTCCGGCGGCGCCCACACCAGTTCGGTGTCGAAGCCGGTGACCTGCAGCGCCGTGGTGAGCAGGTCGCCGACGGTGATCGCGCCGGGCGGGCCGGTCATGGTGAAGGCGCCCGCCAGGCCGCGTTCGGCGGCCTGAAGCATCCAGGTGGCCAGATCCCGGACGTCCAGGTACTGCAGCGCCGTCTGGGCCGGAGCGGGAACCAGGACGCGCCCGCCTTTCTCCAGACGGCGCAGCCACCACGGGATGCGGCCGACGTCCTCGTACGGGCCGAGGATCATCCCGGCTCTGGCCAGCAGCGCCGCCTCGGGGAAGGATTCCAGGACGGCGAGTTCGCCGCCGCGCTTGGCGGCGGCGTAGTCGGCATCGCCGGTGCCGGCGGGGTCGCCGTCGACCAGGGGTGCGTGCTCGTCGGCGTACGCGGGCCAGGGCCAGCGGTGCACGCCGCGGCTGGAGACGTAGCCGTAATGACCTGTCCGGCCGGCCAGCAGGCGGGCGGTGTCGCGCACCACCCGCGGCGCCCAGGCCCAGGTGTCGATGACCGCGTCCCACTCCCCGTGGCCCAGCGCCAGCCGTACGGCCTCGGGGTCGGTGCGGTCGGCCAGCAGCGCCCGCACACCGGGTGCGGGGTCGCGGCTGAGGCCGCGGTTGAGGGTGCTCACCTCGTCGCCGCGCTGCAGTGCGGTCTCCACGACGGCGCGGCCGACGTGATGGGTACCGCCGAGAACAAGCAGTTTCATGACGCTCCTGGAATGAGGGGCAACCAGAGGGCTGAGGGGTGCTGGCGGTCGTGGAAGATCTCGTGGTCGGACACGCGCAGGTCCCGCCCGGTCGCGAGGGGTTGCCCGGTGCCGGGATTGCGGCCGAAGCGTGGGTGAGCGCCGCTGGAGACCTGCAGCCGGATGCGGTGGCCGCGCTTGAACCGGTGGGCCATCGGCCACAGGGCCACCTCGACCGTCCGGATGTCGCCCGCCTCGCGCAGGCGCACGATCCCATCGCGCCCCAGGTGGCCAGCTCGCCGCCGAACCATGGCTGGGCGCGCAGCCAGCTCAGCGTTCCGTCGCCGTCGGCCGGGTCGATGACGAAGCCGTCGAAGCGGCCACCGGATCCGGCCGTGCCGCGCAGGCTCTGGTACAGCACCTGGTAGCCGCGCTCGGCCAGCAGGGCCGGGAGCCGGTCCAGGGCGCTGCCGCGGCCGTACGGGCTGCGCAGCAGCACCAGCGGCCGACGCCGGCCCGCCGGGTAGTAGTGCGTGGCCAGCAGTCGCACGCCATCGGCGGCCGGAATCTCCACGTTGCGCCGCACGCACACCCGGTGCCGGAGAGCGGGGCACACCCCGTACAGGCGGCTGAGCAGGGTCATGGCCGGTCACCTTCCTGGCGACGTAGATGAGCTGTCCCATCGCCGACCAGGCTTCCCGGCACACCGTCGAACCTCTCGGGAGAGGCCGATACGAGGACTATACCCACTTTTCAGAAATTTCTGAACATTCAGAGTATTCGGTATCCTATTTCTCCCAAGGAGGAGAGCGTGTGAACGACCGGCATGAGCAATGGCAAGCGGCGGAACGACTGGCCCTGACCCTGACCGAGGGCGGGCTCCAGCGCATGGCCGCGCGCACCCTGTCGTTCTTCCTGTTCACCGACCAGGACAGCGTCACCGCCGGCGAGATCGCCGAGCGGCTGGAGGCCAGCGCGGGCTCGGTCTCCGGTGCGATCAAATCCCTGCTGACGGTCGGCCTGATCGAACGCCTGCCCTCACCCGGTAGCCGCCGCGAGCACTACCGGCTCCGCGATGACGCGTGGGCCATCCTGTTCACCAGTCAGAACACCGTCATCCAGGCCATGCTGCAGGCTGCGGCCGCCGCAATCGCCACCACCGATGAAGGCGATCTCGCCCATCAGCGCCTGGCGCAGATGCACGCCTTCTACGACTTCCTGCTCGGCGAGTTGCCCGCCCTGCTGGACCGTTGGCACCAGCAGAGCGGCTGACCCCAATCCGGCCGATTCTGCCTGGCCAGGGCCGATGCGCATCATGTCGGAGCTTTATCGGGACCCGGGTTTCATTCTACTTCTGACCTGGGGCGATGCAGTGTGGACAGTGGCGTCGACGACGATCACGGAGTTGGCCTGTCGACAAGGTCCGGCGCGTTCGGCGAAAACGCGCTCCGGCGTGTCGCAAGTTGCGATCTGTCCCAGGATCTCGTCGGCGCGGCGCTCGCCAGGTGCTCGGGCGGATGCGTCGCGGAGTTGCGGGTTGTCGGCTTGCAGCCGGTGGACATGCGTTGTGGAGACCTCCAGGCGGCGCGGCAACGAGGGTCAAAACCCAGAGGATGAAAGGTGAGGCCGCCACCATCTGGTGGACAACCGGCGGCGCTGTTACTGTCGTCATCGGAGCGCCGGGAAGTCTGGTCGGCAATGTCATAGCGGACCGGTTCGTGGAGGCGCCCCGTGGCGAACAGCCCTGCCATTGTCGTCAATGGCCTGACCAAACACTTCGGCAAGGCCCGCGCCCTGGACGGGCTCGACCTCACCGTACGGACCGGCGAGGTCCACGGCTTCCTCGGCCCGAACGGCGCGGGCAAGACCACCACCCTGCGCATCCTGCTCGGCCTGCTACGCGCCGACGCCGGCCACGCCGAACTGCTCGGCGGCCACCCGTGGCGCGACGCCGTCGGGTTGCACCGGCGGCTGGCCTACGTGCCCGGCGACGTCGTGCTGTGGCCCACTCTGTCGGGCGGCGAGGCCATCGACCTGCTCGGCCGGCTGCGCGGAGGCCTCGACCGGCAACGCAAGGCGGCGCTGCTGGAACGCTTCGACCTCGACCCCGCCAAGAAGGGCCGCGCCTACTCAAAGGGCAACCGCCAGAAGGTGGCCCTGATCGCCGCGCTGGCCTCCGAAGTCGAGCTGCTGTTGTTCGATGAGCCGACCTCCGGTCTGGACCCGCTGATGGAGGCCACCTTCCGCGAGGTCGTCGGCGAGGAACGCGCCCGCGGCCGGACGGTGCTGCTGTCGAGCCACAGCCTGTCGGAGGTCGAGGCGCTCTGCGACCAGGTCACCATCATCCGCGACGGGCAGACGGTGGAGACCGGCACCCTGGCCGGACTGCGCCACCTCACCCGCGCCACCATCGACGCCGAACTCGACCATGTCCCCGACGGCCTGAACGATCTGACGGGCGTGCACGGCCTGACCGTCAGCGGCTCCCCACTCCGGTTCCAGGTCCGCTTCCAGGTCGACGGCGAACACCTCCAGGCGGTGCTGCGCCTGCTCACCGACGCCGGTGTGCGCGCACTGACCTGCCGGCCGGCCACCTTGGAGGAGCTCTTCCTGCGCCACTACCAGGCCGCAGCATGAACGGCATGAATGGCATGACCGGCACGCTGACGCTGGTGCGGCTGGCGCTGCGCCGGGACCGCGTCCTGGTGCCCGTCTGGATCGTCGTGATCGCCGGTCTCATCACCGTCAGTGCCTCGGCCATCGCCGAGTTGTATCCGCAAGCCGGCCAGCGCATCGCGCTGGGCGTCACCATCGGCGCGGCCCCCGCCCTGCAGGCGCTCACCGGACCGGTCTTCGACGCCACCTCGATCGGCGGGCTGACCGCGTGGCGGGCCACCACCATCGCCGCGGTGCTGGCCGCCTTGATGAGCACCCTCGTGGTGACCCGGCACACCCGCGCCGAGGAGGAGACCGGCCGCGCCGAGCTGGTCGGCTCCTGCGCGGTGGGCCGCCAGGCGGTCCCGGGCGCGGCGGTGCTCGTGGCCGCCGCCGCGAACGTGCTCATCGCCCTGCTCGTCACAGTGGGCCTGGCCGGCCAAGGGCTGCCCGTCGCAGGTGCGCTGGCCTTCGGCGCGGCGGTGGGCGGGACAGGCTGGGTGTTCACCGGCGTCGCGATCGTCGCCGCCCAGCTCACCACGCATGCGCGCACCGCCAACGCCCTGGCCTGCGCGGTGCTCGGGGTGGCGTTCCTGCTGCGGGCGCTCGGTGACGCCGCGAAGGTGGAAGCGCTTGCCTGGTCGTCCCCGCTGGGGTGGGCGCAGCGGGTGCGGGCCTTCGCCGGCGAGCGCTGGTGGGTGGTCGCACTGCTCGCCGTCACCGCCCTGGCGCTGGTGGCCGCGGCGGCGCTGCTGGCCAGGCGGCGCGATCTCGGCGCCGGGCTTCTGCCGTCGCGCCCGGGCCTGCCGGAGGCCCGCCCGTATCTCGCCGGTCCCTTGGCGTTGGCGTGGCGGTTGCAGCGCGGTGGCCTGCTCGGCTGGGCGATCGGCTTCGCGGTCGCGGGCGTGCTGTTCGGCGCCCTGGCCCACAGCATGGGTGACATCGTCGGCGACAACCCGCAACTGGCCGCCCTCCTGGCGCAGCTCGGCGGCACCGACGCGCTGACCGACGCGTTCCTGACCGCCGAGCTGAGCATGCTGGGCCTGGTCGCCGGCGGTTACGCGGTCCAGGCGACGCTGCGGCTACGCGATGAGGAGTTGGCGCTGCGGGCTGGACCGGTCCTGGCCACGGCCGTGACCCGCCGCCGATGGAGCCTCAGCCACCTGGGCGTCGCCCTGGGCGGCAGTGCCCTGATCCTGTCGGTGGGAGGGCTGGCGGCCGGGCTCGCGCACGGCCTGCGGATCGGCGAACCGGCCGCTCAGGCCGCGCGCATGCTGGGTGCGGCGCTGGTGCAGGCGCCCGCTGCCTGGACCCTGGCCGCGATCGCGATGCTGTTGTTCGGGCTGCTGCCCCGGCTGACCGCGCTGGCGTGGGCGGCCTTGCTGGCCTTCGCCCTGCTCGCCCAGCTCGGCGAACTGCTTCAGCTGGACGACTGGGTCATGAACCTGTCTCCCTTCGCCCACGTCCCGCAGACGCTGAGCCAGCCCGTGGACGCCGGTCCGCTGCTGGGTCTCGGCGTGGTCACCGCCGCGCTCCTGGCCGCCGGGATCACCGGCTTCCAGCGACGTGACCTGCAGGAGGGCTGACGGTTCGCTCTGTCTTTGGGCTGCTGCCAGATCCTGGGAGGAGGGGAACGAGCGTCCAGAGCAGGCGTGCCGGTCGATCGGGCGGTGTAGCCGCCGCTCTTTCACCGGGCCGGGGCTTGGTGCGAGAGCCGAGCGCCACGGTGCGTCGACAGGTCGACGTGCCCTTCAGACACTATGGGACCGGGCTTAAGAGAGACCGGGTTTGAGGCGCTGCGCTCTACCTCCTGTCAGCCTTGCGAGGCAGACAGCCGGATGATCATCACGGGTGGGGCGTCACCTGCTCGACGCAGCCGGTGACGGCCGCGATCTCGCGCCCACGATCAGCGACGCATCCACGCGTTCGGCAGCTTCGGCAAGACCCCGGGCACCTGACACGCCCGCCTGCCCGCGCTCGCACCGTCTCCGGGCGGAAGGTGCCCGGCGATGTCAGCGGCTAACCAGTCACCCGTTGCCGCGACCCGCCGGTCCCTGACAAGCGCGATGCTGGTGACCGTCTGCGCCCTGGTAGCGGACGTGGCTCAGTACTGCGTGGCCGAGGACGGCAGGTGCGGCGGCCGCCAGCGCCAGGTGGCGTTGCCGTCAGCGGCGATGCCTCGACGCCAGAGCGAGGCGGGCGTCAGCCGGATCATGCTCGTCAGGCCCCGGTGCAGGGCGGGGGAGGTGGTACGGCGCCCGTCGGCGCGGGCGCCCCGCGCGGTGGCCTGAGTGCGCGGGCGGCGTTCAGTGTCGTAGCGGCGCAGCGCGGCCTCGACCGTCGGTTCACCGGTCAGGGCCGCGGCGAGCACGACCGCGTCCTCCAGGGACTGCCCGGCGCCTTGACCGCGGTCGGGGCTCATGGCGTGCGCGGCGTCGCCGAGCAACGCCACCCGGTCGCGGACATAGGCCGGCAACGGGTCCAGGTCGCAGATGTCGATGTGGATCACCGCATCGTCCGGGGTCGCTGCGATCAACGCCGGAATCGGCTGATGCCAGGTGGTGACCCGGCGGGCGACCTCGGTCTTTTCCTCGGTGTAGCGGATCTCAGGGTGTTCGGCGGCAGTGACGTAGGCCCAGTAGGCGCGGCCTCGGCTGATCGGGTGGATGAGGAGGTAACCGCCGGAGCCCATGGTGATGCTGCCGGGCAGTCCGTCGGCGGCGACGGCGTTGGCGATGCCCAGCCAGGCGGTACGCCCCAGAAAACGCGGTGCCGGCGCCTCCGGCCACAACAGCCGGCGCACCGTGCTGCGGATGCCGTCCGCGCCGATCAGTAGATCGGCACTGGCCTCCCCCCCGCTCCAGGTCACCGTCACCTGGCGCTCGGTTTGCCGGATGCCGGTGACCTCCGTGCCGGTGCGCACCCAGCCCGCGGGCACCGCCTCCAGCAGCACGCGATGAAGGTCGGCACGGTGGAAGGCGGTCAGTGGCGTCGGGTCGCCGGGACGGGCCTGCTGCAGGTAGCGGCCGTCCGGCAGGCGCAGGTTGGCGGCGGAGTAGGTGGGCACCCCGGCCGATCGGGCCTGCTCGCCCACACCGAGCGCATCCAGCGCGCGCATCGCGTTCGGCGCCTGGGACATGCCCGCGCCGATCTCACGCACCTCGGCAGCCCGCTCCAGGACGACGGCCCGCCAGCCGATTCGATGCAGCGCGACGGCGGCGGCCAGGCCACCGATGCCGCCGCCCACCACGATGGCCTGTCTGGTCACGACTTCTCCTGCTCGGTTCCGGTGTTCAGGGATGGGGCGTTGTCGAAGATCTTGGCCATCCAAGCGAAGGCGGCGTGCGCCTGGCGGACTCGCGCGGCCCGCTCGTCGTCCGGACCGGCCAGTTCCACGCCGTCACGGGTGATTTCCAGGAAAGAGGTGATCGAGGCGATCTGCCGCTGCACCACGACCGCCCAGGCGTCCTCGGCCATCCGGTAGTAGACGGTCCGATCCCCCGGCCGTGTCCGCCAGGTCAAAAAGCCCATGCTCGTCAGCAGCCGCAGGTTGGACGTCAGCGACGCGCGACTGGCACCGATCGCCTCGCTGATCTGCCCGGCCGACTGCTCGGGCGGGTCGCAGATCATCAGCCAGCCCAGCACCCGCCCCGCGATCGGCGGCACGCCGTCGCGCGCCAGGTACATGGCGACGCGCTCCACCCACTCCAACAACGACTCCTCGTCACTCAATTCGTCCCACCTCTCCGCACTTCAGCCATTTCAGTATGAACTAAAATAGCTGTATGTGGCAAGGAGTCCCTGCGGCGGGCTCACCACGAAGCACCTTCCAGCGCAACACCGCCCGAGCATGGGCGGGAGGTGGACCGGCTGGGCATGCCGGTCCACCTCTATGAGCCGCTACGCCTTGGAGGTTGTGTCCAATGATGTGCTCGGCACCGCCAGTGGTGGTGACCCAGGCCGTGGATCGACTGGTCGATGGAGCACCACTTGCCCACGTCCTGTCGACCCCCCGGGACATCGGCGTCGGCCTCGCGCTGCCGCGGCCCGGTCCCGCCCATGTGCCGAACACCCTGCGCGGGCCGCTCGGGCCGGGGAGTCTATTCTCGGCTGTCCGGCACCGTCGTCATCGTCTTGGCCTTCGCCTACCGCCTGGACTGCGGGGAATGCCGAGGTACCCCTCAGCCGCCCGACAGCTTCTCCAGGCGGGCGACGGCGGTGGCGACACCATCTTCGGTCGCCAGATGTCCGGCGAGCGTGTGTGCGGCCGGGGCAAGGTCGGCCGCGGCGGTGATGGCGGCGGCGAGCCGCTCGGGCCGGAGCCGGCGCGGCAACGGGGGCGCGGCGACGCCGAGGCGGTGCAGGCGGGCGGCCCAGAACGGCTGATCGCCCAGGAACGGGCGGACGACCTGCGGGACGCCCGCGCGCAGCGCCGCCGCCACCGTACCGACACCCCCATGGTGCACGACGACCGCCATGTGCGGCAGCAGCCAGTCGTGCGGCACCTCCTCGATCACCAGGACGTCGTCCGTGTGCCGGCCCGGCCGTAGCGCGCCCCAGCCGGTGGCCAGCACCGCCCGCCGGCCCGACATCCCGATCGCCTCCAGCACCGTGGCGGCCAGCGCTTCGGGATCGCCCCCGACCGAACTGCCGAAGCCGACGTATACCGGCGCTTGCCCGTCAGCCAGGAACCGGGCCAGAGGTTCGGACGGTGCCCAGGCGGCCTCGGCGGGCATCGTCCAAAAGCCGGTCGGGTGGGCCGCGGCGGGCCAGTCGGCGGGGCCGGGCAACAGGTGCGGGCTCCACGCGTGCAGCACTTCGCCTTCGCGCACCAGGTCGAACATCGACCGGAAGGCGCCCGTCAGGCCCAGTTTCTCGCGGCGCCAAGCCCGTACGGTGCCGCGGTAGGGGGCCTCGATAGCCGAGGTGATACGCCAGCTCGCCCGGTTGAGCACGGGCGGCACCCGTACCGGCAGGATCGGCGAGGCGAAGGCGGAGGTCGGCAGGTACAGCGGCAGCAGCAGGCCGGCCAGGGCGGGCACGCCGAGCTTCTCGGCGACGTACGGCCCGCCGAGCGACTTGGGATGGTAGACGACCACGTCGAACTCCCGCGGGGTGGCGAGCGCGGCCTGATCATCCAGCAGGCGGCGCAGCATCGGCGTGACCGAACGGGCAGCCGTGATGGCCGCGCGCACCCCCTGGCCCTTGACCGAGCCCTGCAGGCCGAGCATCTCGTCGTCGAGCGGCGCGAACTCCACGCCGCGCGCTGCGGCCAGGGGCGCGAAGCGGCGGGGCGCGGCCAGCAGCGGCCGGTGCCCGGCGGCCAGCAGCCCACACGCCAGAGCCAGGTACGGCTGGACGTCGCCGCGGCTGCCCACAGTGATCAGTAACGGTCTCATCGCCGGTCCTTCAGCTCGTCCCACTCCTGCAGCAGGCGCGGGAAGCGGTCCATCATGAACGCGTACATGTCGCGCATGAGCTCAAGCCGCCGCCGGCGCTCCGGATCGTCGCCCACCGCCTGCAGCCCCTGCTCCGCCAGCGCCCGAAAACCCTCGAACTCGGCCATCTTGGCGCGAAACGCGCGAGCGAAGACGTCCTCGGCCAGCCGGTAGCGGTCGCGCCGCCCGCCTCGCACCCGAAAGCGCTCCACCAGCCCCGCCTGCTCAAGCTGCCGCAGCGCGACGCTCATGCTGCTCTTGGCCACGGCCAGCGCCTCGGCCAGTTCCGGCGCGTCGGCGTCGCCGGTCTCGGCGACCAGCAGCCAGCCCATCACCCGCCCAGCCGTGCGACTCAGGCCGAGCCGCTCATAGAACAGCCCGGCGTCTTCCACGAAAGCATCCACCATCATAAGATGAATGTATCGGATTGTTCGGATAGATCCGAACAATATGTACGCCATTCCCAGCCTGAAAGTGGCGGAGCCGGTCCGCTTGCGCCGATCACCAGGTGCGCCACCGACATCGCCTTCGCCCTGGCGGTGCTGGCCGTCATCGGCCGGTTCCTGCCGACCGCGCTACGCACCTTCCTGCTCACCTTGGCCGTGGTCGACGACCTGGTGGCCATCGTCATCATCGCGCTGTTCCACACCGAGAGCAGCCTGTACACGACCTACGTGGTGATGACCGGCGTCAGCGGCAGGCCCCAGTCGAGGGCCCGGACGGGAAGCCGACACGCCGCCCGCAGTTCACGTCAGCCCACGCGCATGCTGCGGGTGAATGGAACGGCGAACAGGGCCAGTTCGCAGAGCGTGGTGATGATCTCGTCGTCCGGTCGTAGATGTACCAGGCCAAAGGCGCCTCACCCACCAGGAAATCCGCCGGCGGGAACAGGGCCACGATCATCAGGGTCGTCTGGTTGACGAGGCTGGAGACCAGAACGGCCGGTAGCGGGAGCACCGCGAAGGAGGGAGTGACAGATCCCATGGGTGCGGCCTCCACCAGTCGACGACTGAGACGTTGCCGACCAGACTTCCCGGCGCACCGCTTCAAAGGTAATAGGTGCCGCGAATGATTGACCGTGCAAACATTGCATAAGGCATCAATCTGTTATCGTGACCACTGGTGTGCCGGGAAGTCTGGTCGGCGAGTCTGTTAAGCGACCGCCCTGGAGCCTTTCGATGTCCGACCGCCTCGACGTGACCGTCTCCGAGTTTGTGATCATCGGATACGCCGTGATTCTCCGTGTGGAGGGCGACATCACAGCCGTCAACTGCGCCACCGTGCAGCGTGGCCTGATCCATGCGCTGGCCCTGCAGCAACCGTCCCACATCGTGATCGACCTGACCGAATTGCGCTCGTGTGACTCTCACGGCCTGGCGGCCCTGATCGGCGCTGACAAGTACGTCCGGGAGACGGGCGGCAGGATGATGCTCGCGGGAACCAACGACCCCGTCCGGTGGGAGATGCGGCGGCAAGGTCTGGCCGGCATGTTCGTGTTCAGGGACTCCGTCGGGCAAGCCGTCGTCGAATTGAAGATGGGGGATCCGGCCTGACCTGTCGGATTCAGTATCCGGGCCAGCCCAGCGGGTGGGCGTCGACGGGAAGCTCCCCGCCCGCCTCGTTGAACGCCGCCATGGCGGCCACCAGGGCGTGGCGCTGCTGCGGCGACAGCCGTGACACGATCTTCTCGATCTCGGCGGCCCGGCACGCGGTCACCTCGTCGACGACACGCCGTCCCTCGCCGGTGAGGCGGATCAGGCTCTCGCGCCGGTTGCGGGGATTGGCGGCGCGGACGATGAGGTTCGCGTTTCCCAGCCGGTCGGCCATGCGCACGGCGGTGGACGGGTTCACACCCAGCGCTTCGGCCAGGGTCACGAGCTTGGCCTCGCCCCGTCCGGCGAGCACGACAAGCATCCGAAACTGCGGAAGCGTGACGCTCTCGCCGACCGAGCTCAGCGAACGGGCGGCGATGGCGACCAGCAGTCGCGATCCCGTCAGCACCGCGGAGACGACCGCCGCGAGGTCCTCTCCGCCGACATTCTGCTGCTGCTCTGCCATGCCAGTAGTTCTACAACCTTGCCGGGCCGCGATGTCACCTCACGCATGACGACCGCCTGCCTTCTGTGTCCCCGGCGGCCGACGCCGTACGCGACCGCTTGGTTTATGCCCCCGGGTTGCGGTCGGTGATCCCGCGGTGGATCTTCATGGTCAGCCGGTGGGTGAGTCCCCATCGGGATGAACGCGGTTCATCCACCGGCCCAGGTGCCGGCGCCGGGCGCCGGGAGGTGTCCGGCAGGCGATCTCGCAGATCAGCCGGGTGCCCGGCGGGGCGGCGAGCTGGGCGATGCCATCGGCGTCGGCCACCGGATCGAGGTGATCGGCTCCCACGACCAGCAGCAGGCGCACGTTGCCGGCATCACCGACCCCGCCCCGCGCGGCGGACACGGCCGCCCGTGCGCTCTTGGCTTGATCGGCCGATAACAGCCGGTAGGACCAGGCGGTGACGTCGGCTGTGCGGTCCGGCTCGGGGGCGATCCGAGTGGGCAGTGCCCTCATCCTCTGATCCCTTTGCCACCTGTTGTCACCTGCGCTCGACGTCACTGATCGGCCCGTTCACGTCAACGTTCCGCCCGGCCCGGCCGGTTCCCGCGCACCGGCGCCGTAGCGGTCGGGGCGGCTCGATCCTGGCGGCCGCCCTCGCGGGGTTGGCGGGTCAGTGGCCGCCGGAGTTGCGGGTCTGTCCAGTAAACGACTCTGGCTCACTTTCGGTGGTGACGGACCGTGATAGTTCGTGTCGGTCCATGGCTATCTCGGGGCGCTGTGCCACCGTGACATCGGTGTGATGTAGAGGGTCTTTCGGGGCTGGTGTTCCCGCGGCTGGTCGGTTTGGTCGTCGGCAGTGTCCAGCTCGGCGCCGGGGCGATCGTGGTGCATGTCACGTCCACCGGCGCGCCGGTGGCGTGTCCCGGCTGCGGAGCGCTCGGGCGGGTGCACGGATATGTGGATCGGCAGTTGGCCGACCTTCCGGTCGGTGGCCAGCGGGTGCTGGTGCGGTTGCGGTTTCGGCGGCTGAGGTGCGCACAGATCGGGTGCGCACGGCAGACGTTCCGGGAGCCGCTGCCCGAGCCGGCCGAGCCGTATCAGCGTCGCACGATCGCCTTGACCACACAGGTGGGGGCGGTGGCCCTCCTTGGCAGGCTCAGGTGAGACATCGAGGGAGATAGCCTTCTGAGCTGCAAGTAGGGCGAGACAGGACCATTAACGATCGTGACCTTGACTGTTGCCGACCTGAGTGTCGGTGTGCGTGATGATGAAACCGTGAGTTCGGAGCC
>NZ_JBIAQI010000069.1:0-13917 GCF_042888905.1 Streptosporangium sp. NPDC002721
TGGACAACTACAACTTCGCAACCACCGCCGGCTCCGAGGTGCGCCAATGGACCTGCAACGGCAACAACGCCCAGCAGTGGACCATCTCCTGACGAGACGTCCCACGGACGCACGGCCCGGTGCCGGCGGATGTCAGGCAGGCTCCCGTCGTCACGGGCGGAGGTCATGCGGACGGATTCCTCATCACGATGAAGGCGTCCGCCGAATCGCGCACGGACGAGGTGTCACTGGTGTACGCCGACCGTTCCGAGTCGAAGGTGACCGAATCGGGAGACTGGAACACGCTTGGCATGCGGGGCGCCTCCAGTATCGCCCCGCGTCTGTCGGGCGAGGTGTCCCGCGAGAACCTCGTGGGCGTACCGGGCCGCTTTCGCGAAGTGGCCATCGAGAGCTTCATCCCGCTGGCCCACCTCGGCCGGTCCGTCTGCTGGCTGGGGGCCGTTCATGGCGCGTTCAGCCAGCTGATCGGCCATCTACGGGGCAGTGGGCGGGGCGGCGGCCCGGATCTCTCCAGCGATCTGGTGCGCGAACGCCTCGCCCGGATCCGCCTCGACTCGGAACTCGTCCACGCCTACCTCGGTCGCGTGTCTCAGGAGGTGGCGGAGGCGCGCTCCCAGCAAAGGTCCATGGCGGAGCACGTGCTCCAGATCCACCTCAACTCCCTGAAACTCGCCGCCTCCGACCTGTCCCTCCGGGCGGTCGATCGCATGATCGACCTTGCGGGCCTGGGCATCGGCAACTCCAGGAACTCCCCGATACCACTGGAACGGTGTTTCCGCGACCTCCGCTCAGCGAGCTTGAACTACTCCACCGACCGATTGTGGACGGCCAACGGCGCGCTGATCCTCATGGATCAGGCCGTCCGCCTGGCGTAGTCCGTCACGCACCCGAGCTCGGCGCGCGGGCATGCTCATCAGGGGACGTGCGCGAAGCCCGCGCCCGGTGGCCTTCTTCGTACGGCTACCTCGGCTCGTGACGACGTATGACCAGCGCCGACTGGGGTTGTGGCAGGTAGAACCACTCGATTCTCGCTACTTCCTCGTCCGTGCACCGCCAGAGCATCTTCAGCTCGGCGTTGAGCTTTATCGGATCGATCGTGCACGCGATGGCGGTGACCTGCTCGATCTCGCCTGAGCCTACCCATACGTCGACTCCCTCTCCATCTCCGCCCACTGTGTCGGCTATGTAGCCGTAATTCAGTGGATATCGGTAGTCGGGGAACTTGGGATGCGCCGACCTGGCGGGGCGATCGATCACGATGGCCCCTTCCTTGATCATTCTATCGGCGTGTTCCCACAGGCTCAGAGATGACCACTCGTCCGGCACGCGCAAGGGACTACTCCAATCAACGGCCGGCGAACCTGATCGTCAACGGATCCACGGTGGGGACGGTCTCGTTCGGATCCACCGGGACGTGGACGGCTTGGTCCACCGAGGCGCTGAGCGTCTCCCTGAACACCGGCGGCAACACCGTCCGCCTGGACCCGACCACGGCGGCCGGGCTACCCAACATCGACCACCTCGACGTCAACGCCTCGGCCGGCTGGCCACAGCCGGCCGCCGCGGGTCACGACGCCGGTGAGAGCCGGTGGGGCCTGGGGGAGAGGGCGGGTCTTCCCGCGACAGGACGAGAAGTGCGACCACTTCTCCGCCGGCCGGAAAGACCCGTCCGCGCTCCCCCGTGACGCCCCGCCGGCCGTCGAAGGCCGTCACCGCCCGGCCTCGCCCGTCGCGGTGAGGACAGGCCTCCTCGCCGGTCGCGCGTCCGTCATCGCTTGGCCGGGTTGGCTCAGCCCCAGCGTTGCAGCAGCCGGTCGTACTCGGCCTGGGTGATCGGCAGGACGGTGCCGTGGCGCGGCCGGCCGGGCATGGTGTAGCCGGAGACGGGTGACCACTGCCGGGTGTTCAGGTCGGTGGTCGTGAACGGTACGTAACCCCTGCCTCCGTACTCGTCGATGAACATGTACCAGCGCTCTTCGGTGTTCGACTTGAAGACCAGCGGACCCTCGCCCTGGTTGATCGCGTTGTTTCCGATGCAGTCCGCGACGAACGAGTAGTCGCGGTTGAGCACGGTCGTCGACTTCTCCGCGAGGATGAACTTGCCGCACGCGGTCTGCGACGCGCTCCGCTCGTCCTTCGTGAAGCGGTGGTAGGTGCCGTTGTGCTTGATGAGCGTCGAGTCGATCGTCGAGTAGCCCTTGTCGACCCAGACCTGCGGGGCGCTGAAGGTCCGGAAGTCGGATGTCGTGGCGTACATCATCCGGTTGTAGGTGGTGCCGGTGTGGTTCGGGTCGCCGGCGGAGTACAGCTTCGAGGCCCAGAACACCACGTACTGGCCGAGTGTCTCGTCGTAGTACGCCTCCGGGGCCCAGGTGTTGCCGGCCGTGTCCGGCGAGACGCGGACCAGGCGCGGCGCGCTCCAGGTCACCAGGTCGGTCGACTCCCAGACCACGATGGACTTGCTGCCCGTCCGCTGGGCCTGGTCCCAGTTGCCGTTGCCGTAGATCCGCAGGTCGGTGGCGATCTGGTAGAACCTGTCGCCCTGCGGTGAACGGATGATGAACGGGTCGCGCACGCCGCGGGTTCCCACGGCCGAGGTCAGCACGGGCTGTCCGCCGTTGAGCTGGCGCCACCGGGTCGGATCGTTGCCCTGGCTGAGCGCGAAATAGACCTGCTCGCCGGCGGAGGTGCCCTCGCCGGTGAAGTGGCTGAACAGGTAGCCGGCGTACTTCGGGGCCGGTGCCGTGCCGACCCGGACCAACTGCCACTGCTGGTTGGCGGCGCCCGTGTCGGTGTACTGGGAGATCCGCGCGCCGTCGGCGGTGGACTGCTCCCAGACGTCGAGGGCCTTGCCGCTGTTGCGGTTGACGAGCTTGACGTATCCGCTGTCGGTGTCCACGACCCGGAACTGCTGGTTGGTGCCACCGTTGTCGGCCCACTGGACGACGTTCGCGCCGTTCGCCGTGGACGCCGAGGAGACGTCCACCACCTTGCCGCTGTGCCGGGCCCGGAGCCTGTGATAGCCGTTGCCGGCGTCGGCGAACTGGAACTGCTGGCCCGCCCGGTCGGCGCGGGTCCGCTGCTGGACGGCGGCACCGTCGGCGGTCGACTGATCGGCGATCTCGACCGCCTTGCCGCTGTGCCGCGAGACGATCTGGTAGTACGCCGACGGGTCGATCACGGCCGCGTTCGCCGGCGGTCCCGTGACCAGTGCGGCGGCGCTCGCGATCAGCGCGCCGACGAGGACGAATACGGTGCGACGTCTGTACGGACGTCGCGGTGAGGTCCGACTGTGAAAAGACTGTGTCATCGAAGCCGTCCAGGGGGTTGTGGAGGGGTGTTCGCGTCATGCCGGGTCACCGTCCTGTTGCCCGAGCGGTGACCCGGCGGGTCTCGTGTCAGACGCGGCGCCGGGTGAAGCGCTGGTTGGGGCTGCCGTTGTAGGTCCACTGGGAGATGCGGGCGCCGTCGGCGGTGGACTGCTCCCAGACGTCCATGGCCAGGCCGGACTCCCGGTTGACGAGGCTGATCACGTCACCGCCGTGGTCGACCACGCGCCACTGCTGGCCGGTGGCGCCGGTGTCGGCCCGTTGGACGACGTCCGCGCCGGTCGCGGTGCCCGTGGACTGGAGGAACAGGCCGCTGTGCCGGGCCCTGACGCGGACGTGGCCGTCGCCGGAGTCCACGAACTCGAACTGCTGGTTGGGGCGACTGCCTGCGGTCCACTGGATGAGCCGTGCGCCGGCGGCGGTGGAGGCCCCGTCGATGTCGGCGGCCTTGCCGCTGTGCTGGGCCACCAGGGTGTAGGCGGCCGGGCCGCCGGACGAGTCACCCAGCTGGGCCTCCCACCTGGTGTTGGACCCGGCCGCGTCGGCCGGGAGGCGGTCCCGTGCGGCGGTGTCGCCGTACATGGTCCAGCGGGCCCAGTCGACGACGGTGTTCGGGAAGCGGTTGTCGCTCCAGAAGCTGGTGTGGCTGCCGCCGACGAAGGTGAGGAACGCCTTGGGCCAGGTCATCTCCGTGTACGCCTGCCGGGCCGAGGTGTACTGCGTGGTCGAGTCCCGGTCGCCGTGGACGAACAGGACCTTGGCGGAGACCGAGGCGGCGGGGTTGCCCATGTCCTCGCAGGACTGCGGGTTGGCGGAGACGATCCGGCTGTCGGGCCAGGAGGTCAGCAGGCCATGGGTGATCATGCCGCCCAGGGAGTGGCCCGAGACTCCGACGCCGATGCCGGTGTCGATGTGCCCGGCCAGCGGTCCGCTCGCGTTGAGGGCGAGGGTCTGGGTGAGGACCTGCGAGACGTCCTTGGAGGTCTCGCCGTTCCTGACGTCGGTGAAGTTGTGGTTGAAGTGCGGGGCGGGGACGATGAAGCCCGCCGCGGCCAGGGCCCGGATGATGAACAGGGAGTTCTGCGGGCTGCTCTGGAAGCCGTGGGTGAAGTTGTAGACGGGGAAGACACCGTTGGCGACCGGGGCGTTCGTCACCGGGTTACCGCCGGGGGTGCCGGTGGCGGGGTAGTAGACGTAGGTGGTGCACGGGCGGCTGCCACGGGTCCAGTCATGCCGGCGCACGCCGACCGCGAACGGCGTGGTCGGTGCCGGGTCCAGCGACCCGACGCCGGCGAGCGCCTGCCCCGCGCCGAGCAGGGACAGGCCGAGGCCCGCCGCTCCGGCCGCGCTCACACTGAGAAATGTCCGCCGTTGCATGGTCATGGATGACTCCTTGGATGCGGGGATGGCTGTGGTGATTGGAGCGCGGCCGGGTCGGCCGCCAGGCGCGTCCCTGTTGTTGTGGCCGCTGCGCGGGTTGTTCCAGGTCCGCAGTCGAACGTGGTCCGCGCCGGCGCTCTTGGAGATGTCCAGCGGATCGCCTTGGGCGACCGTGACAGCTGAGATCTCCGACGAATTTCATCGAGACTCCCGGGGGGAGCCGAGTGTCACCTCAGGTACGCCGAGAGGGCGAGTCGCTGGTCGCGTACCGCCGTGGCGACCAGGCCCGCGATCTGGCGTGCGCCCGCCGCCTCGAAGTGGGTGTGGTCGTCGGCGAAGAACGCGCCGACGGGGCCGGAGGAGTAGTCGCCGTTGAACGGGCACAGGCGCAGGCTGTTGTAGAGGGTGTAGCTCAGTTTGTGGAGGTCGATGACCGGGGCGCCGGTGGCCCGGCCGACGTCGAAGGTCTCGGTCAGGAATCCGCGGGTCGGCGTCGCCGTACCGCCGCTGCAGCTCAGGGCGGACACCGGGGTCACCAGCGTGGGGTGGGCGCCGCGCTGCTGGGCGGCGCGGACCATGGTGGTGAGCAGTTCGCGGTACCGGGCGGAGCCGACGTGGCGGGGACAGGTGGACGAGCCGTCGTTGATGCCGAACTGGATGAACAGGTGGTCGCCGGCCTTCATCCCGCTGGAGGCGTCGAGCATCGCCTGCCAGCGGGCGGCGTAGGCGGTGGAGCTGAGCACGCATTCCCCGGCGGAGTTCTTGGTGCCGGTGACGGCGGACTCGTACAGCCAGGTCTGGACGCTGCGACCGCCGATGGCGCTGTTGACCACGGTGGCGTCGCCGGTGAGGTAGGCGCCGAGTTCCCGGCCCCAGCCGACGATGTTGCCGCCGGAGTTGGCTGCGACGGTGGAGTCTCCGGCCAGCCAGACCGTGGTCGTGGCGGAGGCGGGCGCGCCGGTCTCCAGGTAGTCGATGTTGGGCAGGCCGGCGGCGGTGGTCGGGTTCAGCCGGATGGTGTTGTCGCCGGCGTTCAGCGACACGGTCAGTGTCTTGGTGACCCAGGTGGTCCAGGCGCCGGTGGGGTCGAACGCGCTGCCGGGGTGGGCGACCGTGCCGTTGACCAGCACGTCGGCGGGACGGTCGGAGGTCCCGCCGTTGGCGTAGCGGATGGCGATGGTGGCCGCGCCGGCGGCGGGCGCGGTGACGGTGAACTGTGCCGCCGCGCCTGACGCGTTGTCGGCGTTGCAGAATCCGCTGCCGGAGAACCCGGCGTGGTTGGACTCGATGAGGCCGGCGCACGTGGCCGGCGCGCTCTCCACCTCGTACCGGGTCGTCGCGGCATGCGCCCCCGTCGCGAACGCGACGGGGGCGCATGCCAGTGCCGTCGTCATCGCCGCGAGTAATGAGATCTTCGGTAGCCATTTCATCGAGGCTCCTGGGGAGTGAGGGGAGGCTGGGGGGCGACTCGCCATCGGCTCGGGTCACGGTCCGGCGGCCCGGCGGCCCGATGGGTGCCGGGCCGCCGGAGCGCCGGATGTTCTAGCGGACGTAGATGTCGGGCTGCGGCGGGGTGCTCATGCCGTCACCGAGGAAGAAGCCGGGGTGCGGCGGCTGGTTGTAGGCGGTGTTCTGCCAGGCGATGGCGACGCGGTACTGGGCGTCGTGCATCAGCGTGTAGATCCGCCGGTCGGTCTGGACGGGTGTGGCGTAGATGCGCAGCGCGGCGTTGTCGTCGCGAGGCAGGATGATCTCTTCACGCCAGTCGCCGAACAGGTCGCCGGACAGGGACGGGGTGGACTTGGTGCCGTTGACCGAGTGCGCTCCGGAGGCGGTGAGCAGGCGGGTGTCGCCACCGGTGCCGTACTTGTCGACGTGGTTGCCGTCCAGCAGCTCCCGCACCGGGTCGCCGTCCCACCAGGCCAGGAAGTTGTAGCTGCCGGGGTTGCGCCCGACGTTGCCGCCGGAGGCGTTGAAGAGGTTGCCCAGGCCGGTGCCGGTCCCCCAGAACTCTCCGCCGGCGTTACCGGCGTGGATGTCGGCGGCCACGCCGCGGGCCGGGCCCTCGCAGTTGCAGGTGTTGTTCTTCTGCATGATGACCGAGCCGTTGCCGGCGTCGCGCAGCGTGGCGGCGGCGCCGGAGCTCTGCTCGTGGATCATCCAGATCTCCTTGCCGGCACGGCCGGGCACGAAGTCTCCGACGTGCAGGGCGTCGCCGTGGGCGTAGAAGCCGGTGGTGTAGCGGCCGGTGCCGTTGGCGTTGATGGTCATGCCGCCGTAGATGATCTCGTCGGTGCCGTTGCCGTCGACGTCGGCGATGGACAGCGAGTGCGCGCCGCGGCCGGTCCACTGGCTGCCGGCGCTGCTGGAATCGAACTTCCAGCGCCGGGTGAGCTGGCCGTCGCGGAAGTCCCAGGCCGCGATCGTGCTCTTGGCGTAGTAGCCGCGGCCCATGATGATGCTCGGCCGCCGGCCGTCCAGGTAGGCCGTGCCGGCCAGGAACCGGTCGCCGCGGTTGCCGTAGTTGTCACCCCAGTCGTTGATGTTGCCGCGGGCCGGATCGAAGTTCACCGTGGACATGGCCGCGCCGGTCAGCCCGTTGAACACGGTCAGGTACTCGGGGCCGGTGATGATGTAGCCGTCGGAGTTGCGGTGCAGGGCGCCGGCGTTGCCGATCACCTGCCCGGTGCCGGACACGGTGCCGTCGCCGGTCTTGACCGCCATCTCGGCCCGGCCGTCTCCGTCGTAGTCGTAGACCTGGAACTGCGTGTAGTGCGCGCCCGCCCGGATGTTACGGCCCAGGTCGACGCGCCACAGCCGCTGGCCGTTGAGCCGGTAGGCGTCGATGTAGACGTTGCTGGTGACCCCGGACTGGGAGTTGTCCTTCTGGTCGCTCGGATCCCACTTGAGGAAGATCTCGTACTGTCCGTCACCGTCCGCGTCACCGACGCTCGCGTCCCCGGCGGTGTAGTTGCTTCCCGGCCGGGAGATCGGCACGTCCAGGTAGTTGCCGCCGGCGAAGCGCAGCGACGGCTCGGACGCCGCCTGCTCCACCCCGTTCACCACCGCGCGGACGGTGTAGGAGGCATCGGCCGGGGCGCCGTTGTCCAGGTGGTTGGTGGCGCCGGTGAGAGGCGAGGAGTTCAGCTTGGTCGAGCCCCGGTAGAGGTTGAACCCGGTGCTCATGCTCTCGGTGCCGAGCAGCCGCCACGAGACCAGGTTGCCGCTTCCCGAGCGCACGCTGATCAGGCCGCGGTTGAGGTCCTCCATCTGGCGGCCGGTCGGGTTCGGGTCCGGACCGTCCTGGTCGGTCTCCAGGTAGTCGATGTTGGGCAGGCCGGCGGCGGTGGTCGGGTTCAGCCGGATGGTGTTGTCGCCGGCGTTCAGCGACACGGTCAGTGTCTTGGTGACCCAGGTGGTCCAGGCGCCGGTGGGGTCGAACGCGCTGCCGGGGTGGGCGACCGTGCCGTTGACCAGCACGTCGGCGGGACGGTCGGAGGTCCCGCCGTTGGCGTAGCGGATGGCGATGGTGGCCGCGCCGGCGGCGGGCGCGGTGACGGTGAACTGTGCCGCCGCGCCTGACGCGTTGTCGGCGTTGCAGAATCCGCTGCCGGAGAACCCGGCGTGGTTGGACTCGATGAGGCCGGCGCACGTGGCCGGCGCGCTCTCCGCCTCGTAGCGGGTCGCCGCGGAGGCTTCCGCGGCGATGGCGACACCGGCGGTGGCCATCGTCAGCGCGACGCCGGCCGACAGCAGTGCGGTGCGCGGTCTGCGTAAGGACATGGAAACTCCAACAGGTGGGTGGGGGGTCATCGCAGGTACGAAGCTGGCGACAGGTTCAGCTCGCGCATGCGCTGCAGGACGAGCCTGGCCATCTCGTTCGCTCCGTTCGAGGAGAAGTGCGTGTTGTCGCTCAGCTCCGGCAGGTAGAGCGCGGCCGAGCCGTTCGGGCCGAGCCTCTCCACCAGCGCCTCGCTCGCGGCGGTCAGGTCGATCAGCGGCGCGTTCTGCGCCGCCGCCACCTGCCGCATCGTCGCCGGGAGGTTCACGCCCACGCCGTTGACGTGCAGCGCCGTGGAGTTCAGCGTGCCGTCGGCGGCGAACAGCCGCCGCACCGGTGGCGTGACCAGCACCGGCGTTCCGCCTCGCGACCGCACCTGGGTGATCAGGCTGGTGAGGTTCGAGGCGAACGCCGAGGCGGTCGTCGACTTGTCGTTGTGCCCGAACTGGATCAGCACCGTGTCGCCGTTGCGGATCAGCGGCCTCATCGCGGGGAACAGCGCCGAATTGGACAGGAAGCTGCCCGAGCTCTCGCCCGAGTCGCCGTAGTTGGCCACCGACAGGCCCTGCTTGAAGTACTGCGGGAGCTGCTGCCCCCATCCGGTGTACGGCGCGACCGGCTGGTCGCAGACGGTCGAGTCACCCGCCAGATACAGCACGGGCCCGCTCGCCGGGGCCAGCCCGATCCCGCTCAGCTTCGGTGCCGTCCCGGAGAAGACCAGATCAAGTCCGGGCTTCCCGGTGCCGCCCTGCCCTGTCGGCTGGCCCTCCGGCCGGCGCACGTTCAGCGTGAACGAGTACCGCTCGTACGAGCCCGCCGCCGTCGACACGGCGGGCAACACCGTACGGCGAGCCTCCGCCTGCACGCTTGTCACGCCCGGGGTGGCCGCATCGCCCAGGATCACGGTCACGTCGTAGTTGCCCGGCTGGACGTCGAAGGTGCAGACGATCGGCGAGACGCCGGTGCATTTGGAGCGCAGTGCCGGATCCGGCTCCGGCCCCGGCGGGGTACCGGTGTCGGTGCCGAAGACCTTGAAGTCGGCGATGCTCGCCCACGTCGACGCGGCAAGACCGGTCACGGTGATCCGCACGTACCGGGCGGTCGCCGAGAAGGCGTCGCCCTGCACCTGGGCGGTGGACGTGCTCGCCGTCCGATCGGCCACCCGCGTCCAGGCCGAGCCGTCGGTGGAGACCGAGACGTGGTACCTGTAGGCGCGGGCGAACTCCCAGCGCACCTCCGTGCCGGTCAGCGTCGCCGCGCTTCCGAGGTCGACCTGCCACCAGTGGCCGGTCCCGCCGTCGGCGGCGCACCAGCGGGTTGCGGTGTCGCCGTCGTTGGCCAGGGACGCGCCACGCCCGGACTGGCTGGAGTCGGTGCTCGCGGCCTTGCCCAGCGCCAGATCCGTCACCGCCCCGGCCGCAGGCGCGAGCGGTATGGACAGCAGGGCCGCCAGGAAGGAGAGGAGGGTGAGAACGACGAGCCTCGAAGAGCCCGGCGGGCCGGGCACGCGGCCATCTGACCGAGGGGAACCCATGGTTGTTCCGCGCTTTCTCGTAAGGGTCCGCAGTGGTACGGCGCCGCCTGCACGACGGGCCGTCGGCTTTCACGGGCCGGTGTCTCGGATGTCACGGCCCTGGCCTGCAGGGAGCGGGGTGGTCGGCGGGCACGGTGGCCCCCGGGCTTACGGTGTCCACCGGACATGTGGGTTGATCTGGCCCGTCCAGTTGAAGACGGCCATGTTGTCCCACTCGTTACCGCTGCTCGCGATGTTCGCCGGATCCCAGCCGTTGCCGGGCACCGCGTACCAGGTCGGCTCCCAGTAGAAGACCCCGATCGCGCCCGCGTCACGGGCCGTGTTCTGCACCGCCGCGAACTGCGCGCCCTGTCCCTGCCAGCTCAACCGGTACCCCGAGCAGCCCGAGGTGACCACGTTGCGCGTGGAGTCGGCGTTGTCGGCGGTGAAGGGGTAGGCGGTCTCGGCGATGACCACGTCCTTGCCGTACCGGGCCCGCATGTCACCGATGACCGCGGACAGGTTGGACAGCGTGCCGTGCCACACGCAGTAGTACGACAGGGCGGTGATGTCCCAGGACACGCCCTTGGCCCGGATCCCATCATAGAATCGGCGAGCGGAGGACAGGTTCTCCGCCAATGCCGTGTGGATGATCACCTGCGTGCCGGGATTGCATGCCTTTGTCGCGTTGTATCCGGCCTTGAGCAGGAGGCTCAGGTTCGTGAAGTCGTTGTTGGTCACCCTGCCGTCGTTCCACAGCATGCCGGTGTTGATCTCGTTGCCGATCTGCACGCTGTCGGGGACGGTGCCCTGAGCCTTGAGGCTGGTGCACACGTCGTAGGTGTAGTCGTAGACGTCGGTCTGCAGCCGGCCGATGCCATGGCTTGACCAGGCGGCCGGCTTGTACTGCTTGCCGGGGTCGGCCCAGGTGTCGGAGTAGTGGAAATCCACCATCAGCCTCAGCCCTTTGGCCTTGACCGCCCTGGCCTGCTGCAGCACCTTGTCCTTGTTGTTGTGGCCACTGATCGGGTTGTTCCAGATCCGCAGGCGGGCGTAGTTGACGCCGGCCCCCTTGAGGATGTCCAGCGGATCTCGTTGCGCGCCACCGGCGTCGTAGTACTTCGCGCCCAGATCCAGCGCGCGCTGCAAGGAGGAGACGTCTGCGCCGAGCATGCTGAGCGATGCGGCGGTGGCGTGGGCCGGTTGCCCGGCGGGGACGGTCGCGGCGGCGCATAACGCCAATGCCACCAAGATCCTTTTCATGGAGCCCTCCGATGGTCAGGGCGGAGATCGGAAGCGGGAATCACAGCGGTCGCCGAAGCGGGCGGCGCGGCCGGTCGTGCACGGGCCGGCGCCGCCGGCTGAGGCCGTCTGCGTTCGGGCATGACGGACAGACCCGGGCGCTCGCATCCTGTGGCTCGAGCGGGTGGTCAGTCCGCTTGAGCCGTCCTGATGTCGTCGCGCCGGGAGCCGGCGGTCGCGGTCAGGCGGAGGTCGTGTCGCCGCAGGTTCCGCGGCAGCGGTGATGGGGGATCGGGTGCGAAGCCACAGGCAGGGTGGGGGGTGAGGCCACGCGTCCTCCTCACAGGCTTGATGAGGCTCTGTGAACGTGCACAGTAACGCACAACCCGTCGCGCTGAAAGTGTCCATTCGAAGTCCGAGGTAAAAGCCCAAGAGGCGAGCATGTGATCGGCGCTGGTGGTGACAAGGTCTTCTTCCATCCTGTGAACGCTCCCAGAAATTTTGATTTTCTCCGGCGGTGACGTGAAGGTTTCATGCGTTCCCTTCATCGCCATCCGCGGCGGGCCGGGATCGACGGCGGCGCGGACGTCGAGTGCCGCGGACGGTCCCGCTGCGGAAGCCGTCCAGGTCGAGTGCGGCACGAGCCGCGGATGGAGCTCGGTCGTGTCGCGAAGTACGGGAGCGACGAGGGGAGGAAGCCGGAGGGCGACCTCCAGGTGCCGGAGAAACCGAAGCCTTGACTGCCGATGTTAACGCTCATAACCTCCAGCAGGTAGATCGATTTAACCGCTCCGACCCCCCAGGAGCTCCGTCATGCGCGCCGCCCGCTTAGCCCTCACGATCTTGGTCGCACTCGCGTGCGCCCTCCCGGCCACCCCCGCCGCCGCCGACCCGCGCATCCGGATGGAGCGCCTCGACCGCGGTCTTGTGGCCACGACCACCCCGAACGGCATCTTCCTGAGCTGGCGTTTGTTGGGGACCGAGGTGACCGGGGCGGGCCGCGACGGCATGCTCGGCGCCGACTTCCGCCTGTACCGGGACGGCCGCCCGATCGCCACGGTCACCGACAGCACCAACTACCGGGACGTCGCGGGCACGCCTGCCTCCAGGTACGCGGTCGCCCCGATCACGAGGGGCAGGGAGGGCAGGAGGAGCGCTGTCGTCCGGCCCTGGAGTGAATCGTTTTACGATGTGCCGCTGCGCAAGCCCGCCGACGGTGTGACCCCGGTGGGGGAGAGCTACACCTACGCGGCCAACGACATGAGCGTCGGTGACGTGGACGGCGACGGCCGCTACGAGCTGGTGGTCAAGTGGGAGCCCTCCAACGCCAAGGACGTCTCCCAGCGCGGCTACACCGGCCCGACCTACCTCGACACCTACACCTTCGACGGCAAGCTGCTGTGGCGGCTGGACCTGGGCGTCAACATCAGGTCCGGCGCGCACTACACCCAGTTCCTGGTCTACGACTTCGACGGCGACGGCCGCTCGGAGGTGATGCTGAAGACCGCGCCGGGCACCAGGGTCATCCGCTACGACACCGCCGGAAACCAGAAATACGAGCGGTTCGTCACCATGCCGCGGCCCGGCCACTCCCACACCGACGACTACCGGCTGAGCGCCGCGGGCTACTTCGACCACCTCGTGGACATGTTCACGAAGTGGCACGAGCACCCCGAGGTGGTCGCCGGGCGCTGGCCCGCGACGCTGGAGCAGGCCTTCGGCATCGCACCGGCGCACACCTACCCCCTCTCCCGCCAGGCGGCGACCGAGCTGGCCACCCACTTCGTCGACGTCTACGCGCCCTCGCGCAGCGCCAACAACCGCCTGCGGGAGTTCGCCGGCTTCGTCGTCAAGGGCCCCGAATACCTGTCGGTCTTCGACGGCGCCACCGGCAGGGAGCTGCGGACCGTCGACTACAAGCCCGGCCGGGGAGACGACGGCCTGCTGTGGGGCGACTACGCGATGGCCCGCGTCGAGCCGGGCAACCGCGTCGACCGTTTCCTGTCCTCGGTGGCCTACCTCGACGGCAGGCGCCCCTCGGCGGTCTTCGCCCGCGGCTACTACACCCGCACCACCCTGGTCGCCTACGACTGGAACGGCCGCGAGCTCAAGGAACGCTGGTTCGTCGACAGCGGCCACGCCCCGATGGCCAATCCCTTCAACGCCTCCCCGCACGGCGTCGACGGCAGTAATCCCGCCTTCGCCACCCTGACCACCCAGGGGTTCCACTCGATGAGTGTCGCCGACGTCGACGCCGACGGCAGGCAGGAGATCGTGTACGGCGCGGCCACCATCGACGACGACGGCAGCCTGCTGTACTCCTCCTTCGACACGGCTCCGCCGAACAGCGGTGTGCCCGGGCAGAACGTCCGGCTCGGCCACGGCGACGCCATGCACGTCGGCGACCTCGACCCCGACCGGCCCGGTCTGGAGATCTGGACCGTGCACGAGGGCGGGACGTGGGCGCCCTACGGCTGGGCGATGCGCGACGCCGCCACCGGCCGGGTCCTGTTCGGCGGCTACAGCGGCCGTGACACCGGCCGGGGCATGGTCGGCGACATCGACCCGGCCGTCCGGGGCATGGAGGCCTGGTCGGCGATGCCGCCCAACCAGGAGATCCGGGCCGGCCTGTGGTCCGCGCGCGGCGAGCACCTGGGCACGGTCACGCCCGG
>NZ_JBIAQI010000070.1:0-12626 GCF_042888905.1 Streptosporangium sp. NPDC002721
CAGCGGGCGGGCAGGCTGTCGGGTGGCCAGCGCGCCCAGCTCGCGCTCACCCTGGGCCTGGCCAAGCGGCCCGAACTGCTGGTCCTGGACGAGCCGGTCGCCGCACTCGACCCGCTGGCCCGCCGCGAGTTCATGCAGGGGCTGATGGAGGCCGCCACCGAGCACGAGCTGAGCGTGGTGCTCTCCTCCCACCTGGTCTCCGACCTGGAACGGATCTGCGACTACGTGATCGTGCTCGTCGACTCCCGCGTCCAGGTGGCCGGAAAGGTGGACGCGTTGCTGGCCACCCACCACCGGCTCACCGGCCCGCGCCGCGACCCCGGCCGCCTCCCCGCCGACCGGCACGTCGTCTCCGCGCGTCACACCGACCGGCAGAGCACCTACGTGGTCCGTACCGACGCCCCGATCCACGACCCCGCCTGGACCGTCAGCCGGCTCACCCTGGAGGACCTCGTCCTGGCCTACATGGACAAGCGCACCACCGAGAACCGGCGAACCGCCCTGGAGGTGCGGCGATGATCTGGCTCACCTGGCGCCAGTTCCGCGCCTCGGCCGCGATGACGGCCGCCGTCCTCGTCATACTCGTCGCCGTCCTGGCCCTGACCGGGCCGAAGCTGGCCTCCGGCTACGCCGCCGGGATCGCCGCCTGCACCCCGGACAGGACCTGCCTCGACTTCTTCGACCGGTTCTTCGGCGAGTACGACCTCCCCTTCCTCGCACTCACCCTCGTCGTGCTGGTCCTGCCCGCGCTGGTCGGGCTCTTCTGGGGAGCACCGTTGGTCACCCGGGAGCTGGAGGCGGGAACGCATCTGCTGGTGTGGAACCAGAGCGTCACCCGCACCCGCTGGCTGGCGGTCAAGCTCGGGCTCACCGGCCTGGCGGCCATGGCCGCCGCCGGTGCGTGCGGCCTCGCGGTGACCTGGTGGTCCGCCCCCCTGGACAGGTCGGCCGTTCCGGAAATGGCGCAGATGGCTCCCGTGGTGTTCGGCGCGCGCGGCATCGCCCCGATGGGGTACGCGGCCTTCGCCTTCGTCCTCGGGGTGACCGTGGGCATGCTGGTGCGTCGCACGCTGCCCGCCATGGCCCTCACCCTGACCGTCTTCGTCGCGATCCAGCTCGCCATGCCGCTGCTGGTCCGTCCCCACCTGATGCCCCCGGTCGCCGGGACCTTCGAGCTGGGCCGGGAGAACATCGACGGCTTCGGCGCGCCGGGGGACGGACCCCTGCAGATATTCCTGAGGACATCGGCCGTCCCCGGCCACCCGGGCGCCTGGGTCCTGTCCAGCAAGCTGGTCGATCCGTCCGGGCGCACGATCTCCAGCGGAGACGGAAGCTCGGGACCGTCGTCGACGATCGTGCGGGCCGTCCCGGTCTCCACGACGTCGGGGCCCTGCTCACCGAGAGGATTACCGGCGGGGGGCTGTGTCGCCGAGATCAACCGGCTCGGCTACCGGCAGCAGGCGACCTACCAGCCCCTGGAGCGCTTCTGGCCCTTCCAGTGGATCGAGACCGGGATCTACGCCCTGCTCACCCTCGGCCTCACCTGGTTCTGCTTCTGGTGGATCCGAAGGCGCCTGTCATGACTCCCCTCAAAACCGCCGCCGCCGGACTCGCCCTCCTGCTGGCCACGGCCTGCACCGCACCGGCACCGCCACGCGCCCAGGCCGGCACGGCGGGCGCGACGGTCTGCGCGCGCCCCCAAGGCCCTCCGGCGGCGGAGACGGCCACCACGATCGACGTCATCGAGCAGGCCTACTTCTGCATCCTGGGCACCTACTACAGCGGCGCCACCCTGGACGCCCGCTCGCTGCTGCACGCCGGATTCGTCGCCCTGACCCAGGAACTCAACCGCGACGGACACGAGGTACCCCAGGCGGCCATGCCCGCGCTGACCGGCGACCACAAGGCCGACTGGGCCGCCTTCGAGACCGCCTACCGCGTCACCACCGACCAGGTCCCCGACCTGCGCGACACACTGGCCGTCGTCACCCTTGAGGCCATCGTGGCCGCCCTCGATGACAACCACGCCCGCTGGACACACGACATCAGACGCCCACCCGACCACTACGACGGCGACGGCTACGGCCTGGGCCTGACGGCCAACGTCACCGGCCCGCAGCTGACCGCCAACCCCGGCACCGCCATCGGACCGCTGTTCGTCACCACCGTCCAGGGCGGCGCCGCACACGCCACCGGACTACGCCCCGGCGACACCATCGAAGCGATCAACGGATCAGCACCCTTCATCGACGGAAAGGCCACCCCCGCGATCGCCACCCTCTACCCGGACTACCCCGACGCGCGCCCGGTCCGGCTGCGCCTGCTACGCCCCACCACCGGCCACCGCTGGACGGCCACGCTCAAGCCCGGCCTCTTCCAACGTGACCCGGCCACCCTGCGAGTGGTGCGATCGAAGCTGCTGGACGATGTCGCCTATGTGCGGATGACCGGATTCGCTCCCGACTCCGCCGACCGGGTCCTGCGCGCGGTCAACCGGCTGCGAAAGGACCGGACGCTGTCCGGCCTCGTGCTGGACCTGCGCGGCAACGGCGGCGGCAGCCCCATGGAGGCGACCCGCCTGGTGAGCGCGTTCGCCCACGGCAAGGTCACCGCCTACCAGTGCGCCGTCGACGGCGCATGCGCCCCCGAGCGGACCGACGACACCGTCGAACTGCTCAACCTGCCGCTGGTGGTGCTCACCGACCGCGGCTGCGCCTCGGCGTGCGAGCACTTCAGCTCCGCGATCAAAGACCTGCGCCTCGGGCAACTGGTCGGCACCAGAACCGCCGGCGTCATCTCCGGCCCGGCGCAGTCGTACCTGCTCGCCGACAACACCCTGCTGAGCTTCCCCGACAGACACCACCTCGGTCCCAACCGTGAGGTCATCGACAAGATCGGCGTGCCACCCGACCACCACACGCCCCTGACTCCCGAGGACGCGGCCACCGGACGCGACCCCGCCCTGGCCAAGGCCCTGACCCTGCTGCAGAAGTGAACGGACCCCCCTCGCGATGAGACAGCTCCTGGCCCTGGCAGCGGGACTGGCCCTGCTGGCCGCGTCCGCCTGCTCCGCCCCCGCACCACCCCGAACCGACGCCGGTCCGCCCACACCCACCGGCCCCGTCACCCTGCCCGCCCCCACCGGCGCCCACCCCGTCGGCACCACCACCCTGCACCTGACCGACACCTCCCGCCCCGACCCCTGGGACCCCGACGCCGACGCCAGACACCTCAAGGTCACCCTGTGGTACCCGACAAAACAGCGAGACGGACAGCGCGCACCGTACATGACGGCCAAGGAAGCGGAACTCCTCCTGAAAGGCTCCGGGGTCGCGACCACCCCGTACGACACGCTGAGCAGGACACGCACGAACGCCGTCAAGGACGCCGAACCGGCGGGGCGGCGGCTCCCGCTGGTGGTGCTCTCCCCGGGCTTCACCAAACCGATGAGCACCCTCACCTCCCTGGCCGAGGACCTGGCCAGCCGCGGCTACGTCGTGGCCGGGATCGACCACACCCACGAGAGCTACGCCACCACCCTGTCCGACGGCCGGGTCGCCGAATGCATCGCCTGCGACAGCAACACCGACCCCGGCTTCGGCGCCGGACTGGTCCAGGGCCGGGCCGCCGACGTCTCGTTCGTGCTCGACCGGCTGACCACGACGTGGAAGGACTCCGACCTGATCGACCGCGAAAGGATCGCGATGGCAGGCCAGTCGATCGGCGGGGCCGCCACCGTGGCGGCCATGGTGAAGGACCCCCGGATCCGCGCCGGAATCGACATGGACGGCACCACCTACGCCCGCATCCCCAAAAGCGGCCTCTCCCGGCCGTTCATGTTCCTGGGCTCGCCGCAGCACGTCCCCGGCGGCCGGGACCACTCCTGGGACCGCGACTGGAAGCTGCTGACCGGATGGAAGCGCTGGATCGTCTTGACGGACGCCGAACACCAGTCCTTCACCGACATTCCGCTGTTGACGGACGTCCTCGGCATCGAACCTCTCCCCGGCATGCTGCCCGCGGCCCGTGGCGCTGAGCTCACCCGCGCCTACGTGGCGGCCTTCCTCGACCGGCACCTGAGATCACGACGACAACCCCTCCTGGACGGCCCGTCGTCACGCCACCCCGAGGCCACATTCTGCCCCGCGACCTGCGGTCCCCCCTGAGCCCCCGCACACCTCGACGCGCGGGTGGTCGGCCAAACTCTTCGGCCAGACTCTGAGACATGTCTCCCGACGAGCAGACCGACGAGCAGACCGACGAGCTCCGTAAGGCCGTCGACGAGTTGGGCGTCCGCATCTACACGGCGTTGCGCGACGGTGGTCCTGAAGCCGACCTCCTCGTCGAGACGGCCTGCCTGATGGAGGAGTGGGGTGTGTCCACCGCCGTCACGCGGGAACTCCTCGAACGCCCCGCCGCCGAGCTGACGGCCGCCGACCTGGCCCGGCTGGGCGAGGCCCTTCTCGACGGGATCGGCTTCAAGCCGGCCTTCGCCCTGGAACCGGACCTGCTGGTGCAGCTGGAGGAGGATCTGAAGGTCGTGGAGCGTGACGTCCGCGCCGCGGGGATCACCGGGACGCTTCGGATGGTCGTCCCCGACTGGGACCCCATGGGGATGGCATGGGTGGAGTTCGAGGGTATCTGCCAGGGCAACGGCATCAGGGCCGGGACCGGGCCACTCTGGTCTGTGGCCGACGCCGCCCAGGAAGTCGTGATGGAGGTGATCTGGAGGACGTGGCCCGTCTGCCCGGTACACGATCGGGGCCTGCACGCCGACTCGGAAGACGGGATCGCCGTGTGGCGCTGCACAGGCGACGGGACGCACACCGTCGCACCGGTGGGTGAACTGTGCCCTGGACGCCGTTAACGGTCCGCCGGTCACGTCGACAAGGTCAGGCGACCGGCGGCAGAGCCCGGCTCCATCGAACGATCGGACGGAGTCGCCGCCCGACAGTGCGAACGGCCTTGACCGAACTCGTCCGGGCGAACACCGTGGAGGCCCGTGATCTCGTCTGGAAGGGACGCGCATGTTTGGTCTGGGCTGGCTCGAACTCCTGTTTTTTGTGATCCTGGTGCTGGTCGTCGCTTTTCTGGTGGTGCGATCGCGGCGGCGATAGACGGGGCGGTGGTGCGGCCTGAACCGGCGCACGTCACGCGGTGACGATGGACCACCAACCACGTTCTGTGGCGAGCCGAACAAATCAAAACCCGTGAATACAGTGCCGGTCTCGGTGGGTGCCAGGGGTGGAGCGCGGTCGGTGACGGCGAAGCCGGACGAGCCGTGTCCGTAAATCTTGTAACCGGGGTGTTCGACCGGTGAGAAGATCGGGGGTGCTCCGAATAGCGAACGCGGTACTCACGAGATTGCCGGAACCGCTGCGCGCGCTCGCGCTGAGGCACCACGAGCCGCTGAAGTTCGCGGTGGTGGGCGGAACAGCGTTCCTGGTGGACAACGCGGTGTTCTACGGGCTGAAGCTGACCGTCCTGGAACCGAAGCCGGTGACCGCGAAGATCATCGCGGTGCTCGTGGCGACGATCGTGTCCTACGTCTTGAACCGCGAATGGTCGTTCCGGACCAGGGGAGGCCGCGAGCGCCGTCACGAGGCGGCGCTGTTCTTCCTGGTCAGTGGCTTCGGTCTGGTGCTCAGCTCCGCGCCGCTGTGGATCTCCCGGTACGTGTTCCGCCTGGAGACCCCGGACGTGAGCCTGGTGACCCAGGAGATCGCCGATTTCGTGAGCGCGCAGGTCGTCGGCACGCTGATCGCCATGGTCTTCCGCTTCTGGGCGTTCCGGAAGTGGGTCTTCCCCGACGAGAGGGCCCGGCCCGGCAGCGTGCGGCTGGCTCCCACCCCCGGTTCCACGGACGAGGCGGCTTGACGGCAGCGAATCCAAAAGCCGTTTCAACGGTGGTGCGACCCAGTTTAAGATCAAAAGAGCAAAGGCCCAGGTCAGAGCCTAAGTTCCTGGTCGGGAGTGGTAGGGCGCCTGGGACTCGAACCCAGAACCTACGGATTAAAAGTCCGCAGCTCTAACCATTGAGCTAACGCCCCGCAGGTGACAGCGTACCGAGGATAGTGTCCACTAACGTCCGTCGCCAGGCCCATTCATGGTCATCTGTTTGTGGAACGCCCGGTGAGGGGCGGGGACGGCTCCTAGAGTGGCAGGCATGACGAGCTCGGGGCTTGAGCCCGCCCTCACCTCCCATGTCTCCACGCGGCCAGGGTATGTGGTGGTCGACGTGGAGACCACAGGTTTCTCGCCGTCGAGGGGCGACCGGATCTGCGAGATCGCGCTCATCTCGCTGGACGCCGGGGGCGAGACCGTCGACGAGTGGCACTCGCTGGTCAACCCCCGCCGCGGCACCGGGGCCGTCCACGTCCACGGCATCACCAACGCGATGGTCCAGAGCGCGCCGGTGATCGAGGAGTTGCTGGACGATATCTGGCGGCGGGTGGCGGGCCGGGTCCTGGTGGCCCACAACGCCTCCTTCGACCTGCGCTTCCTGCGGAGCCTCCCCGGCAGCGAGTGGGTGACCGAGACCCTGTGCACGCAGCGCCTGGCGCCCGCCTTCATCTCCGACGGCAGGTGGACGCTCGCCGCGTGCTGCGAGCGCGCCGGAATCCCGCTCCTCGGCGCGCACGCCGCGCTGGCCGACGCCCGCGCCAGCGCCGAGCTGCTCCGCTTCTACCTGCGTACGGGCGTCTCCTGGGAGGCGGAGCTCGGCAGGGCGGCCCAGGCCCCCGAGTGGCGTCCCTCCGGGCTGCCCCAGCGGCACCCCCGCCGCAGATGAACGCCACATGGGAGCCACGGATGAACACCGCGCAGGAGCCCTAAGCGAACCCCGGCCAGGAGAGGGTCAGCGGTAGGCGGGGATTCCGGTCAGGGCCTCGCCGAGCACGAGCGTGTGGATCTCCTCGGTCCCCTCGTACGTCAGGACGCTCTCCAGGTTGTTCATGTGCCGGATCACCGGATACTCCAGCGTGATGCCGTTGCCGCCCAGGATGGAGCGGGCCTGGCGGGCGATGTCCAGGGCGGCGCGGACGTTGGCGAGCTTGCCGAAGCTGACCTGGCGCGGGGTGAGGGTCCCCGCGTCCTTGAGGCGGCCCAGGTGGAGGGCGGTGAGTTGCGACTGCCCCAGGCCGACGTACATCCAGGCGAGTTTCTCCTGGGTCAGCTGGAAGCCGCCGATGGGCCTGCCGAACTGGACGCGGGAGACGGAGTAGTCGAGGGCCGACTCCAGGCAGGCGCGGGCGGCGCCCACCACGCCCCACACGATGCCGAAACGGGCCTCCGACAGGCACGACAGCGGACCCTTCAGGCCCCGCACCTCGGGCAGTACGGCGGACGCGGGCAGCCGGACGTCGTCGAAGTACAGGGACGAGGTCACCGAGGCCCGCAGGGACATCTTCCGGTGGATCTCCGGGGCGGTGAAGCCCGGGGTGTCCGTGGGGACCACGAAGCCGCGGACGCCGTCCTCCGTCTGCGCCCAGACCACGGCGACGTCGGCGACGGAACCGTTGGTGATCCACATCTTGGAGCCGTTGAGGAGCCAGTCGCCCGAGGGGTCCTGCTTGGCGTGGGTGCGCATGCCCGCGGGGTCGGAGCCCTGGTCGGGCTCGGTCAGGCCGAAGCAGCCGATCGCCTCGCCCGCGGCCATCCGGGGCAGCCACTCCTCCTTCTGCTCCGCGGAGCCGTACTTCCAGATCGGGAACATCGCGAGCGAGCCCTGCACCGACACGAACGACCGCAGCCCGGAGTCGCCCGCCTCCAGCTCGCGGCAGGCCACGCCGTACGAGACGGCGTCGAGGCCCGCGCAGCCGTACCCCTCCAGGTGCATGCCCAGCACGCCGAGCGAGCCGAGCGCCGGGGCGAGCTCGCGGGCGGGGAAGACGGCCTCCTCGAACCAGTCGCCGACGTGGGGGAGGATCCGGTCCGCGACGAGGTCCCGTACGGTGTCGCGGATGAGGCGCTGCTCCTCGGAGAGCGTGTCGTCGATGCGCAGGAGATCGTCCATGGGCTTCCCTCTCTCTCGGCCCTGTCAGGGTATTACCGGTGCGGGTGGGACAGGGGTCAGGGTCACGTTCGGCCTGGGGCGGGGTGTATGTCAGGGTCGTGCCAGGGGGAATCCCGATGTGAGGAACGTCCCCCCTCGGGCAGTCTGAGGACATGAACGAAAATGACTTCACCGGCGTCAAGAAGCTCCAGCGGACCAGGAACGGGCGCATCATCGCGGGTGTGGCCTCCGGCATCGGACGCTACACCGGGGTGGACCCCAACATCATCCGCGCGGCCCTCGCCATCGCCACCTTCTTCGGTGGTCTCGGTGTGGCCGTCTACGCGATCGGCTGGGTCCTCCTGCCCGACGAGAACAAGGACAGGTCGGTCCTGCAGGACGTGATCGACAAGAACAAGGACAACCCGATCTGGGTGGACGCCAGGACCAAGGCCGAGCAGGGCTGGGCCAAGGCCACCAGCAAGATCGCCGACCAGCACCGCGCGCCGCACCAGGGGGACCCGGAGTACACCACCACCCACCAGAGCCCCTTCCCGCCCGCCCCGCCCGTCGCCCCCCACGCGCCGTACGGCACGGTGCCGCGGCAGGACGACGACACCCGCCCCCAGGTGTGAGTCAGGAGGTCGCCTCCGTGCGAACCCTCTCGATGATCTCCCTGCGGGATCCCCTCCAGAACACGGCCAGCGCGGCCGACAGGGCGAGCCCGGCCGCGCCGGCCAGTGCGACGACCGTCTCGGGACCGAGGTGGTCGGCCGCGGCCCCACCGGCCAGGATGCCGATGCCCTGGGAGGCCAGCAGGCCCGACTGGACCAGGCCGAAGGCCTGTCCCCGCTGCTCGGCGGGGACGCACTGCACGAAGGCGGCGTTGGCCGCGAGCTGGTAGGCCCCGCCCAGGCCGGACACGAACCACAGCAGCAGCACCACAGGAAGCGGTGGCTGCGCGGCGCACACGATCAGCGGCGCGCAGGTCAGCATCGCCATCCAGCCCATCGACCGCAGCCGGTTCGATGGGCTGACGTAGCGGCTGTAGAGGAACGCGCCGACGACCGTACCGGTGGGCATGGCGCCCATCAGCAGGCCGGTGACCAGTGAGAGCTCCTGGGGATTCCCGGTCAGCTCGTCGGCGTACGGGCTCGCGATCCCCTCGGGCAGCACGTAGAAGCCACAGAGCCAGGCGAAGAGCACCAGCGTACGCAGCCGGGGGTCGCCGAAGACCAGCCTGGCGCCGGAGCGGGTCATCGTCCACATCGAGGGCCGGTTCTCGTCGGCGGGGATGGGGGCGGGACGCCGCCGTACCCCCGAGACGATGATGAGCGCGGAGGCCAGAAAGGTCGCCGCGTCCAGCGCCAGCGCGCGGTACGGCCCCATTCCCATGATCAGGACGCCGCCGGCGGCGAAGCCGAGCATCTGCGCGCCCTGGTTGGTCATGTTCTGCAGGGCCGACCCCGCCACGTAGCGGTCGCCTTCGAGCAGCTCCGGCAGCAGGGCCGCCCGCGCCGCGGAGAACGGCGCGCTGAGCAGCACGACGCAGAAGACCAGCGCGCACAGCGCGGCGAACGAGATGCCGGGGATCGCCATGAGCGCGACCAGGAGCGCCCGCAGCAGGTCGCAGGAGATCATGATGCGCCTGCGGGCGTAGCGGTCGGCGAGCCCCGCGAGAAGCGGCCCGCCGATGATCGGCGGCAGGTAGGTCAGGGCGTAGACCGACGCCGTCGCCAGGGGGGAGTCCGTCCGCTGGAAGACCAGGACGGACAGCGCCACCCGTGAGAGCTGGTCACCGAGGAGAGAGAGCCCCTGGCCGAGCCAGAGCGCGCGAAACTCCCTGATGGCGATGACCTCGCCGTAGGTCGCTTGGCGTTCCGCCGGACGGCGATGCCGCCCGGGTAGTCGGCCGGACTTGGTCGCCGCCATAGGACTCCGCTGAGCTCGCAGGCACACTGACTGTGGGTGTTCACTGTGTAACCTACGGTGCCTGTTGCGAAGCCCGCGCGCAACCGAAAGCAATCAAGCGCATGCAAACTGTAATGATAAGCGGCGACATTCCGGAAAGAAGGGCTTTGGGATGCCGTGCGGGATTAGTTGGAGGTTGCTTACCAGCCCAGCTCGTGCAGCCGGTCGTCGTCGATGCCGAAATGGTGGGCGATCTCATGCACGACGGTTATCTGCACCTCTTCGACGACCTGGTCCTCTGTCTCACAAATCGAGCAGATGGGGTTGCGGTAGATCTCGATCCGGTCGGGTAACACTCCTGCGTACCACTCGCCCCGCTCGGTGAGCGGAATGCCCGTGTAGAGACCTAGAAGATCCGGTTCGGGTGGGTCGTCGACGACGACGAGCACCACGTTGTCCATGACTTTCGTCAGCTCGGGGGGAATGGTGTCCAGGGCTTCTGCCACGAGCTCCTCGAACTTCTCCCGCGAGATCTCGATCACACCCGTCATTCTGCCCCCTGATTCCGGGTAGAGGTGGAGGCGCATGAAATTCGCTGATTGGACCCAGGGAGCCCGCCGCCTCGTCACCGGGCGAATCGCCCGCGGCGTGCTCGTCGCCGCCGTCGCCCTGGCCGGGGCGTGGCTCGGCGTCATGCTCGGCGGGGCCGTACGGACCAACGTCGGCCCGGTGGAGCTCGGCATGTCGGCCGAGCCCTCGTGGGCCGGGGAGACCGTCGTGGACGCTCACCCTTTCGGCACACTCCTGTTCGACACCCATGACGCCCCGGTCAGCCTCCGCGTGACCCTGGAGAACATCAACCCCGACCGGGCCCGCGGATTCCTGGACGACCCGAGGTTCTCCGCCGACCGGCTCCCCGCGCTCCTGGAGGAGGAGCTGGGCGCCGGCGTCAGGACGCTGATCCTGCGCGCGGCGTTCTGCGGCGTGGCGGGGGCCCTTATCACCTCCCTGATCGTCTTCCGGCGCCCGGGACCGGCCCTGGCGGGCCTGCTGGGCATCACCGTCGCGCTAGCCGGTACGGGCGCCGCCATCGCCCTGACCTTCCGGCCCGACTCCGTGGTGGAACCCAGGTACACCGGCCTGCTGGCCGGCGCGCCCTCCCTCGTCGGCGACGCCGAGTCGATCGTGACCAGGTTCGAGTCCTACCGGGTCCAGCTCGCCAAGCTCGTCAACAACGTCTCCCAGCTCTACGACGTCGTCTCCGCCCTGCCGGTCTACGACGCCGACCCCACCTCCATCCGGGTGCTGCACGTCTCCGACATCCACCTCAGCCCCATCGCCTGGAACCTCATCCGCTCGGTCACCGCCCAGTTCAAGATCGACGCGATCATCGACACCGGCGACCTGACCGACCACGGCACCGGCCCCGAGGACAGGTTCACCGAGGAGATCGGCACCTTCGGCGTCCCGTACGTCTTCGTCAGGGGCAACCACGACTCCATGGCCACCCAGAGGGCCGTGGCCAGGCAGAAGGGCGCGGTCGTCCTCGACGGCGAGGCCAAGACCGTGGCGGGGCTGCGCATCTACGGCATGGGCGACCCCCGGTTCACCCCGGACAAGTCCGTCCCCGTCGACTCCAACCTCGAATCGCTCGCCGCCCTCGGCCGCTCGCGCGCCGCCGAGCTGGCGAAGTTGCCCAAGCAGGTCGATCTAGTCGCCGTCCACGACCCGACGATCGCCAAGGGGTTCTCCGGGGCGGTCCCGATGGTCCTCACCGGCCACTCCCACGAGCGATCCACCGAGCTGCTGCCCTCGGGCACCCGCCTCCTGGTCCAGGGATCCACCGGCGGAGCGGGCCTGCGGGCCCTCGAACACGACGAGCCCACCCCCGTCGCGGCCTCCGTTCTGTACTTCGACGCCAACACGCACCGCCTGCGGGCCTGGGACGACATCACCCTGGGAGGGCTCGGCGAGCAGTCGGTTCAGATCCAACGTCACGTTGAGACCGACCCTGGCCGTACAATTTCTCCTGTGCCGACGATCGCTCCGTCTCCAACGGCGTCGATCACCGTCACACCGACGCCGTAAGCCGCGAACCGCTTTGGCATCGGGGGCAAAAGTCCCCTATGCTTCAGAGGTCTCCAGCGGAAGACGGCGACGGAACGAGACGAGAGTCTCGAGCCCCCATCGTCTAGTGGCCTAGGACACCGCCCTTTCAAGGCGGCGACACGGGTTCGAATCCCGTTGGGGGCACGGCCGAGCCAAGGCTCGCCAGGGAAACGGCAGGTCGAAGACCTCCGGAAAACTGGTAAGCTAAGCAAGGCAAGAAAGACCGGGACAAAAACCCCGGAAGCAAGGTCCTGTAGAGCAGTTTGGAGTGCTCGCCACCCTGTCAAGGTGGAGGTCGCGGGTTCAAGTCCCGTCAGGACCGCTCTGGTAGGTGTTCGATCCACCACCGAGGTCAGGTAGCTCAGTCGGTACGAGCGTCCGCCTGAAAAGCGGAAGGTCGGCGGTTCGACCCCGCCCCTGACCACAGCAACTGAGCAGCACAAACGCCCCGAGCCACTTATGGCTGGGGCGCTTTTTGTTGTCCTTGACGACAACGGTGACGACAACGCGCTTTTCATTGAGGTGATCTCAGCAAGATCGGCTCGGGCATTTGGTTCTTGATGCCGCCAGAACGGTGCCGACGAACATGAACCGGGATGGATCGCGATGCCCC
>NZ_JBIAQI010000071.1:0-11899 GCF_042888905.1 Streptosporangium sp. NPDC002721
TCGGTGAGCTCTCCACGCGCCATGGCGATGGCCTACCAGGACGGCAAGCCACCGCGCAGGCGAATCCCTCTGATCTCAACCTCGTACAGGCCCTAGGGCTGTATCGTCCCGACCTGCCACCACGGTGCCGATCGGCACGTCCTCCCCCGCGCCCAGCCGGGACAGCAACGCCGTCAGCGCCGCCTGCATCACCATGAACAGGCTCGCCTCGGACCGGTGGGCCAGCGCGGTCAGGTCCGCGTGCAGCGCAGAACTGATGTGGATGGGCGTCTTCCGTCCCCGATGGGAGGCTCGGACAGGCCGGGGCCGGTCAGTGGGCAGCTCCAGCTCGTCCGGCAGCCAGGTCAGCTTCTTCCGCCAGAAGGCGATCTGCCGGGCCAACAGGCTGTTCGGGTCGTCCTCGTCCCCGAGTAGATCTCGCTGCCACAGCGTGTAGTCCGCGTACTGCACCGGCAGCGCGGGCCACTGCGGAGCCTCTCCGTGAAGGCACGCCGCGTAGGCCTCGCCCAGGTCCCGCGCCAGCGGTGCCATCGACCAGCCGTCGCCCGCGATGTGGTGCACAACCACGAGCAGCACGTATTCGCCGGGTGCGATGTCGAACAGCGTCGCCCGGATCGGCAGGTCCACCGCGAGGTCGAAACCTCGCCCTACCAGGGCGCGCAGCCTGGCGGGCAAGTCCTCAGGATGCTGCAGCCGGATCACGTCCAGCTCGGGCGCGGCCGTGTCGAGGATCCGCTGGACGGGGCCACCCTCAGCGCCCTCGGGATACACCGTGCGCAACGCTTCGTGCCGTGCCACCACGTTCCTCAGCGCGGTGTTCAGCACAGGCGCATCCAAAACACCCTCCAGACGCAGTACGAACGTCATGTTGTAGACACCCGCGCCGCCGTCGAGCCGGTTGAGGAACCACAGCCGCCGCTGCGCGGACGACAGGGGAACCGTCTCGGGACGCTCCCGTGCCACGATGCCCCGCCTGGCCGCACCTCCGGTGTCCAGGCTTTCGACGAGCCCAACCACGGTCGGCGCGTCGAACAGCGCCCGCACCGGCAGCTCCACACCCAGAACGGAACGGATCCGGTTGACCAGCCGGGTCGCGGTCAACGAGTGCCCGCCCAGATCGAAGAACGAGTCGTCGATCCCGACCCGGTCCACGCCGAGCACCTCAGCAAACAGCGCGCACAGTGTGCGTTCCCTGCCGGTCCGTGGAGCCCGCGAGTCCCGCGCGCCGGAGAAGGAGGGCTCGGGTAGCGCAGTCCGCGCCAGTTTGCCGTTCGGGCTGAGCGGCAAGGCGTCCAGGAAGACGAATGCCGACGGCACCATGTACTCCGGCAGCGCCTCGGCCGCAAAGGCACGCAGCCGGGTGGGTTCGACCGGCGCGTCGGCGACCGTATAGGCGACCAACTGGTCGTCGCGCACCACCACTGCGACCTGGCCCACCGCCGGATGGGCGGCCAGCACCGCCTCGACCTCGCCCGGCTCGATCCGGAATCCCCGGACCTTCACCTGGTCGTCGGCCCGTCCCACGAACTCCAGCAGGCCGTCCGGACGCCACCGCACCAGATCACCGGTCCGGTACATCCGCTCCCCCGGATCACCGAACGGGCACGCCACGAAACGCTCGGACGTCAACGCGAAACGCCCCAGATAGCCGCGGGCGACCTGAGCGCCCGCCACGTACAGCTCACCCGTCACGCCGACCGGCACCGGACGCAACCGGTCGTTTAGCACGAAGACCCGCGTGTTATGCACCGGCGCGCCGATGGGGACGACCGGCGCGGGTTCCGTGCTGCATTCCCAGGCTGTCACCTGGATGGTCGTCTCCGTGGGGCCGTAGGTGTTGGCCAGCGGGACCCCGATCCGCGCGGCGAACTCCTGTTGAAGGGGCTCCGGCAGGACCTCGCCGCCGCAGATGACCCTCCGCAGGCTCGGCAGGTCGTACGTGTCGCCGTCACGCAGGAACGCCTCGAGCATCGACGGCACGAAATGCACCATTGTGACCTGCGCGTCGGCCATGAGAGCGCGCAGGTAGGCGGGGTCGCGGTGGCCGTCGGGCCGGGCGATGACCAGGCACGCGCCCTGTCCCAGGGTCCAGAAGAACTCCCAGACCGAGGAGTCGAAGCCCGTGGGAGTCTTGTGCAGGATCCGGTCGGCGGAGGTCAGCTCGTAGGCGTGCTGCATCCAGGCCAGTGTGTTGATCACGTTGGCGTGGGAGACCACGACTCCCTTGGGAGCACCGGTTGACCCGGAGGTGTACATGACGTAGGCGGGATGCTCGGGCCTGAGGTCGGCCGGATGCCGAAACCAACCGGATGCCTCGGCCAGTCGTGCTTCTACGCCTGGGTCGTCCAGCACGATCAGCGGTACGTCCTGCTGGCGCGGCAACCTGTCCAAAACTTCGCCGGTGGCGAGCACAGACGTGGGTGCGGCATCGGCGAGCAGGTGAGCGATCCGTTCCGCCGGATAACCGGGGTCGACCGGCAGGTAGCCCGCGCCCGTCTTGAGCACGGCGAGTAGCGCGATCGGGAGGAGCTCACTCCGTGGGATCGCGATCGCTACGAACCGCTCGGGACCTGCCCCCCGGCCCACAAGGTAGCTGGCGAGCTGGTCGGCCCGCTCGTTCAGCTCCCGGTAGGTGAGCTCCTTTTCTCCGTACCGCACGGCCGGGGCGTCCGGGGTGCGCGCGGCCTGGGCCTCGACCATCGCCGGCAGCGTCGTGCCGGGCACGTCGCGGGCCGTGGCGTTCCAGTCCGTCAGAAGGCAGTGGCGCTCGTCTGCGGTGAGCACGTCGAGATCCGCGATCGCTGCCTGTGGCCCTGCGGCGGCGAGCCGCCGCAGGAACCCTCTGAAGCGTTCCAGGTGCCGCCGGGTCCCCTCATGCGAGTAGCGGTCCTCGTTCACGTCGAGGTCGACGGCGAGCGTGCCTTCTCCGCCACGCTCATAGAAGGCGAACGAGAGGTCGCCGACCGAGGCGAGAGCGAGATTGTGCACGCGGACGGTGCATCCAGCGAAGTCCAGCCCGTAGTCGAAGGGCATGACATTGACCTGGATGTCGCACAGGGCCATGCCCCGACCGACGAACCCGAGCTCGCGGACCAGTTCCTCATAGCGGAAACTCTGGTGCGGCAGGACCGCTTTGATCTGCTCGCGGGTGTGTCGTACGAGATCTTCGACCGTGCCGGACGCCGGCATGTGGAGTCGTAGCGGTACGACGTTCGAGGTGGTGCCGATGGCGCCATGCGCCCGGGTGGACATCCGTCCGGTGACAGGCAGGCCGAGGACCAGATCGGTGCGTCCGGTGACACGGTGCATGTACAGTGCGACGGCCGCGATGAGGAAGACCGTCCAGCGGAAACCGCCGCCTTCAGAGGCCCGGCGCAGAGCCGCCGCCTCGTCGGACTCGAGTTCGGTACTCTCCCGGTGGTTGCGGCCCCGGCGCTCGGTGGCGGGCAGATCCGCGAGGCTGAGCGACTCGGGGATGTCGGCGAACCGGGCGAGCCAGAAGGCGCGATCGGCCTCGTGCCGCCCGGAAGCCCGGTAGTCCGCGTCTTCCTCAGCGAGGTCGTCGGCGGAGCCGAAGGCGTTCGGGGGGATGGGCGATCCCGCCATGAGCGCATTGTAGATCTCGCTCACGCGGGCGGCGAAAACTGCAGCGCCGTACCCATCGACGATGATGTGGTGGCCACGCAAATACCACAGCGTGCGTTCCTCCGCGACTCGGAAAAACGCGAATCGGAAGAGCGGAGCGACCGCAAGGTCCAGAGGTTCGGCCAGGTCACGACGCATCCAGGCCATTGCGGTCGCCTCGGGATCGGGGTCGTCGGTCAGATCGAAAACCGGCAGGTCGTAGTCGAGCGGGTCGATGGCGATCCGGACGGGTCCGTCCTTGCCCTGAACGAATTGGTCACCCAATCCGTCAGCCTCGCCGATCACCATATGGCAGGCACGAACGAAATTCTCAAAATGAATCGTTCCCAGAAGCTCCAGGTATTCCCCGAGGGTATTTCCAGCCCCGCCGCCATCCAGGTGATGGGCGAACCAGAAACCGAGCTGCGCCGCCGATAGGGCTCGCACGCGTTCCACGAAATCGTCCCCTCGTCAGGCTTCGGCCGCCATCGCCTCGATGAGGCTCTTCGGCCGCATGTCCGTCCAGTTCTCCTCGACGAACTTCAGGCAGGAGGCCCGATCGGCCTCTCCGAAGATCCGGGTCCAGCCCGCCGGCACTTCAGCGAACGAAGGCCATAAAGAATGCTGGCCTTCGTCATTGGCTAACACCAGGAAACGTCCCTCAGAATTGTCAAAAGGATTCACCGATACCCCATCTCGCTAAATCTTCAGGCATACGGGGCCGCCGCTCGCCGACAAGGACGAGCCGTCTCTGAAGTCAGCCCCCTGGTACCTGCAACTTATTTTCAGGCGGCGATTCCAGCCAATCCAAAGGTTGCCGCCAACGCCCAGAAACCTAGGCTTGTCAATCGCAAAATGTCAAGCGATCAGACCGCCCTCAATCGACACCGCGAACTCGGCGACCGAGCTTCAAAAATTGAAATAATCAGAATATTCGCAGGTCAAAGCCCTTGCATGACATAAAATTACAGATGGTGAAATTAATATCACACTGCGCACACGGCCGAGTCAAAGTATGGCCGAATCCGGCCACCTGTTGCAGGTTCTGACAATCTCAGGCAGACTCTCAAAGGTTGTTGATCACGAACGCCGCAGGGGGAAATCGGACGAGATGAACCATGGGCGAACAGCTGGTGAGCCATACATTCCGCCACTCCTGGCTCCGATTTCGATAACCGCGACGAAGCCTCTGCTTCCAACCCATGTCAAAGGGTTTCTGTGGACGGACGCGCTTTACCGCGCGAGCCGATTGGCCGGCGGCGCGGAGTACCTCTGGAGCTCGCGGACCCCAAACCTCACCGGGCAGACGATCCAGTTCTGGGACCATCTCGACCGCAAGCACAGCGACGCGGACTTTGCCGCGCTCCCAGCCCAAGAACTGGGCCGGATGTACGTCCGCTTCCATGCCTCCGGCGACGCCCGCCCGCTGGACGAGCTGCGCCACTACACCGAGCGCGTCGAACGGGAGGGGTGGGTTCATCCGGCCACCGAGGCGATCACCGCCGAATGGCAGCGGCAGCTACGGCTGCTCGGCGTCCACGACCCCGGGCTGTCCGTCGACCGGCCGCCAGACCTGTCCGTCGAAGAGACGGTCCGGTTCCTGGTACGCCACCACCTTTGCCTCGACCACCGCCGGTACGGAGGTCCCGTCTATCTGGACGGCAGCCGCTGGGGCATGCCGCTACGCAAGGTCGTCGGTGCCGACGGGCACGCGAACTACCTCCTGGTCATCCTTCGTGACCTGGTTCCCCATCTCACACTCGGGAGACGGGTCCTGCTCATCTACGACGACGACCTGTCGCACGACTACGCGCTGCTCGCCCAGATCCTGGCCGCCCTAGGAGCGCTGCCCTCACGGCTGGCGCTCGGCAGGGTCGCCCTGGACGGAGCCATCCAGTCGAGCAGGCACGGCGGCTGGGAAGCGTACACCCTAGGACGCGTCGCGGCTCTGTGCCTCGATCACTTCGATCCGCGTTCCTACCGCCTGGGCATGCGCCTGTACTTCATCGCGATGCTGAAGCGCACCTCCAGCGTAGGTTGGAGCTTCCGTCTGCTGCACCGGGCGCTGACCCGGGCGGAACGGATGATCAAGGCCGCGAGCTCCTCCGGACGGAGCCCAGCCGACACCTTGGCGCGCCTACGCGCCTGCACCAGGCCTGACGGGTGGGTTGACCCCTACCGGCTCACCGACGGCCTGTTCGCTCGGCGGAACTCGCCTCCGCCGCTGCGGCTGCTCAGCTCGGTCTATCTGTAATCCCCGGCCCGCTGCGACGCCTCGAGAATCAGGAGAACCATGGCCTCTCCACGCTCACTCACCGAACGAGCGGACGCCTACCGTCTAAAGGTCGTCCGGGAACGGGACCTGATCCTCGGCGCGCTAGACGACGCTCGAGCCGCCCAAGAGACGGTGCTCGATGAGCTGCTCACGGCCAACAAGGAGACTGTGTTCGGCCGTGAGCACGGCTTCTCCCGAATCCGTGATGCCGACGGCTATCGCCGGGCAGTGCCGATCCGCGGCCACGAGGAGTTTTCGCCCTGGTTGGAGCGGGTCCACGCCAACGAGAAGCGGGTCCTGACCGGCGAGGAGCCGATGGCGTTCTTCGCCAGCAGCGGCACCACCGGAGCGGAGAAAACGGTGCCCGTCACGAAAGGTTTCCTCCAACGCTGTTTCCTCCCCTTCTACTTCGCCGGGTTCGGCCCTTTGGCCGAGGAGCACAGCGGTCTGCTGACCCGCGACGACGCCGTGCTCAACCTGTGGCAGGACCCGCACTCGCGGAGCGGGCGAACCATCGGAGGAAAACCGCACCTGGGCCCCAGCCAGCTCAACTACGGGAAGCTCGGCGAGGATCTGGCCGTTGGTCTGGGCAATCGGGCACCGTGGAGCGACCTGCCGGACCGCTTCCGCGACGCCTCCCCTTGGGAACGTTCCTACCTACGCGTACGGATCGCGGCCGAGCACGATGTCCGGGGCCTGATCGCGGTCAATCCGGCGATCGCCGCCGCGTTGCCCTACCAGCTGGGTGTCTGGACGCCCCGGATCATCCAGGAGATCCACGACGGAACCCTCGGCGGGCGCGCGCACCGTCCGCCGGACCCCGGACGGGCGCGCGTCCTCGCCCGGCTGGCCGAGCGGAACGAAACGTTGCGCCCCGCCGATTTGTGGCCGGAACTCGAGCTGCTGCTGGCCTGGAACACCTATGTCGCGCGCCTCTACCTGCCGGCCCTGCTGGAGGACTACGGCGCGGGAACGGAACTGCTCCCCGCTCCGATCGGCTCGTCGGAGGGGCCACTGGCCATCCCGGTACGCGGGCTGCCCGCGGGAGGACCGCTGGTGGTGACGAGCTGCTTCTACGAGTTCGTGCCCGCCGATGACGCGCTCACTCCGGATGCGCCGACCCTGCTCGTCCACGAGCTGAGGACCGGCGAGGAGTACCACGTGGTGCTCTCGCACCGTGGCGGGCTCTACCGGTGCGCGATCCGCGACATCGTCCGGGTGACCGGCGTGTACGGCGCGACTCCGGTCGTGGAGTACGCGAGCCGCGCCGGGACCGTATCGACCGCGGGCGAGCGGGTACGCGAGTCTCACGTTCTGGACGCGCTGCTGGGGGCGTGCGCGGAGAGCAGGCTGGCCATTTGCAATGTGATGTACCGGGCGCTGCCCGACGGACCTGCCGGGCACGAAGCGGCGATCGCGTTCCGCAGCCCTCCCGACAGGGACACAACCGGAAGATTCACCCGTGCTCTTGACGCCGGACTCCGCCGAACCGCTCCCGGTTACGATGCCGCCCGCCGGTCCGGTGCGCTCGCTGCGCCCGTCGTCCGTCCCGTGGCCCCGGAACGGTTCTTTACCGAATGGCGGCGGCGAGTGGAGACGGGTGAACGCCCTCCCAGGGTCAAGGACCGGCTCTTCCAGGCCGCGCCCGATGTATGGGACCGCGTGACCGCGCCGTCCCACGCCCCCGGACCGGAGCGCGCACACGAGCAGAACCGCGCATACGGAGAGGATGGCACACTTGGCTGAGAGCACGAACCCCCTCTCAGGTCCGCCCGGCCGTGGCGAGTACACCGAGGCCGCCCGGCGCGCCCGGCTCGCTTGGCTCCGGTCGACCACTGGCGCGTCCCTGCGATCGCTGGAGCACACCACGATCGACGCTGGCCTGCTGCCGGGCAATCTGGAGAACTTCGTCGGCGGTGTCGAGATCCCCGTCGGCCTCGCCGGTCCGCTGTTGTTCACCGAAGAGCACACTCGAGGACTGGTCACCGCACCGCTGGCCACGACGGAAGGCGCGATGGTGGCGTCCGTGTCGCGTGGTGCGAAGGCGATCAGCCGGGCGGGCGGGGTCTCCTGCCGAGTCTTGTCCCAGCGGATGACCCGGGTGCCTGTCTTCGAGTTCGACGGTCTCGGCACCGCGGCGGCGTTCGCCCGCTGGGTCGAGTGCCGCCGCGCCGACCTCGACCGGGAGGTCCGAGCGGTGTCCGCGCACTCGCGGCTGGTCGAACTGGCTCCCGTGCAGCTCGGTCGCACGGTCCATCTGCGGTTCGTCTTCGAGACCGGCGACGCCAGCGGCCAGAACATGACGACCGCCGCCACCTGGCGGGCCTGCCAATGGATTCACGACCGTCTCACCGAGCTGCCCGAGTTCGGGACGGCATGGTTCGCGATCGAGTCGAATCTCAGCGGCGACAAGAAGTTCACTCATCTCAACATGATCGCGGGACGGGGGACGCGGGTCGCCGCCGAGTGCGTGATCGACCGTGCCACGCTGCTCAAGGTCCTGAAGACGACGCCCGAGGCGGTCGACCGCCTGTACCGGATCAGTGTGGTCGCCGCCCAGCAGGCCGGAATGGCGGGTCACGACATCGACGCGGCCAACGTCATCGCGGCAATCTTCGTGGCGACCGGCCAGGACGTCGCGAGCGTCTACGAGTCGGGTACGGGGTTGTTCTCCATCGACGTGAACGACGGCGACCTGCGCGCCACACTCGTCCTGCCGAGCCTGGTGACCGGTGCGATCGGCGGCGGCACCCGGCTGCCGCACCAGCGCGACTACCTGGAGGCCCTCGGCTGCTATGGCGAGGGCGGGGCCGCCCGCTTCGCGGAGATCATCTGCGGTTTCGCGCTCGCTCTGGACCTGTCGACGATCTGCGCCGTCGCGGGCGGGCAGTTCGCCGACGCGCACGAGAGGCTCGGCCGGGGCCGCGCGGTGCGCTGGCTGAACCGGGACGACCTCGGCGCCCCGCTGCTCGAGCCTCTGCTCGCCGACTCCCTGAACGTCCCCGAACTGAAGGTCACCGAAGTCGTCCCGCTCGACGAAGCCCTCGGGTCTAGCCTCGTCTCTGAGCTGACCGCCCAGGGGGAACGCCGCAAGCTCACGGGTGTGTTCCCGTTGCGCGTCCATTGGACGGGCCCGGACGGCGGCCTCGGTGAGACCGACCTCGTCGTAAAGGCCAAACCGCTCGATCAGGAAGTGATCATCCAGGCCGCCAAGCTGGCCTCGCTGAGCGGAGGACGGCTGGGCGAGCTGTATCCGCGGTGGCGGGAATGGACGGGGTTCAAGGACCTGCACACCCGGGAGACGGCCGTGTTCCGAGCGGCGGACCCGGCGCTGCGAGCGGTACTGCCCCGGGTCTACGGCGTCTACGAAGATCCTGGACGCGAGGTGTATTTGATCGCCATGGAACGCCTCGGTTCCGACGTGCTCCTGAAGGATTCGGCGGACACGCCCGAGCAGTGGCGTCCTGCGCACATCTCGGCGGCCGTACGCGGCATCGCCCGGGTCCACGCGTCTTGGCTGGGGCGGGAGAAGGAACTGCGGGCACAGGGCTGGCTGGGGCAAGAGCGGACGGCAGGGCAGATGGCGGCGATGCGGGACCTGTGGCACGCCCTGCTGGAGCACAACGCCACCGAATTCCCCGACCTGCTGGACGGGGCCTCGGCCGACCGGCTCCATCGAATCGTCACCGAGATCCCGGACTGGTGGAGCCAGATGGCGGCGATGCCGCGGACGCTCGTCCACCATGACTTCAACCCGCGCAACCTCGCGCTGCGGGCCGACGATCTGGGTCTCGTCGCCTACGACTGGGAGCTGGCCACCCTGCACCTCCCTCAGCGGGACGTCGCCGAACTGCTGGCGTTCGTGCTCCCCCCGGATACGGGCCCGGCGGAGATCGGCCGGTACGTCGAGTTGCACAGGAAAGCGGTGGACGCGGCGTTCGACCCCTCCCGCTGGCGGGAAGGGTACCGGTTCGCGCTCTGGGACTTCGCCGTCACCCGCCTTCAGATGTACCTGCTGGTGCATGAGCACCGGGCGCTGTCGTTCCTGCCGCGGGTCGTCTCCACCGCGCTGCGGATGATTTCAATCGAGGACCGAATCGGGGAGGCCGTCGGTGCCCTGTGAGGCTCCCGCCCCGCTGCGCGTGGCGCTGGTCGGTGTCGACGGCTCGGGCAAGAGCACGGTCGCGCGGCTGCTCTCGAGTCCGGACCGGGTCGTCCTATCGTGTCTGCGCCCCCATGAGAACCCCGACGGCCCTCTGCATGAGCTGTCCCGACACCTCGACACGTTGTCGCGGGACGCCGACGAGTCGGGCAGTCCGGAACTGAAGCTCGCTGTTCTCTATCTGCAGATGTGCACCTACGGCAGCGTCGAACGGTTCTTCATCGACGAGTGGGCGGCACAAACCATGGTGAGCGAGCGGCATCCGCTCATCGACGCCCTGGTCTACCTGCCGCTCTACCGAGACGCGATCCGCCAGGTGGCGGGACCCGGTCGAGATGCGATCCTGCGCGGCCGGCTCACCCGCTCGGCTCCGGAAGCGAGGCAAGCCGTGTCCGCGTGGTGCCGGGTTCTCGGCCGGAGGAACGGCGGCGCGCCCCGGCTCGACACGCTCGCCGCCGAGCTCGTAGACCTCTTGAACGTATCCGTCGACGAGCGGGTCGAGGAATTGTCGGCCCGGTTCGCTGTCTCCCCACCGGACTTGGCGATCCTGCTCGAGCTAGACGTCGGCGAGGCCGTCCGGCGTATCGCCGCCCGCAACCGGCGCCCGGAGCCGCACGAACGCCACGACCTGCTGGCCCGTGTTCACGCCGGGTATGAGTCCGCCCTGGCGGCCCTCACCACGGTTCGCGTCCATCGTGTCGCGGTCGACGGCCGCTCCCCCGCTGAGGTCGCGACCGAGGTCTCCCGGCTGGTCATGGAATGACCACTCCGTTCCAGCAGCTCCTCCACGCAGAGCACACCCGTCGTGCCGCCCGGGCCCTGGCTGACACCGGCGGTGTGGGCGGTGTTCCCCGGGTCGCCGCAGTGGCGGTGGTGCGCGACTTCACACCTGCCTCTTTCGCCCACTCCGCCCTAGCCTTTGCCCATCTCCTCGCCCCCGAGCAGCGCGCTCTCTGGTATGCCTCCTTCACCCGCACCGTTTACCTCGCCGGAGACCCACATAACCTCCGTTTCCGGCAATCGCCCATCCACGTCTCCGACAATGGCGAAATCGCCTGGTTCGCCCCATTTCCAAGGCCAGAGCACGAAGTACTGCTCCGCATGCTCCGTCCCTTCCAGGCCCCCCACCGGATCGGTGCGGCCCCCACCGATCCGGTCCCTCTTCCCTGCAGCACCGCGTCAGCCGCCCTCGCTCGTCTCGATATCCCAACCGCGAACTTGTCGATCCTCGACTACGCCGTCCACGTCAACCACCTCTTGGCCGAGTCTCTTTTCGACGGCCTCCTCATCGACGCCTCGGCGATCCGGATCCGCCACCTCTCCCGCACCCCTGTTCTAATCGGCTACGATCGGCTCCGCGTGGCTCCGGACCCCGCCTTCCCGCACCTCCTCCGTGCCTACGCCTGCCTAGCCCTCCCCACCGACGCCGGGACCGACGACCAGTCTGAGCAAGCCGAGAGCCAGACGGATGACACCTGTTACTTCCGCCCCTCAGCGGGTCCATGCTCACGGTGATCCCCCCGAAGAAGGTCGGAGACCCGGACTCACCCGTCACCCAGCCGTGGCCACGGCCTTAGCGGAGTGAAAGCATAATGACGAGATGAAAGAGGTGGCAGGACGGCTGGCGGCGCTCGACGCCGACACGGAAGTCGCCGCTAGTGCTCCGTTCCTCAAAGAAGGTAGATAAAGCGGCGTCGGCGCTGCCGAGGGGGAAGGGCCGGCCGACCCCAGACCCAAGGATGGGCGCGGGTGTTGAGCTGGGTGGTGGCCACGGTGGTGGCGTAGGTGATCTCTTCGGGATCGGCGAAGGTCTGCCCGGCCAGGGCTTGGCGGCGGAA
>NZ_JBIAQI010000072.1:0-10741 GCF_042888905.1 Streptosporangium sp. NPDC002721
GCGCTGCTCGCCGTGTTGAAGTCTGGAGCGGCCTACCTGCCCCTCGATCCCGACTACCCGGCCGAACGCCTCGCCTACATGCTGGCCGACACCGCCCCGATGGCGCTGCTCACCACCGAGGTGGTTCGGCACCGGCTGCCGATATCCGACGTCCTGACGCTCGTCCTGGATAATCCAACGGTCCTGGCCGCCGCGGCGGCGGAACCGGATGGCAACCTAACGGACGCCGATTGGAGTGCCCGGCTGGACGTCCGGCATCCGGCCTATGTGGTCTACACGTCGGGTTCCACGGGGCGGCCCAAGGGCATCGTTATGCCCGGCGGCGCGCTGGTGAACCTGCTCTCCTGGCAGATCGCCGCTGACACGGCCGGTGTGGTGGGCCAGCTCACCTCAATAAGCTTCGACGTCTCCGTGCAGGAGATCTTCGGTGCCCTGCTCTCGGGCAGGGTCCTCGCTGTACCCGCCACCGAGGTGAAACAGGATCTCGCCGCGCTGGCCCTGTGGCTCACCGAGTACCGTGTGGAGGGGATCTCAGGCCCGCTTCCTGTGCTGGACACCCTGTTCGAACAGGCCGAGGACTCGGGCGTTCGGCTCTCGTCGCTGAGAGAAGTGGTGCAGGGCGGAGAACAGCTTGTGCCGGGCCCGGCCCTGCGCGCGGCCGCCGAGGACTCCGGTTTCAGGTTGCTGAACCACTACGGCCCGTCCGAATGCCATGTGGTCACCTGCGCGGTGCTCCCGGAGACGCCCGCCGAGTGGCCCGTTCCCGCACCGGTCGGCTTCCCGGTGGCTAACACCCGGCTTTTCGTGCTGGATGACGGGTTGCGTCCAGTCTCCGCAGGGGTGGTCGGTGAGCTGTACATCGCGACCGCCCAGATGGCGCGCGGCTATCTGAACAGGCTGGCTCTGACCGCCGAACGCTTCGTGGCGTGCCCGTTCGGGAGTCCGGGGGAGCGGATGTACCGGACCGGCGACCTGGTCCGGTGGCGCCAGGACGGCCAGATCGAGTTCGTGGGCAGGGGCGACCAGCAGGTGAAGCTCCGGGGCGTCCGGATCGAACCGGGCGAGATCGAGTCGGTCCTAACCCGCCATCCGGCCGTCGACCAGGCCGTGGTGGCGGTGCGCGACGACATCGGGGACCGGCGGCTGGTCGCCTATGTCGTCGCCGACGCGCCAGTCGATCCCGCCGAACTGAGCACGTTCGCGGCCGGTGTACTGCCCGGCTCGATGGTGCCGTCCGCGTTCGTGTTCCTAGGCGAGTTGCCGCTGATGCCGAACGGCAAACTCGACCGGCGCGCGCTGCCCGACCCCGGCTACGGACCGGACCGTGTCGTGAGCCCACCTCGTACACCCCGGGAGCGGGAGCTGTGCGCGGTGTTCGCCGAGGTCCTCGGTCTGGACCGGGTTGGTATTGACGACTCGTTCTTCGACCTAGGCGGGCACTCATTGACCGCGACCCGGCTGACCAGCCGGATCCGCGCCGTCCTCGACATCGAACTGCCCGTCCGGGACCTGTTCGAGGCGCCGACTGTCGCCGCGCTCGCCGCACGTCTGACTCCCGGCGCTCCGGTTCGGCCCCGGCCGTCCTCTGGTGACCTGCCCGGCGCTGTCCCGTTGTCTTTCGCCCAGCAGCGGCTCTGGCTGCTGAACCGACTGGATCCCGAGACTGCTGCTTACAACCTGCCATTCGTCGTGAAGCTGTCAGGAAGGCTGGACGTTCCGGTCCTGCGTGCCGCGCTGCGGGACGTGGTAGTTCGGCACGAGCCGCTGCGGACGGTCTTCCCCGAGGGAGCGGACGGCCGTCCGTACCAGCTCGTCCTCGACGCGGGAGCGGCCGTCCCTGTCCTGGAGGAGATCCGGTCGACTCCCGCCGAGCTGCCGGAAGGGCTCGATCGGCTGGCTGCGCGCGGTTTCGATCTGACGTCCGAGCCGCCGCTGCGGGCGACCCTGTACGCGATGGGCCCGGCGGAATACGTACTGGCGGTAGTGCTGCACCACATCGCGGGCGACGGTTGGTCACTCACCCCGCTGGCCCGTGATCTGGGCGCGGCCTACGCAGCACGAGCGCGGGGGGAGGCACAGCGGTGGTCGCCTCTGCCGGTCCGGTACGCGGACTACGCGGTATGGCAGCGGGAGCTGCTGGGGGACGAGGCGGATCCGGACAGCCTGTCCGGCAAGCAGATCGCCTACTGGCGAGAGGCGCTGGCCGGGTTGCCGGAGCAACTCGACCTGCCCGTCGACCGTCCCCGCCCGGCCCGGACCTCGCACCGGGGCGGCAGCGTTCCCGTCCGAATCGGCGCCAAGCCCTATGCGGACCTTGCCGCGCTGGCCAGGAAAACCCAAACGAGCCTGTTCATGGTGGTGCAGGCCGCTTTGGCAGTGTCGTTGTCCAGATGGGGGGCAGGGGAGGACATCCCCATCGGTACTCCGGTGGCCGGCCGCGACGACGAGGCGCTGGAAGATCTGGTGGGGATGTTCGTCAACACGGTGGTGTTGCGGAACGATCTCTCGGGCGACCCGACGTTCACCGAACTGCTGGAACGGGTGCGGGAGACCGACCTGGAGGCGTTCGCCCATCAGGACGTCCCGTTCGAACGGCTGGTGGAGGTGCTCAATCCGCCTCGGTCCCTGGCAAGGCACCCCTTGTTCCAGGTGATGCTCGCCTTCCATAACACAGCAGAGGTTCAGTTCGATCTGCCTGGGCTCGCCGCCGAGGCACGGCCTCTTCTTAGCGATACCGCGAAGTTCGACCTGTCGTTGCATCTGTGCGACACCGGCCACGGGATCACCGGGACGCTGGAGTACGCGATCGACTTGTTCGATGCGGCCACCGCAGAGGCCCTGGCCGCTCGGCTGGTGCGCGTGCTCATGGCGGTTGCGGCAGATCCGGGCGTGCGGATCTTGGCGCTGGAGATCCTGTCTGCCGAGGAACGGCGCCAGGTGCTTCTGGAGTGGAATGCCACCGCCGCAGAGGCGCCCCATGCGACGCTCCCCGAGCTGTTCGAGGCTCAGACGGCCCGCACCCCGGACGCCCCCGCCGTCCTGTGTGGCGAGGCCGTGCTGACCTACCGCGAACTCGACGAACAGGCCAATCGGCTGGCCCGGTATCTCGCCCGGAACGGGGCCGGACCGGAACGCGTGGTCGCGGTCGCCCTTCCTCGCGGCGAGCCGCTCGTCACCGCGCTGCTGGCGGTGTTGAAGACCGGAGCGGCGTATCTCCCGATCGACTCCGACCACCCGGCAGAACGTATCGCCTACATGCTCGCCGATGGGGCCCCGATCTGCGTGGTCACCGTCTCCGGCGCCCGAGGTCTCCCGCTCGGGACGGACCGTGTCCCGCGCATCGACCTCGACGATCCACGCACCGTCGCCGCCCTCGACCAGCCCGGCGACGCCACACCTCTGGCGTCGCCCAACCCCCGCAATCCCGCCTACGTCATCTACACCTCAGGCACGTCCGGCCGTCCGAAGGGCGTCGCCGTCCCGCACGAGGGTGTCGTCAACCGGCTCACGTGGATGCAGAACACGTACCGGCTCGGACCCGAAGACCGGATCCTGCAGAAGACGCCGACCGGATTTGACGTCTCAGTGTGGGAATTCTTCTGGCCTCTGCTGTCGGGTGCGGCGCTCGTGCTGGCCGAGCCGGAGGGGCACAAGGACCCCGTTTACCTGGCCGGTCTGATCCGCGGTGCCCGGATCACGACCCTGCACTTCGTGCCGTCCATGCTGCGGGTCTTCCTGCGCGGCCTGCCTGACCAGGGCGCCTTCCCCGATCTGCAGCGGGTCGTGTGCAGCGGCGAGGTGCTCGCCGCAGACCTGGCTGCCGAGTTCCATCGCGCTCTGCCCGGGGTCGAGCTACACAATCTGTACGGTCCGACCGAGGCGTCGATCGACGTGACCGCCTGGCGCTGTCGCCCGGACGACTCCGGCCCCGTGCCGCTCGGCGCGCCGATCGCGAACACCCGGGTCTTCGTTCTGGACGGACGGCTCATGCCAATGCCCGTAGGCGCTCCCGGAGAGCTGTACCTGTCCGGGGTCCAATTGGCCCGCGGCTATGCCGGACGCCCCGGGCTCACTGCGGAACGCTTCGTCGCTTGCCCATTCGGCGGGCCTGGCGAGCGCATGTACCGCACCGGCGACCTGGCCCGGTGGCGGGCGGACGGCGTGCTGGAGTATCTCGGCCGGACCGACGACCAGGTCAAGCTCCGCGGGTTCCGCGTCGAGCCGGGCGAGATCGAGACAATCCTCACTGATCACCCCGCCGTCGCCGAAACGGCGGTTGTGGTCCGCGAGGACCGTCCGGGGGACCGGCGGATCGTGGCCTACGTGGTTTACGATGCGGCCCCGGCCGAAGGCCCACCGGTGAACCCCGCTGCCCTACGGGCGTTCGCCGCCCGGGTCCTGCCCGCACCCATGGTGCCTGCCGCGATCGTCCCGCTCGATGCGCTGCCGCTTAGCCCGAACGGGAAACTCGACCGTAAGGCGTTGCCCGCCCCCGAGTTCACCGCCTCACCCGCCTCCCGGGCTCCACGCACCCCCGAGGAGGCCGCCCTGTGCGCGGTGTTCGCGGCGGTCCTCAATCTCGACAGGGTCGGCATCGACGACTCGTTCTTCGAACTGGGCGGGGACTCGATCCTCGCGATGAGCGTCGTAGCCCGGGCCCGGCGGGCAGGGCTCAGCCTCTCACCGCGTGAGATCTTTGTTCACCAGCGGATCGCGGAGCTGGCTCGGGTCACCGTGCCCGTCGACCCGGATAGTGCGGACCAAGAGCCCGAGGGCGCCGGAATCGGCCCGGTTCCGCTCACTCCGATCGTTGCCTGGCTGGCCGAACGAGCGTACCCGGTCAGCGGCTTTCACCAGGCAGTCGTCCTGCGTACCCCCGAAGGCTTGGACCTAGCGGAGCTCGGCACGATCCTCCGGCATCTCGCAGATCGGCACGACATGCTCCGCCTCCGTCTCGACCGGCCCGCCGGCAGGCCATGGCGCCCGGAGGTCCGGCCGCCGGGTGCGGTGGACACGGCGGAGCTAGTCCACCAGATGGATGCACAAGACTTGGACGACGTCGCGCTCGAGGCGGCGCTGCGGACGGCGGCGGACGCGGCCCGGCGGCGGCTGGACCCCGACGCGGGGCGGATGCTCCAAGCGGTGTGGTTCGACGCGGGACCGTCCCGTCCGGGCCGCCTGCTGCTGCTTCTGCACCATCTGGTTGTCGACGGCGTTTCGTGGCGGGTGCTCGTCCACGACCTGCGCGAGGCGTGGGAGGCGCTGCGTGCCGGTCGGCCGGTGGCGCTGCCGCCCGTGCCTGTATCGTTTCGCGCTTGGGCGTCCCGGCTGGCGGCCGAGGCTCCGGCACGGCTCGCGGAGCTGCCTTTCTGGGAGGCGGCCGTCCGGGCGGACGACCTGCCGTTCAGCGACGTCCCGCTCGATCCCGCACGAGACACCCGGGCCACTGGAAGGCAGCTCACCCTGCGGTTGCCGACCGCGACCACGGAACGGCTGCTGACCGTGGTCCCCGCGCGGTTCAACGCGGGCGTGAACGACGTTCTGCTCACCGGGCTCGCGCTCGCCGTCGCTGAATGGCGCGGACGGGAGGGACGCGCCTGCGGCACCCGGGTCCTAGTGGACTTGGAGAGCCACGGCCGGTACGACCCCGCAGGAGCCGACCTTTCCCGGACCATCGGATGGTTCACCAGCCTTTTCCCGGTCGGGCTCGATGCCGGTGAGGTCTCGTGGACCGAAGTCCGGGTTTCCGGGCCGGTCCTCGGCAGGGCGCTCAAGCGCGTCAAGGAACAGCTCCGCGCTGTGCCTGACGAAGGTGTCGGCTACGGGCAGCTCCGCTATCTCAATCCCGCCACCGCTCCGGTGCTGGCCGCGGCGAAGTCTCCGCAGCTCGCCTTCAACTACCTGGGGCGCGTCGGCACCGCGTCCGGTGAGCCGTGGGAACCGGTTCCCGAACTGCTCGGCACCGACCCGGAGAGCGCGTTCTCGCACGGAATCGAGCTGAACGTGGTGACGATGGGGGAGACCGCAGCACCGGTCCTGCACGCGGTGTGGTCCTGGCCAGCGGCGCTGCACACCCTCGACCGCATCGAGCAACTCGCGGCCTTGTGGTTCGAGGCGCTGGAGGCCCTGGCCGCCCATGACGGCACGGGCGGGTTCACCCCGTCTGACCTGCCGTTCGCGGAGTTAAGCCAGGAAGAGATCGACGATCTGGAATTCGAATGGGGGGCGAACAAGGGATGAGCCGATCGCGGATTGAGGATGTCCTGCCGCTGACGGCTATGCAGAGCGGCCTGCTTTTCCACGCCTCGTTCGACGAGGCGGACACCGATGTCTACACCGTTCAGACGGTGTTCGACTTGGCGGGTCCCGTCGATGCGGAACGGCTCGCCCGGGCCGCCTCGGCGCTGGTACAGCGGCATCCGGCCCTGCGCGCGGGATTCACCAGCACCCGTACCGGACGGGCCGTGCAGGTAGTGGCCCGCACCGCCCGGCCGGCCTGGCACCACGCGAACCTGCGCGGCTGCGATGACCCCGAGGCGGAGGCAGAGGCCCTGATCTCCCGGGAGCGTGAGCACCGCTTCGACCTGGCCGCGCCGCCGCTGCTGCGCTTCCTGTTGTGCCGCATCGGCGAGGCGAGGCACCGACTTGCGATCACCAACCACCACATCGTGCTGGACGGCTGGTCGATGCCGATCCTGCTGGGCGAGCTGCTCCACCTCTACGCGGCTGACGGCAGCGACGCAGCCCTGCCCCCCGTGCCGTCCTACCGCGACCATCTCGCCTGGCTCTCCGCTCAGGACGCCGACGCGGCCCGCCGGGCCTGGCGGGACGAGTTAACCAGGCTCGCCGGGCCGGTCGAGCCGACCTTCCTGGCGGGGGACGCAGCCGTCGCCAGCGCGGTGTGGCCGGAACGCGTGGACGCGGAACTGGACGAGGCGCTGACCGGGCGGCTGAACGACCTTGTGCGGCGGCATGGATTGACGCTGAACACGCTCGTCCAGGGCGGGTGGGCTCTGGTACTGGCGCGGCAGACCGGCCGTGACGAGGTGGTGTTCGGCGCCACGGTGTCCGGCCGTCCCACGGACCTCCCGGGCGTCGAGCGGATGGTAGGGCTGTTCACCGGCACGATCCCGGTGCGGACCGCGTTCGGCGCAGGGCCGTTCCTGGAGGAGCTGGTGGTGCTCCAGCGGCGGCAGGCCGCTCTGCTCCCGCATCAGCACCTCGGTCTCGCCGACATCCAGCGTGCGTGCGGCGCGGGCACGCTCTTCGACACCCTCGTTGTGTTCGAGAATTATCCGTTCGACCGGGGCGTGCTCGATGGCGCGAACGCCGGGCTGCAGATCACCGGTGCGATCGGCCGGGACGCCACCCATTACTCGGTGGCTCTCGTCGCCGTTCCCGGGCCGAGCCTGCGACTACGGCTGGACCACCGCCCCGACCTGGTTTCGAGGGCGACTGCGAGCGCGCTCCTTGCCCGGCTCGTCCGGGCGCTGGAGGCCGTCGCTGCGGACCCCGGACTCCCGGCGGCGGACATCGACCTCCTCATGCCGGACGAACGCCGTCGCGTCCTGTCCGACTGGCAGGGACGACGGGTGGACCTGCCGCCCAGAACCCTGCCGGAGCTGTTCCAGGCCCAGGTCGCGCGCACCCCGCACGTTCCCGCCGTGGTGTTCGAGGATACGGTCCTCACCTATGCCGAGCTGAACGAGCGGGCGAACCGGCTGGCGCGCCTCCTGATCCGGCGTGGTGCAGGCCCGGAACGGCGCGTCGCGCTGGCGGTGCCCCGTAGCGAAGCGATGATCGTGGCACTGCTCGCGGTGCTCAAGACCGGCGCGGCCTATCTGCCGCTCGACCTTGACTATCCGACCGACCGGCTCCGGTTCATGTGGCTCGACGCCGAACCCGCCTGCGTGGTCACCACCGGCGCGGCCGAAAGCGGGATCCCCGTCTCCGACGGCACCCCCCGCGTCGTCCTGGATGATCCGGCCGTTCAAGCCGCTTTAATGGCGGAATCGGAGCAGGATCCGACGGACAAGGACCGGTTGGCGCGGCTCGATCCGGCGCATCCGGCCTATGTGGTCTACACCTCGGGCTCGACGGGACAGCCCAAGGGCATCGTGATGCCGGGCGGCGCGGTGGCGAATCTGCTGTCGTGGCAGACCGCAGACGCGCCTCGCGGTGTGGTGGGCCAGCTGACCTCTGTCGGATTCGACGTCTCCGTGCAGGAGATCTTCGGCGCGCTACTGGCGGGTGGAATGCTCGCGGTGCCTTCGGCGGAGGTGAAACAGGACTTCACGGCGCTGGCACGCTGGCTGGTCGATCATGAGGTGGAGAGCGTTTCGGGCCCGCTGCCGGTACTGGATGCCCTGTTCGAGCAGGCCGAAGGGCTGGGGCTGGAGCTTCCCGCGCTGCGGGAGGTGGTCCAGGGCGGCGAGCAGCTGGTGCCCGGACTGGCGCTGCGCGCGGCCGCCGAGGAATCGGGGCTGCGGCTGGTCAACCACTACGGCCCGTCGGAGTGCCATGTGGTCACGGCGGCCGTGCTTCCGGAACGACCCGCGGACTGGCCCGCCCAGGCCCCGATCGGCCGCCCGGTATGGAACACCCGGCTCCACGTCCTCGACGACGGGCTGCGTCCGGTGCCGGTTGGCGTCGTTGGCGAGCTCTATGTCGCGGGGGCTCAGGTCGGGCGGTGCTATCTGGGGCGTCGTGCACTGACCGCCGAGCGCTTTGTCGCGTGTCCGTTCAGTGGACCCGGAGAACGGATGTACCGGACCGGTGACCTGGTGCGCTGGCGGTCGGACGGACAGCTCGAGTTCGTGGGCCGGGCCGACGACCAGGTGAAAGTCCGGGGGTTCCGGATTGAGCCGGGTGAGATCGAGTCGGTGCTGGCCTCGCATCCGGCCGTTGCCCAGACCGTAGTCGTGGCCCGAGCGGACTACGGCGGTGATCGCCGGCTCGTCGCCTATGTGATCGCAGAGAAGTCGGTCGAATCCGCCGAGCTGCGCGCGTTCGTGGCCGGGATGTTGCCTGCCCACATGGTCCCAGCGGCCTTCGTCTTCCTGGACGAGTTGCCGCTGATGCCGAACGGCAAGCTCGACCGGCGCGCGCTGCCCGTCCCCGAGTCCGCGACGGCCGTGTACCGCGCGCCTCGCACCACACGGGAGGAACTGCTGTGCGGCGCGTTCGCTGAGGTCCTCGGCGTGGACCGGGTCGGGATCGACGACTCGTTCTTCGATCTGGGCGGGCACTCACTGACCGCGACCCGGCTGGTCAACCGAATCCGTTCCGTGCTCGGTGCGGAGCTGCCCGTCCGAGCGCTGTTCGACGCTCCCACAGTCGCCAGCCTGGCCGAACGCCTCGTCGATGGCGGAGTCCGCCATCGGGTGACCGCTCGTGAACGTCCGGCCGAGATGCCGCTGTCGTCCGCGCAGCGGCGGCTTTGGTTCCTGAACCGGATGGAAGGCGGCTTCGGCACCTACAACATGCCGTTCGTGCTGCGTCTGCGAGGCACCTTGGACCCGCTCGCGCTCCGTGCGGCGCTGGACGACCTCGTGGCCCGACACGAGCCGCTCCGGACGGTATATCCCGAGGACGCGCGGGGCCGTCCCCGCCAAGTGATCCTCGCCTCGGCCGCTCCGGAGCTGACGGAGGTCCAGCTGGACCCGGCAGAGCTGCCCCGAGAACTCTCCGAACAGGCTGCGCGCGGTTTCGACCTCACGTCCGAGCCGCCGCTACGAGCGGCGCTCTTCAAGATGAGTCCGGACGACCATGTCCTGTCCGTGGTGATCCACCACATCGCGGCCGATGCCTGGTCGCTTACTCCGCTGGCCCGCGACCTCGGCGCGGCCTACGCGTCCCGGACACGCGGCGAGCCCTCCGGTTGGTCGCAGCTGCCCATCCAGTACGCGGACTATGCCCTATGGCAGAACGAGGTCCTAGGCGACGAGAAAGACCCGGACAGCCTAGCCGGGAAGCAGCTCGCCTACTGGCGGGAAACACTGGCCGGGCTGCCGGAGCAGCTCGACCTGCCCGTTGACCGGCCCCGTCCCGCGCGCCCCTCGTACCGGGGAGGGAACGCCCGGGTCAGGGTGGAGCCCGAACTGACGCGTAGTCTGACCGCGCTGGCCCGGCAGACAGGCGCGAGCCTCTTCATGCTCGTGCAGGCTGCGTTTGCGACCGTACTGTCCCGGCTCGGTGCCGGCTCGGACGTTCCCCTCGGCACCCCGGTGGCCGGACGTTCCGACGAAAGCCTGGAAGCCATGGTGGGGATGTTCGTCAACACGGTGGTGTTGCGGAACGATCTGTCGGGCGACCCGACGTTCACCGAGTTGCTGGAACGGGTGCGGGAGACCGACCTGGAGGCGTTCGCTCACCAGGACGTGCCGTTTGAGCGCCTCGTCGAGGCGCTCAACCCGGCTCGGTCTCTGGCCCATCATCCGCTGTTCCAGGTGATGTTTTCGTTCCAGAATGCTACGGACACCCGGCTCGACCTACCCGGCCTGACCGTCGAGGCCGCTGGGACGCCCGCGCCCGGCGCGCGGTTCGACCTGTCGCTCAGCCTCGCTGAGACCGATGGCGGCATGGAGGGCGCGTTGGAGTACGCGACCGACCTCTTCGATCAGGAGACGATCCAGGCCCTGGCTGCTCGGTTGGTGCGGGTGCTGGAGGTGGTTGCGGAGGATCCGGACAGGCGCATCTCGGCTCTGGAGATCCTGTCGGCCGAGGAGCGTCACCGGGTGAT
>NZ_JBIAQI010000073.1:0-9635 GCF_042888905.1 Streptosporangium sp. NPDC002721
CGTCAAGGCGTGGATCAACGACCCAGACAAACGAGAGAAGCAGGCACAGAACATCTAGAGCGACTGTGTCTCATCGAGCTTGACAAGTTCCGCAGGGGCGTGTCTCGCTGGTCTCCTCTGGCCGGGTCACCGTCGCCATCTCCTCGAATTTGATCCGCGTTCCCTGCGGCGGAAAGCGGGCTGACGTACCGTGTTGCTTGATGGCAAGTCCACCGGCAATTCGAGAACGACAGGACCCCCAAACGGCCCCCCTGAATTCCCCCTCTTGAGCCCCCAGCCGGGAGGAAGGCCCCAGATGCCCGACAACATCCCTAACGTCCAGCTCCGAGCGTGGCGTAACGAGCACCGCCTGACGCGCGCCGAACTGGCCGACCGGATCAACGCGACGCCGACCGGCATCAGGGAGTCCCTGGCGTGCGATGAGGAGCGCATCCGCCGCTGGGAGGCCGGAGAGGTCAGGTGGCCCCATTCTCCGTACCGGCTCGCCATCACCCAGCTGACCGGACTTCAACCCGAAGACCTGGGATTCCGGCCGAACAGACGCGGGGCCGGCCAGCTCATTGAAGCCACCACCGTCATTCCTATGGACGCGTTGCGGGCCGAGGCCGACCTGTACGGCACCATGGAACTCGCCCAGCAGCTCCAGGCGTCCGACGTCGGAACCGGCACGCTTGAGGCCCTCGCCGAGGCCGTCGATCTGCTCTGCCGCGCCTACCCCGTCGTTTCGGCCGCCACGTTGCGCGACCGGACCCAGAAGCGTCTCTCTCAGGTCAACGGTCTACTCGGCGGACGGATCACCCTCGCCCAGCACCGCGAACTCCTCGTCATCACCGGATGGCTGACGGCCTTGCTTGGGTGCGTTCACTACGACCTGGGAGAGCGCGAGGAGGCCGAGACCGCCCGTCGCGCCGCTTACGAGATGGGCCGCCAGGTTGGGCACGGTGAACTCATGGGATGGGCACATGAGATGTCCGCGTGGTTCGCCCTGGTCGAAGGCCGCTATGAAGACGTGGTCACCGCCGCCCGTATGGGCCAGGCCGTCGCCGGCCAATCCAGCGCCCAGGTTCAGCTCACCCTGCAAGAGGCCCGCGGACTGGCCCGCATCGGCGACCGCCGAGAAGCAGACAAGGCCCTCACCCGCGGAGCCGACGCCTTGGCGAAGCTCCCCCTCCCCGGCAACCCTGACCATCACTTCGTATTCGACCACGCCAAGTGGGTCTTTTACGCCGCCACGGCTTACACATGGCTTGAGGACAACGACCGAGCCGAAGAACACGCGTTGGAGACCATCCAGATGCACACCCGCCCGGACGGCACTTCCAACGCCCCCATGCGCGTCGCCGACGCTCACATTGACCTCGGCATTGTCCACGCCCGACGAGGCAACCTCGATGCCGCCGTGGAACAAGGCATGGCCGCCTTCGAAATTGAGCGCAAGTCTCTCACTGACCTCGTCAACCGCGCCGCAGATCTGGACCGCGTCATCCGACAAGGCTACCGTCGCGAAATTCTCGCTTCAGAGTTCCACGAACGCTATGTGGCCGCCCGTCGCGCCCTAACCACTCGCCGTCCCGAGCTCCTCGATTGACTGCTTTAAAACAACCACTAGCGACATCTGCTAAACATGTCCCAGGACTGATGCGTCAAGCATGCCCTGGAGTAGGACATATAACGGCGCATTGCACCGAATGAGAACCTGCTCCACGTCTTCGCGGCAGCTCGCCTACGGCGGATTATCGCGCTGGACGGCCACTGGCCGCGCTGTGGTTCTTCGCCCGGTCGCGGCCAGCACCGCCCGCGCCCTGATGCTCTGCGACAAGAGGTCATGGCGCGCGTGATGTTCTATATCTCGAATTGCTCTCAACGATCCGGGACTAGTCATCTGCAATGAAGCGGACCAATAGAGTGCTACTGACTAGCGTCAAACTCTACTTCGACATTGCCTTTCGGGTCGGCAAGAAAATCAAGGAGTTCGCGATGCACAAATATATATCCGTGCCCGACTTTGCGGAGGATTAGGCACTCGGTCATGAAGTCAAGGAATGGCAGAAAAGGCCACGGGATGCACTGAAGTCTGGCCAATTCGCTGCGGAGCACCAACTGTTCAAAGAGAGGTCCGCCGCCTATTGATACGAACGTCAGGAGCAAGGAACCCAAGCCAATTAGAAAGCCGTAGTCGCCGGGAGGAAGTGATTCCGCCGGTGCCATCCTAGCGACGTATGTGGCAACGAATCCCGTGATCAGGAACCAGGCGAAACCAACGCGCAGGGCGAGCCACACGCGAGGGCGCAGCGCCGGGCTCGGCACCTCCCTGGTCCGAATGATCATACGGCCAGACGTTGCCAGCTCTCCTACGAAGCCGTCTATCACCCCCGCGACCAAGAGGTAGGAGACGAGCAAAACGATCGAGTAGACCGGCCCGGTGAGGGCCGACTCCTGCAGGCTCAGAACCACGGCTACGACTAGGCTGATCGCCGTCGCGGCAATTTTGTCGCCAAATCCACGATTAAAGAAACCCGTAACAGCCATGATCAAAGATTTCATTACGGAATTGGAGGTGATGTCTCCGCGCGGAGACGGTTGTCGGGGTGGCCACGCCTCCCTTGTGTTCTCCCGATTCCGCCAAGAGATACGGGCATTGTTCTCGTAATCTTGACTAAGTAATTGCGTAGTAAGGCCGATACCCAGAATAATAGCGGAAAATGTGGCGATCGTAACTCCGACGAGAAGCCAAGTCGCGACGAACATGAGCACACACGATGGCGCAACCGTCAACAGCATGATGTAACTCGATCTACTCACGTAACGGCCTTTAGGGAGCCACTCAGCTCCTAACAGATCGAGCGTGAAAACGGTTTGCTGGTCATTGCGGAGCCGATTAGAAAGCAGATGTAAGTAGCGGCGAGACTTCTCTGGAGGATAATTACGGTTCTTGCGCCAACGCAGCATCGTCCCGACGTATTGGGCGTACAGGCGGCGGCGGGGGCCGGCCCTCTGGGTCGCTTGAGGTGGCTCAAGACCGTCTCGATAAGCAAGGGCCATGATACTTAGCAACAACGGCGATGAGGCCAGCTGCCACAGTTCGGGATCGGCAGCGAGTGCTGCTCGAAGCCCGTCAAGCCCGCGTCCCGACTCAGCGAGAAAGCGCTGGGTCTGCTCAGCCGTCATTGGCTGGATTGTCACGATGCCGTGTGACCTGACCTGTTCCCGAAGTAGCGCGTATTCGGCCTGGCGGCAGCAGACAGCGCTGCTGGTCGGGTTGGCGTGAAGGTACCTGTTTAACTGAGAGACGCACTCTGAACGGTGCTCTGCTGCGACTTCGTCAAGGCCGTCGAAGAGAGCGAGGATCTGGTGAGTGCGCAACCATTCGCTCGCGAGTCGCCGTGGCATGCCGTAGCTCTCTACGAGTTCGTCAATGATCCACTCGGCGATCGTCTTACGGTGACGCGCCCATGATGCGAGAGGTAACACGACCGGGACAGGCTTGCTTTCGTCCTTGGTCTCCGCCAGGAGACTTTTAGCCAGCTCCAGCAGCATGGTGGTCTTGCCCGCACCTGGCATACCTAGAATGACGATCCGCTGGTCCATTCGGGAAAACACATCTGCCATCTCGGTACCTGGCGGTAGTTGCTCTTGCGTGCCGTTCGCCCAGGTGACCGCAATGTCCCACGGCCGGTCGCCAGACTCGTGGACCACCAGGTCAAGTTGGATCCGAGCCTCGTTGTATAGCGACTTCTCCAGAACTCCTGTCACCCAGAACCGCCGTACGCGACGGATGAGCTCGTTCCGAGCCTGCGCCGAAGGGAAGTCAGCCGGTTGCTCGTCCTTCTGGACAACCTCCAGTACTGCTGTGGCGACAACGATGACAAACATCAGCGGCCATGCCACCCACAGGCGGTCGTGCCATGAGGATGGCAGCACCCCCGTCGCCACGTTGGTCGCGACACCGAGCAGCGCGATGAAGAGTACGGATAGCACAATTTGACCTCGGCGAAGCATGGAACTATTTCTACCTTGTGTGAGGGCAAGTGGCAGGGGTATGGAAACCTGGCAGTGTAATCGTAAGGATCCCAGCATGGAATGCTCGCCGCTACGACCAGGCTCAGAACCGGTGAGAGACGGACAGTAGCTCAGGTTCAGCCCTACGACGCCTGCCCCCTCATCACAGGGCTGTACCCGTCGCACGCTGGGAACACATTCATGGGTTTAACGAGGGCGCCCCCTCCAACAGTGTGTGCAGACTTCATTGGGACGTAGAGACCTTCGCCATCTACTTGATCATTTTCCGCCAGACGTAGCAGGCGGGAGTATAGACAGTTCAATGCTTTATCGGGCAGTCATGAGCCGACCTCACGACCATGCCTCCTGAACGATTTGGTAGGTTCCGGCAGAGCGGTGACAGCAGCGTCCCTACACATGGACTCACTTCAACTACTGTCCCTCCCCTTCTGGCCCTGGTCACCGCTACCCAACCAAGAGGATTGGCCCGACTGAAAAGCGGACAGTAGATCTGTTGCGCCACTAGACATTGCCGAATTGTTCTCATAGGTATCAAGCGGCGGCGCCCCGCGCCGCCGTACCCGGCCCTCTGCCGCCCGCCGACCGGGCGTGCGGCGTGGGCGCCGGTCCCGGCCGGCGGCGCCCCGGGCCGTCCACCGACCCGCGCGCCCGCCGTACCCAAGGCACTCGCCGACCACCGGCCCGCCGCCGCTCCGCTTTCTGGCCAGGCATATGATCAGCCTGTCGACAGGAGCAGACCGTGATCTACTCTCCGTTCGGGATCTTCATTCTTCTCGTGCTCGTATCAGCGGTCGTCATCCCCGTGGTGATAGCCATCGCGCTTATCCGGCTCTTTCGGAACTGACGCCTCCGGCGGGGGACTCCGCTCCGGGATGATTGAGACTGCCGACCACAAGGACCGTAGTTGGCTGAGGTGGGGCTGGGTCTTCCCGCCTGCCACGTCCCAGGCAAGCCCAACAGCTCGACTCCTCCGGCTCAAGGCCGTCTGTGACCGTTGGCATCGCATGACCGAGGAACGTCTACCGGCTGACGTACACGCGAAGACGGCCTTGCCCCTCCGTCCCCGAGCTGTTGCCCCTCCGGGATGGGACGAGGCAGACGGGAAGATCCAGCGGGCGAAGCATGCGCTTGAGCGCATCAATGATCGGACATAGCCACCTGCAAATACGCCCAATAAACTCCTGTTCTCATTCGCACGACGGAAAAGGCCCGGTGAGCATGTCATCCGACCGCACCCATGAACTCTGTGTCGAGATCGGGCGGACCGTGCGGGATGGCGCCCCGGACGGATGGCAGGAGGTCGACGTCCTTCGCTGCCAACTCGGCACCTTCGGCATAACCGGGATCACCTATCGGATGGCGGACGGTTCCCAGCAGGTTCGAGATGGCGAGGACCTCGGTGACCTTTTCCATCAGCTGAAAGTGGCCGAGTACAAGCCGAGTGAGGGGACATGGTTCGTCTGTCGGCTCGGCTACAGCCTGCGCGGGAAGTCGTACAACTCCATGATGCAGACCTTCAGCATGGAGTCGCCTTTCTCCCGGGACTACACCGCCATGATGCCGCCCGCCTTCGGGATGGAGCTGCCTTTTGCCCAGGCCATCGAGGTGCCCGCCTGGGCCTACGTGGAGGAACTGACCAAGTTCCCGCGCAGGCCGGACCTCATCCCGCCGTGGATACTCGCCGCCTGGCCCGAAGGTGTGTCCCTGCCTGAGGGCGGCTCCGCCCCCACCTCACCGGCAGACAGCGAACCCGGCTCGGCCTGGCCTCCTCTGAGAACCATGGTCGCGCGAACCGTCGGCCGAGACGAGGACTCGGAGACGATCGTTTTCGGAGTGGCCGAACACGAGGACGGCACCGGGAACGCCTTGATCTTCATGATGTCCACCGAGGAACCGGACGAGCAGGAGATCGGACTTGGTATGGACACGTATTGCGTCGTCCGCGAGGACCAGGCGGGCACCACCTACGGCGGCGTGACTCACTGCGGGATCGACTCCGGCCGCCTGACCTTCCACTTCACCGCACAGGCCGCGAAGGAACTGAACGTGGAACCCGTCGTCCAGATCGATCTCAAGATCGACGAGGGCAGCGTCGAACTGCTCAGAAGCAGCCTGCGGGAGATCCTGCTGTCCGGCCGTCACGACCAGCACCCCCACGGCATGCACCTCTGATCGCCGGGCCATTAGCGGGCCATTAACCAGGGTGACGAGGGGTCAACCACGGTCACTCACGACCGGCCGAATGCCCAGCTCAGCCGCTCTACAGGGCGTGATTCATGCACTTCCCAAGCTGACAGCGCGGGTTCGATTCCCGTCACCCGCTCCAAGAGCGAAGGCCCAGGTCACGGATGATTTCCGAACCTGGACCTTGATCTTCTTCCCAGAATTTAACGACCACCGCACCTGTTGCGTGCCCGATGGCTCCGGCACCCTCCAACAGCTCAGCTCGCCTCACGCAACGGCTGAAACTGGACGCTGAGCCGCATCTCCAACGCCTCCGCAAGTCTTTCCAACATTGGGATCGTCGGCATCGTCCCGCCTGCCTCGAACCGCGCCACCGCGGACTGCTTCAGCCCGGCGCGCCCGGCCAGTTCGGCCTGAGTCAGCCCAAGCTGTTCGCGACGCAGCCGTACCGCCTCACCAAGCTCGAAACGGATCCGCGCCGCCTCGTACGCGGCCCCCGCGCCGGGACGACTCATGATTTCTTCTCGCTTGTCGGCCCACGTCTTGCGCTCGCCCATTCCGCTTACTCCTCGTCTGCCGTGTGAGCCTCAGCAATACATCGCTGCATGGCTCGCCACGCACGCTCGACTTCGGCAGCCTCACGCATCCGCTGCTTACGGAAGACTGTCAACAGGATGATCCGCCTGCCCGGTGCGATCCAGTAGCTGATGCGCACCGCCTCTCGCTCAAGGTGGAAACGCAACTCACGCAACTTGCCGCGCAACTGCCGGGTGTAGGGCTCATCAAGCAGGACACCCCGCTCGGCCAGCAGGTCGACATAGAACGCCGCCGTCCCCTGACCTTCTTGATCAAGCGTGTCGAACCACATGTCCACCTCTGGCTCCAGCTCCACCTCTCCCCAAGTCATAACACGGACGTTATACATCAGGCAAGGGTCGCGCTCCCGGATCGCGCAAACCCACAAGGAACCAAGCGCTCCAGCCGGACGACCAACCCGAATCCTTTTCTCCCTCAGGCAGACCAAGGCAGACGAGATGGTCAAGCGGGCAGGGGGTGGGTGTTGTACGGCAAGATCAGGCCACACGCTGATCGCCGGGCCATTGGCGGGCCATTAACCAGGGTGACGAGGGGTCAACCACGGTCACTCACGGCCGGCCCGACGCCCAGGTCAGCCGCCCCACAAAGCGTGATCGATGCACTTCCCAAGCTGGCAGCGCGGGTTCGATTCCCGTCACCCGCTCCAAGAGCGAAGGCCCAAGTCAGGGATAGATTCCGGACCAGGGCCTTCGTTGTTTCCAGGGCTGTTCGATCTTCTCGGGCCATTGGCTCTCGTTGCTCCCACCGCTCCGTCATGCTCGTCATCGCGCGCAGCTCAGATCTTGATGACGGTGACGCGTCCGCCGCACAGGGTGGCAAGGTCCTCCGGGTCGGAGGTGAGAACCGTAACGGGGCCGGGGGCAGCGAGGGCGGTTGCGCTGAGCATCGCATCGATGGCGTACTTGTGCCCGTGCAGGCCGGCGCCAGACAGAAGTGTGGCGGCGTGGCGGGCGATCGGTTCGGTGACCGGTTCAACGACAAGGCGGGACAGCGACCACTCCAGAGCCGGCCGGTTGATGCGGGGGTGGACCACTTCGACGAGGGTGGCGGCGGAGGTGATGACGCGGAGGTCGTCGGCGCGGGCGAGGGCGAGCCATGTGGTGACCATGCGGTCACGCAAGACGACTTTGGCCAGTCCCTCGCTGTCGAGGACCAGCGTGCCGCCGGGGGTGGCGGGAGAACGGGTCATGCAGCGCCCGCCCCACCGTGGGCCTGTCCCTGCCGGGCCTGGTTGAGTTGGTCGCGCAGCGCCTGGACTTCGTCGTCGGCAATGGGGCCGTGCTCGGCCTCGGCGACCTGGATGAGTTCGCTAAGGTTGTCGCGCTCGATCTGGCGGGCGACGGCGGCGGCGACGTAGGCAGACAGACCAGAAGGGCCGCTTCGGGACCGTGCGGCCTCCGCGATGTCACGCGGCATGGTGATCGAGTACTTACCGGTAGGCTCACTCATGCTCTTTATCCTACCTCGTATGCCCCTGACAGCGATGGCCGCGCCTAGTGGGAATGAGCGCCAGGTCTGTCCCGCATCCACTTCTCGATCTTGGTTACTCGTCCAGGTCTCCTGAGCAGCGTTGATCACGTGCCAGATCCGCGCCAGAACAGGCGGGGAACACCAGTCATCCACAGGAGCTCACGGGGAACCACACCTCGTTTAATCCGCACACCTGCTTTCCCAGCTCAGCCCGCCAACACCAGCAGCCGATTCCCAAGCTGACAGCGCGGGTTCGATTCCCGTCACCCGCCCCACCTCAGGAAAACGGCATCTTCCGATCGGCCGAATAACCCGCATGCTCAGGCTCATGCCCTGATGCCACACTGGCGCGATGTTCCGAACCGACTTCAGCGATATCGAGTACCTACGTCACATCGAGCACCTGGCGCGCGAGATCGTGAACGCGGCAGACAACGAGGGATGGCTCACTCTCATCACCACCTCCGATGAGGCCACGCCACTTCGGCGAGCGGTGACCGAGACAGCCCGCCACCTCCGTCACCATCACTTCGACGGGGACGGATGTCTCGATGAAGACCTTCCCCTGATGAAACTCGCCGGAGTGGTCATTCTCCGACCGCACGCCCTTCCCGTCGGCATGGAAGAGAGCTACAGCGAGATCTGCGACCGCCTGGACATCGGAGCCCGGCCCGAAGGGTGGGCGATCTGGAATGCCTGGGCCAAAGACGGCCAGCCCATCTCGATCGTCCTGGTCGACTCCAGCGGCACCGAAGGACTGCTCACGAACTGGACACAGGGCATCGAGGTCTATCCGATCACTCCCCTTCCCGCCCAAGTGATCCTGACACGGCAGGGATGGATCACCCCCATGACCCTGTCCCCTGCCAGCGCCCGGGAACTGGAGGCAACTCGGCCTTCCGGCTCATAGCATCCACCCTTGTGCTTCGGAACCTTTTTCTTGCCGCAGGAACCTTTCTCATCCTCTTCGGCCTCTACAAGATTGTGTTCTTTCCTCCCGGTCTCTACTGGAGCTACGGCAGCGGAAACACAACCTCTACGCCCGCGTCCTTTGCCTTGGTTGCGCTGAGCGAACCTGTTCTTCTCGTCCTTGGAGGTATAGGGATGATGCTTGGCGCCATCGCAGCAGCCACACGTAATGGAAAAGCCGCCTCCGGTGGGGGCCTCCCGCTCCGGGATGATCACCAGCAGCACGGCCTGGGGTCGTAAGGGCTAAGGCAAGGGCCTGCTCATCCCGTCTGCCATCAGCCCAGGACAACCCGTGCAGACCCCTCCTTGGCAGGCTCAGGTGAGACATCGAGGGAGATAGCCTTCTGAGCTGTAAGTAGGGCGAGACAGGACCATTAACGATCGTGACCTTGACT
>NZ_JBIAQI010000074.1:0-9225 GCF_042888905.1 Streptosporangium sp. NPDC002721
GGTGAGGTCTCCACGCGCCATGGTGATGGCCTACCAGCACGGCAGAGCACCGCGCATACGAATCCTTCTGATCTCAACCCCGTACAGGCCCTAGGGCGGTTGGAGGAGGCCGAGGCTGAGCATCGGGCGGTGCTGGAGATCAGCCGTCGGGTGCTGGGTGAGGAGCACCCGCACACGCTGTTCAGCCGAGGCAATCTGGCGGGTGTGCTGAGGGATCTGGGGCGGTTGGAGGAATCCCAGGTATTGGAGTGATTTGTAGCTCGTACGGCAGCCGGATACAGCAACACCGCCTCACACGATCACATGCCACCAGACCGCATCTGCCATGTGACCAGGGCGAGGAGCCCTATACGTCGTGGCTGGCTCCTGTTTGCAAACAGGCGCTCAAGCTTGTGGCGATGCCGTACCTAGGATGAATCGTTGTGCAACGACTCGCGCTCTTCGACCTGGACAACACCCTCATCAACCTGGACGAGGCGTTCCAGGCCTGGGCTGGGGAGTTCGCCGACGAGTACGGCCTTGAGCACGAGGCGGTTGACTGGTTACTCGCTCTCGACCAGGCGGGTTATCCGCATCGTGAGGTCTTCTTCGCCAAGGTTTGCGACCACTTCGCCCTCACCGAGTCGGTCGAGGAGCTGTGGAGCCGCTACCGCAAGCGCATGCCGTACCTGGTGTGTTGTCGGCCCGAGGTGATGGACGGCCTGGCTCGACTGCGTGCGTCAGGGTGGAAGGTGGCCATCGTCACCAACTGTCCATCGAGGAGGTCAGCCTGAGAAACAACGCTCCGGAAAACCACAGCCCCGAGGGCACAACGAGGACACACCGCACCGAGAAGCAGGCCGAAACGACGACAGAGGACTAGGAACAAACCAGCAGTTCAGAGCCATGATTACGACGTCCTCATAGGTCACCCCCTGACCGCTTTCAATTCAACAACTACTGTTTGAGCAGCGGCAGCCAGTTGGTCGACTGGCGCAAGCAACATAGTGATCCTGCAAGCACACGGCGACAGGCTGCTTGGGTGGGGTTTCCCTCCGCGTTTTCTTCACTCGGCCGTCAGAGAAAGCATGCCCGCCTGCTTTTGATGTGCCGCACCTGCCGCGGCACGGAAGGTCTCGTTGAGCTGCTTGTGATTTCGCCCACGGGTCACGCGATCATGGCAGTTAGCGCACAGAGCGATCATCGTGTCCGGGTGGTCCCGGCCACTCTGGGCGTGCTCGTCAATGTGGTGGACCTGCAGGAGCGGCTCCCCTTTGTCCGTGACATCGTGGGTATAGCCGGAATCGAGGCAGGACGGGTTCTCGCACTGCGAGCCCGCCCGGATGAGGACAGCCTGACGTGCCGGGGACAACCGAACCCGCCGCTCTCCTTGCGTGTCGACGCGGCGATGGCTGCGCCCGGAGCGCTCTGCCTCCTCGGCCTGCCGGCACAGGTCCAGGTATCGTCCCGGTGCCTGGGTTGCCATTTCCTGCAGCACTTTCAAAACCGTTTGGGAGCGCTCCGCGGCCGACGCTGCCCGAGATGGGTGCTTGAGCAACATGAGGCGATGCCGGTCAGTGTTCCACCGGCCGCGGTAGCGGGAGTAAGCCAGTTGCGCGCACTCGAATGTGGAACGGCCCAAAATGTCGAGAATGCCGAAGTGATCGATCGTTAGGACGCTGTTTTCGAGGCAGTCGCCCCAAACGTGGTACTCGAGCTCGCAGTAGAGCACGCTGTAGACGTGGCTGCGGCCGAAGGACACCACCCGGCGTCCGGCCAGCAGGTCCTGGAACTCCTGGCGGAGTTTACGGAAAGTCGGTGCGTCCTCCACCAGGCGGGGATTTAGGCCAGCCGTGGCCAGTTCCTTGGTGGGAAGGGGGTCCCAGATCGGATTGACGAGTGTGTCCATCAGCAGGTCGCCGTCGGCTGTGCGGACAGCGATCTCGCACAGCGCCGCCCGGTGGTTCGGGCTAGTGAGACCGTCAAACGTTCCGACGGTGCTGACCTCCAGGATGAGCATGCGCGGGTCATCGAGAACCGCATGTGCCCATGCCGCCGCTTCCCGGCGGTCCTCGATCCGCTCATCGACCGAGGGCGGCTGGGTTAGCGGCTGCGCATGCCCGTCCGAATATAGGGACGTGCATGGGTAGGTGAAGTCAAGTCGGCCGCCGGTGTGCGATCCGACTGTTTCTTCCCACCACTTCCCGTCCTTCTCCTCGTCGAATCTCCGCCGACGCCGACGCCACATGGCCCAGTCGATCGCCACCCGTTCCCTGTCCAGCAACGCTGGGCCCACCTGCATAGCGTCCGGCCGAAGCGTGTTGCGCGGGCGTAGACCCCGGCTGGCCAGCTGGGTAGCGGTGGCTAGGTCGGCGGGAGTTGCGGGCCAGCGGTCAAAGCCGGAACCCTTTCCCGGGTTATCCGGCCAGGTATCGATGTCCGCCCCGTAGACCGGAATATCAAACCCCGCCGGGATCCCCCACCTCAGCAGGCGCATCAATGCCGCACCCAGTCGTGGCATGGGGATGCAGGAGCGCAAGATGCTGGTAAGGGTAGGGGCGCAGCTCTCCGGACACGGCCATCAAAACTCATCTACCGACTATCTCTGGAAAGCGGAGGGCGCAGGACGTTTTCACGCATTAGAGGCGAGTTATGGATCTTCGAGACAGAGCTCGTACCAGACCAGACTGGCTAGCTCGGTGAGCCGGTCCTTCTGATGTCCCTCTGGTCTTGTGGAGGCGGGTTCTTGAATCGGACCTTGCATCCTCCGTCGTCTTGGAGGAAGCGGACCACGCATGAGATCCGGCCCATAGCATTGCCGCCTCAGATCTCATCTCACTTTAGCTTGACTTTTCCGTTTCTTTACGTACCGTTGACCCTGACGTAGGAGCACACGTCACTCTGCAACCTTGGACAGGCGCCGACCTGAACGGGGACGGGAGAGGCCCGAAAAAGCGCCGTAGAGCGCTGAGGCCGACCCAGCGGAGTGCAGATGTGACTCCAACGCTCCCTGCTCACGGGCCAGATCCGTGAGATAGGGAAGCGAGGGCCGGTTCGGCGTCTCCGGTTCCCGCGTGTTTCTCCGCGGGAGAGGTTCCCGCGGTGCTGGGAGCCGAGGAGGCAACCACAGTGTCATCGAACATCATGTCTCCGAGTCCGGACACGCTTACCAAGCCGATCAGGCTGGTCCCGCCCATCCCGGATTCGGCCGACCACCGGGCCCTTCGCGCCGCTCTGAAGAAGCACGGCATGAGCGACCATGCCGCCGGCGCCATCTCCACGATCTGGACCAATCCCAAGGCGGTCCTGCCCCAGGTCAGTAATCCGCAGCGGCGGAGGATCCCCGGCGCGTACCAGCTGGTGATCTCGGGCGAGGTTTACACGGCGAGGCTGGTGCCGGACCCGTACAACCCGCGTAACGCTGACCAGGTCGAGTTCGCGCTGGCGGAGACCGAGGATGCCCCTCCTGCCGCGCTTGCGACCGCGACCGAACACGGCGTCGGCGAGATGGCGGTCCAGGTCGCGAGTCCTGAGGTGCTCACCAGGCAGCTCGCGTGGGCTGTCCAGACGACGCGTAACCGCAACACCCCCAACCCCAGCATTGCGGAGCAGGGGATCATGGATCCCCCGATCGGTGTAGCGACGACGTTCTTCTTCGAGGACAACCAGGCCGCGCCGATGACCTTTCCCGTGGTGAGGGAAGGCTCCTCCCGTGTTAGCCACGGCCACTGGCATCTCAACGTCGGCGCCGATGAGGTGCTCTATCAGCTGCCGCGTGGCGCGAGCGGCATGGAAAGCCACATCGCCAGGCTTAACGGTTACGCTGACAAGCCTGCCGATGAAATCGAGCCGACGGAACAGGCAGCGGTGCGGTGCGCGGTCACCGAGTTCGAACTGATCATCGGGGTAGAGCCCGACGTCCCGGGAGCAGTTGACCTGTCTCTGGCGATCAAGGCGAGGGTCGCCCAGGATCACCTCAACCCGAAGACCCGGTGGAGCACAGAGTCCAAGAACACTTCGCTCGCCGAGGAGTGCCTGCTTTCCGTGCGGAAAGCAGGCGTCATCGGGTCTGATGAGGAGAAGTGGCTCGGCGGTCACCTGACGCGTGACGAGGCTTCCCAGCTCAAGATTCCGCCGTACGGGGACGACCGGGCTGCGTGGGTCATCCACATGTTCACCACGAATGAGAAGGCGACGCACGACGCGATCCGGGCGCCGATCGCCCTGGTACTGACGGGCGACGAGGATGCTCCTGCCCGTAGGCGGGCGGTCCGCGTGGAGGGGAACACCAAGCTGCCCCTGGGCATCGAAGTGATCGCCCGCGAACTGCATGGTGCCCCCCTCTTCCCGGAGCCGAAGGTTACCCAGTTCCGCAAGTTGCTCAAGGAAGCACTGCCCCGCAACCTCAGCACCCGTGGGCCCTGGAAGCGGACCAAGCGGACTCCTCAGGCTCTTTTCGAAGCCGCGTCCAAAGAACTGGCCGACGGCCTTCCTGGCGGCCCCGCCGGAACTGAACTGTGGGTACGAGCGGCCTATGTGCTCTGCAAGCACGGGATGATCACCGGACCACGTCACGACCAGGGGCCTGAGAGTGACCGGCGTCCTGCGGGTGAGGTCCTTGAGGCTCTGCTGAAGACGGAGGCCGGGCTCCGGCATCTGCGGCAGATCCTGGAGGACGACCGCGTCGGCCTGCGACCCCGGCGGGTCAATGAGCAGGGGCAGCCTCTGAAGACCGCCACGGGCGCCGACGCCGTGATCAGCAACGACTTCCTGCGTGACAAGCTCGCCCCCAAGGACGGCGTGGTGGAGGACCCGATCTCGCCGGAGGCTGGAGCCCACAAGCGCTTCAAGGTGGCCATGGAGAACGTGCAGAAGAGCATCCGCCAACTGGAGGACAGCATGCGGAACCTCGCCGGCATCCGCGTGCCGGGCGACGAGATTCCCCTGGTGGAACAGACCGGTAAGCCGGACATCCTGCTCCTGCGGGAAGACCTTAAGAGGATGGAGGGAACCGCCGATGCTTGGCTGATCGCCGTCATGGAGGCTCAGGGCGGCAACCTGGGCTACGAGGAAGAGGAAGACCTGTTCGACGAGAGCTACACCTCTGACAGGGAGGACAGCTGATGAAGCGCATGGTGTACATGGCACTCGCCGACATCGCGGGGCCGCGCCTGCTTCGCAGGACGCCTCTGTCGGTACGACCGGCCCCGGAGCAGCTGCCGGACCTGTCATGTGCGGTCTACGCTGCCGAGGACGAGGACGGCCAGATCTGCTACGTCGGTTCTGTCTACCGTCCAGGGGATCCCCGAGGTCTTGCTACCCACATTGGGGAGTACCTGCGGGAGGATCCTCGGACCAGCAAGTGGAGCAAGCTCTACGTCCTGCCCATCAAGCCGGGCACCCCCAAGGTGGACGTACGGCGTTTGGGCGGGAAGGTCGCCGGGTGGCTCCTGCCGTATGACCGGGAGCGCTGGCCTCAGGCGAGCTAAACCCGGACCCGGATGAATCAGAGGAGGTGAGCCGACCACGGCTCACCTCCTCCATGCACCCTGGCTCATTCTCCCTGTTCAGGACGCTCCTTGTGTTGACCATCCGGAACAAGTTGTTGACCTGCTCAGCAACCATCTGCCGGGTCGTATCGGTGACGTGTTGATAGCGGCGGGCTTTCTCTGAGTGACAACGACCCCGGATAGGGCCGGACGTCGGTGGTAAAGATCCTCGGTGATCTCTGATAACAATTCTTAGCTATATGGTCTACATGGTTAAGAAGGCCACTCAAAAGCTGGTATGTGGCACCCCATTTGTTGCGACCGTTGCTCGGTCAGGCGTAGGTCGCCTTGGTCGTGGTCGGTGCCGTATACCCCACGCTGGCGGCGGCCTCGAGGTTGTGCGCGCCTACCGCGAACCATGTCAAACTGGCGCCATGTCCGGAGACCAAGCCCTCACAAAGCTCCGCACCCTCACTGACAGTCATCGGCGACGTCTTGCCTGGTTCGTTGACCACGCGGATGAGGTCGCCTCCTTCCCAGGCCGGCTGGACGACGGATCCTTCCTGGTGTCCGCGCCGAAGGGGATTTACAAGCCGGCAGACCTTGAGTATGCGCTAAGCGTCCGGATCAACCGTCAAAGCCCTTACCCAGACGGTGCGGTCCGGAGAAGAGAAGACGGCAGCTGGTTCTTCAACTATCACCAGGAAGGCCTCTCTCCGGCCCAGCGCGACCGGGAATACACCAACAGAGGGCTGATGGCCTGCCTGCGGGACGCCGTCCCCGTGGGAGTACTCGTCGAGATGCCGCGCAAGAATGGCCGCAGTCAATACCTCGTCCGCGGCCTAGCTCACCCGGTTGCATGGGAGGATGGTTACTTCTTCTTCGAAAGCGTTACCGGCCCTGACCGGCCACGCGGCAATACCCCCGCCGAGGTCCTCATCCGCGATGCCGAAGAGTCTGTAGTCAAGCAAGACGCCCCGCCAGATGACGACTACGACGCCCGCCGACGGGTCTACCGTGAGATCGTCATGCGCCGCGGGCAGCGTGGCTTCCGCCAGGAGCTATTGAGGGCGTATGGCTGTTCATGCGCCGTCACTGGTTGTTCGGTGGAGGACGTTCTTGAAGCTGCGCATCTGCGTCCCTACCGGGGGCCAGCTTCCAACACCGTGACCAACGGGCTGCTGTTGCGGGCTGACATCCATACTCTGCTCGACCTTCAGTTGCTGGCGGTCAGCCCCGAGTCAAGGACCATTCGTGTCTCTAAGTCGCTCCAGCAGACGGAGTACGCCGATCTGAGTGGCAGTCGTCTCAGGGAACCTGCGCAGCCGGCGTGGCGCCCGACGGACGAGGTTCTGCACTCCCTGTGGAGTGCTTTCTGCGAGGCCGAGGCGTTGAGGTAGCCGCGCCTTGAGGCGGCTTGCCAACTGCTGTCGATGCTGACTAACGGGATCCGATCCAAAAATACGAGGACCTGAAGAAGGAACGAATGTCACGTAGATATAACTCAGCCTCGCAGACTCTGCCCGGTCCTCCGTCGCGCGGGGCGGACCCGGAGCTGGACATCGCCTTCGATTTCTTCGCGCCAGATGTGACTAGGCAGATGGGTGCAATCATTAGACAGGGGACCGATGAGGTAATTGCTACGCCGCGGACGCGCCGCTGGACACTTGACCAGTGCAACGACCAGGAGAAAGGCTACCTCGGGGTAAACATCGAGAATATCGTGCGCGGTAAGTTCAATCTCGATGAAGGTGCCGCTGGCATGGATTTCGATGTCCAATCCGTCGACGTTGACTGCAAATGGTCTCGCAACTTCGGAGGCTGGCAAATCCCGCCCGAGGCGGTGGGGCACATCTGTCTGCTGGTGCATGGTGATGATATCACCGGAGAGATGGCGGTCGGCCTTCTCCGCATCAGGGACGAGATCCTTGTGGGCGGTAACCGCGACTCTAAACGCACAATCCAGAGTCCCGGTGGCATAAGTGAAATCCGCTGGCTTGTGGCGCCTGGGACACCGATCCCCGAAAACTTCCTAATGAGCCTCCGCAAGCAGGACCGTGATGCTATCCTCGCGCCACGCGGCGGTGATGCGCGTGCCATGGAACTCTTCACGCGTTGCGAAGGAATGATCATATATCGACACACCATCGAGTCCATCGGGCAACAGCTCGACGAGGCTCGTAGATTCCGTGGGGAAACCCGCAAAAAGCTGCTTGAGAAGGGATTCGAGGTTCTCAACGGCCATTGGACGGCAGACCGGCGGCGTGCGATGGAGCTGGGCGACATCACGCTCACTAATCGCACTCAATGGATCTGTCTGCGGATTGATGGCTCAACACCCGCGCGGAGAGCAGCTCTTGAGCCAGCGAGAATTGCTGAGTCCATCGCATATCGGAAAGCGTTTAGCGATCAGATCGCCGCTGAGCGCCGGGCGCGGAAGCAGGCGCGGAAGGCGGCGAAGGCAGCGAAGGCTGTCGCCGTACAGATGAACCTCTTGGATGAAATTCCGCCCGACAACGAGGCGACGTATGCAACGCCCGCGGTCACACAGGCTGAGAGCATTGCCGTTGAGGCAGGTGACCGGCTCATCCGCTAGTTGTGCCCGCAACGGCGCCACTCGACTACGATCAGTCTAGGAGCGGTAACAACTCAACTGCCGAGACTGGAGTTGACCCGGTTTGGTGGACGCCTGATTTCTGAGGAACCCTGGTTCCCGGAAGGAGTTCACCAAACCAGGTCAACTCCAAACGATGGCACGCTTACATACCTGTGGTATTCCATAATCTGCTGCGTTCAGGACCCTGTACCGCAGCACATAGTTACTGAGATCACCTCACCACTCCATGGTCAATAGCCCATAGCTACCCCTTGCCGAGGCGTCAGCTCCTGAGGGCTCCTTCGGTCTCATCTCGATGCCAGCGCCGATGCCCACGCGAGTTCAAAAAGCCGGCTAGCTGAAGAGCTTCCGTGATCCGATTGACATGAATTTCTTGATCAGCGCGACGCAAGCCCGCTACAAACGCGCACGCGCTGTCATAGGTCAGGTCCCCCAACAGCTCACTCCGTGTGACGGCCGACCGAGTCGCGAAGTTAAGGACATCGGAATTCTTGATGAACTGGGAGTACGCCTTCTGCACTGCCTCGTTAAGCGCTTGGCGCCCATGGCGGTAGGCATCCTCTCCGTGCTTCGTCATGCGCCTGGCCATGACACGCTGATTCATTCGCTGAACGTGCTTCAGGATGGTTTCCAGATCTGGATCCGAGCTCAAGCGCCGCCCCTCCCGCCGAAAGCCAAGGTCTCCAATGGTGAAGCTGCCAGCGTCGTAATCGAAACCCGGCAGTGGCTCCTCGCCTCGATGCATGACGAACCCTCTCTCCTCCGCAAGGTACGAGATGACGATCGCCTGGTGGACGGGATCTGATCCGAGGTTGTCGATTTGCTCCAACATGGCGCCTCCGAGCATTAGTTGAGCGCGGGCAAGGCAGCCGACAAGGGCGGGGCGCTCATGTGGCGGACCTTCGAGATCCCTGGGGTGCTCGAGACCGACGGCAGCGATCCATCTGCGTGTTCGGTGCCGTACACGTGGCATGTAGCGCTTGGTAAGTGCCTCTCGCCCAGCGTTTCCCCACGTGGAGTGGTCCCGTAGGTCGAACGGATCCGCCGGTTGCGTCCACGGAGGTGGTGTACGAGTTTCCCTAGGTAGCAGGCGTGGCGCCGTGAAATGAGGACGGCCATCGCGTGATCCTTCGAGTGCGA
>NZ_JBIAQI010000075.1:0-6991 GCF_042888905.1 Streptosporangium sp. NPDC002721
ACGTGTTGCTGGTGTCGGCGTTGCGCGGGGACCGCGACGAGCAGAAGACGATCATGACGGCGCTGGCCGCCCTGCACGTGCGCGGAGTACCGGTGAGCTGGCCGACCGTGCTCCCCGATGCCCACCGGGTTGAGCTGCCGACGTACGCCTTCCAGAAAGAGCGGTTCTGGCCGAGCGGCAGGCGAGGCGGGGACGCGCGGGGCCTGGGGCTCGAGACGGCGCTCCACCCGCTGCTGGGGGCGGTGGTGGTGTCGCCGGAGTCGGATGGCGTGGTCCTGACCGGACGGCTGTCGGCGTCGACCCATCCGTGGATCCGTGACCACGAGGTTCTGGGACGGGTACTGCTCCCTGGGACGGGGTTCGTGGAGCTGGCGGTCCGCGCGGGCGACGAGGTCGGCTGCGCGGTGCTGGAGGAGCTGGCACTGCAGGCGCCGCTGGTGCTGCCCGAGGCCGGTGGGGTACGGGTCCAGGTGGTGGTCGACGGCCCCGGTGAGACCGGCAGGCGCGCGGTCCGGGTGTACTCCCGGGCGGACGGGCGAGAGGGCGACTGGACGCTGCACGCCCAGGGAGTGCTGGCGGAGCGGGCGGCGGAGCCGGAGTTCGATCTGGTGCAGTGGCCGCCGGCGGGGGCGGCCGAGGTGGACGTCGAGGGGGCCTACGAACGGCTGGCCGAGGTCGGTTACGGCTACGGGCCGGCCTTCCGGGCGCTGCGCGCGGCGTGGCGCCGGGGAGAGGAGCTTTTCGCCGAGGTCGTGCTGGGCGAGCGGATGGCCACGGAAGCGGGACGGTTCGGGGTGCACCCGGCCCTGCTGGACGCGGCGATGCACGTATCGCTGATCGACCCCTCGGGCGTGGCGAGCGGCGGGCGGGCGGTGTTGCCGTTCGTGTGGCGGCAGGTGGTGCTGCACGCGGCGGGCGCCTCCACGCTGCGCGTACGGGTACGGCACCCGAGCGAGCACACGCTGAACCTGGAGGTGGCCGACGAGAACGGCCACCCCGTGCTGTCGGCGGGATCGATGGTGGGGCGTCCGGTGTCGGCGGAGCAACTGGGCGCGGCAGGGGAGCGGTCCCTGTTCCTGGTGGAGTGGAACCCGATCGAGCTGCCCGAGGCCGGTGCGGCGCGGGTGACGGACTGGTCCGCGCTCGCCGCCGGCCGAGCGCCTGACGCGGCTCCTGACGCCGACCGAGCATCCGACGCGGCTCTCGACGCCGACCGAGCACTCGACGCGGCTCTCGACGCCGCCGACGGTTCGATCGCGGTGGTGGACTGCACGGCACCGCCGTCCGGTGAGACGCCGGACGTGGTGCGCTCGGTGGTCGGCGACGTGCTTGAGGCACTGCGGGCGTGGCTGGAGCGGGAGAGCCAGGCGTCGGCACCCCTGGTGGTGGTGACCAGGGGCGCGGTACCGGTCGGTGAGGGCGCGGACGTGGACGTGACGGTCGCGCCGGTATGGGGGCTGGTACGGGCGGCACAGGCCGAGCACCCTGGCCGCTTCGTGCTGCTGGACCTGGAGGAGGACCGGGAAAGGGACGCGGCGGTACGGGCGGCGGTGGCCTCGGGCGAACCCGAGATGGCGGTGCGCTCGGGGACGTTCCTGGTCCCCCGGCTGGCCAGGATGCCCCAGCCCGAGCGATCCGTTCCGGCCGCCGCCGAGCGCTCGGTCGAGTTGTCGGCGGGGACGGTGCTGGTGACGGGAGGCACGAGCGGGCTGGGAGCGTTGCTGGCCCGTCGCCTGGTGACCGACCACGGCGTGCGTTCCCTGCTGCTGGTGAGCCGGAGAGGGCTGTCGGCGGAGGGTGCCGGGCCGCTGGTGGAGGAGCTGACCTCGCTGGGAGCGAGGGTCGGGGTGATGGCGTGCGACGTCGGCGATCGGGACGCGCTGGCACGGGTCGTGGGTTCGGTTCCGGATTCGGCCCCGCTGGTGGGTGTGGTGCACGCGGCGGGAGCGGCGGACAACGGTGTGCTGGAGGCGCTCTCGCGGGACCGGCTGGACACGGTGCTGCGGCCGAAGGCGGACGCGGCCTGGCACCTGCACGAGCTGACCGGGGATCTGCCGCTGGCGATGTTCGCGCTGGTGTCCTCTGCCGGTGGGCTGGTCCTGGCGGCCGGGCAGGGCAACTACGCGGCGGCCAACGTGTTCCTGGACGCGCTGGCCGCCCACCGGCGGTCGCGCGGGCTGGTGGCGACGTCGCTGGCGTACGGGCTGTGGGACGTGGCCACCGGGATGAGCTCCGAGCTGTCCGACGCCGACCGGGACCGGCTGGCCAGGCTCGGGTTGCCGGCGCTGTCCGGTACCGAGGGGGTGCGGCTGTTCGACGTGAGCGTACGGACGGACGCGGCGATGACGGTACCGCTGCGGGTGGACGTGGAGGCGCTGCGGGGCCGCGGCGGCGAGCTGCCGACGTTGCTGCGCGGGCTGGCACCGGCGAGGCGACCGGTCCGGATGGCCGCCGGTGGCGGCGGGGAAGGCGGGCTGCGGCGGCGCCTGACCGGCCTGGACGCGGGCGAACGCGCGCGGGTGCTGGAGGAGCTGGTACGACGGCACGTGGCGGTGGTGCTGGGTCACGCGTCGGGGGACGCGGTGGAACCCGACCGGGCCTTCAGCACGATGGGACTGGACTCGCTGGCCGCGGTGGAACTGCGCAACCAGCTGGCCACGGCGACGGGCTTGCCGCTGCCCGCGACGCTGGTCTTCGACTACCCGACCTCGCAGAGTGTGGCGGAGTTCCTCCACGGGGAGCTGTTCGGCGTGGCGGACTCCGAGCGGGACGCGGATCTGCCCGTGGTGCGGTCGGTGGCCGATGATCCGGTGGTGATCGTGGGGATGGCGTGCCGGTATCCCGGCGGGGTGTCCTCTCCGGAGGATCTGTGGCGTCTGGTGATGCAGGAGACCGACGCGATCACTGGTTTTCCGACGAATCGGGGGTGGGATCTGGAGGGGATCTATGATCCGGATCCTGGTCGGGTGGGGACGTCGTATACGCGTCATGGTGGGTTTTTGCATGATGCGGATGTTTTTGATCCGGGGTTTTTCGGGATGTCGCCGCGGGAGGCGTTGGCGGTTGATCCGCAGCAGCGGTTGTTGCTGGAGGTGTCGTGGGAGGCGGTGGAGCGGGCGGGGATCGAGCCGGGGTCGTTGCGGGGGAGCCGGACGGGTGTGTTCACCGGTTTGATGTACAACGACTACGGTCTGGCGCTGGGCAACGCGGCCGGCCGGGTGCACCAGGCCGCCGCCGGTGAGGTGGTCGAGGGGCTCGGCCAGCGTGATGCCGTCGAGGGCTATGAGGGTACGGGGACCGCGCCGAGTGTGGCTTCGGGGCGGGTGTCGTACACGCTGGGGTTGGAGGGTCCGGCGGTGACGGTGGACACGGCGTGTTCGTCGTCTTTGGTGGCGGTGCATCTGGCGGCGCAGGCGTTGCGGTCGGGGGATTGTTCGCTGGCGTTGGCCGGTGGGGCGACGGTGATGTCGACGCCGAACACGTTCATCGGGTTCGCTCGTCAGCGTGGTTTGTCGGTGGATGGCCGGTGCCGGTCGTTCTCCGAGGCCGCTGACGGGGTGGGCTGGTCCGAGGGTGTGGGCGTGCTGGTGCTGGAGCGGTTGTCGGACGCGCGCCGCAACGGCCATCGGGTGCTGGCGGTGGTGCGTGGTTCGGCGGTGAACCAGGACGGCGCGTCCAACGGGTTGACCGCGCCGAACGGCCCCTCCCAGCAGCGGGTCATCCGCCAGGCCCTGGCCGGGGCGGGGCTGTCGGCGTCGGACGTCGACGTGGTCGAGGCGCACGGCACCGGTACGCGGCTGGGCGATCCCATCGAGGCGCGGGCGCTGATGTCCACCTACGGACAGGGCCGCGACGCGGCGGAGCCGCTGCTGCTCGGGTCGATCAAGTCGAACATCGGCCACACCCAGACGGCCGCCGGTGTGGCCGGGATCATCAAGATGGTCATGGCGATGCGTGAGGGTGTGGTTCCGCGCACGTTGCACGTCGACGCGCCGTCCTCGCACGTGGACTGGAGCGAGGGCGCGGTCGAGCTGGTGACCGAGACACGACCGTGGCCTCAGGTGGAACGGTCGCGCCGGGCGGGTGTGTCGTCGTTCGGGATCAGCGGGACCAACGCGCATGTGATTTTGGAGCAGCCTGCGGTGCCGGTGGAGGTGCCGGCGGTGCAGGAGGGGAGTGGGGTTGTTTCGTGGGTGGTGTCGGGTCGCAGTGAGGTGGCGTTGCGGGCGCAGGCCGGGCGGCTGGCGTCGTTCCTGGACGATGAATCTGACCTGGGCCTGGCTGATGCGGCGTTCTCGCTGGCCACGGTTCGGTCGGCGTTCGAGTATCGGGCGGTGGTGGTGGGGGCTGAGCGTGGGGAGTTGGTGCGGGGGTTGGTGGCGGTGGCCGAGGGGGTGGCGGATCCGGGGGTGGTGACCGGTTTCGCGCGGGGTGGCGGCAAGCTGGCGGTGTTGTTCACCGGTCAGGGCAGCCAGCGGGCCGGGATGGGCCGGGAGCTGTATGAGCGTTTCCCGGTGTTCGCGGCGGCGTTGGATGAGGTGTTCGCCGAGCTGGATCCGCTGTTGGAGGGGTCGCTGCGGGATGTTTTGTTCGGTGAGCGGGCGGAGGCGTTGGATCGGACGGGGTGGGCGCAGCCGGCGTTGTTCGCGCTGGAGGTTGCGTTGTTCCGGCTGGTGTCCTCCTGGGGTGTGAAGCCGGGGGTGTTGGCCGGTCATTCGGTTGGGGAGATCGCCGCTGCGCATGTGGCGGGGGTGTTGTCGTTGAAGGACGCGTGCGTTCTGGTGGCGGGGCGGGCGCGGTTGATGCAGGCGCTCCCGGCGGGTGGGGCGATGGTGTCGGTGCGAGCATCGGAGGAGGAGGTCGCCGCTCTGCTGGCCGGGCGTGAAGGGCAGGTGTCGATCGCGGCGGTCAACGGCCCGTCCTCACTGGTGATCTCCGGGGTCAAGGAAGCGGTGCTGGAGGTCGCCGCCGTCCTGGAGGAGCGTGGGGTCAAGACGCGGCGGCTGCGGGTCTCGCACGCCTTCCACTCCCCGCTGATGGACCCGATGCTGGAGGACTTCCGTACCCTGGCCCGGACGCTGACCTACACCCCGCCGCAGATCCCGGTCGTCTCCACCTTGACCGGAGAGATGGCCACGGCCGAGCGGTTGTGCTCGCCGGAGTACTGGGTGGACCAAGTCCGTGGCGCGGTCCGCTTCTCCGACGGGATACGGGCGCTGCACGCGCAGGGTGTGCGGGTCTATCTGGAGTTGGGCCCCGATGGTGTGCTGACCGCGATGGCGCAGGACATCCTGACCGCGGAGGCCGAAGACGGTGCGGACGCGCTGCTGGTGTCGGCGTTGCGCGGGGACCGCGACGAGCAGAAGACGATCATGACGGCGCTGGCCGCCCTGCACGTGCGCGGAGTACCGGTGGACTGGCGAGCGGCGTTCCCCGGCGCCCGCCGGGTGGAGCTGCCCACCTACGCCTTCCAGCGCCAGAGGTTCTGGCCCGATGGTGCCGGTTCCCAGGTGGGAGACGTGACGGCTGCGGGGCTCACGGCCGCGAGCCACCCGCTGCTGGGAGCCGCTGTAGGAGTGGCCGGTTCGGACGGGGTGTTGCTGACCGGTCGTATCTCGTTGGGGTCGCATCCGTGGCTGGCCGATCACGTGGTGGGCGGGCTGGTGGTGTTCCCGGGGACCGGCTTCCTGGAGTTGGTGGTGCGGGCGGGCGATGAGGTGGGTTGCGATCTGGTCGAAGAACTCACCCTGACCGCGCCGCTGGTGCTCGGCGAGCGGGATGCGGTGGCGGTGCAGGTGTGGGTGAGGACTCCGGATGAGTCAGGCCGGTGCGAGGTGAGTGTGCACGCCCGCCCGGCGGAGGCCAGGGATGAGGAGCCCTGGGTACGGCACGCGATCGGTGTGCTGGTGAGCGGTGGCCCGACCGGGGAGCGGTTCGATACCGGGGTGTGGCCGCCGCGGGGTGCGTCGGTGGTGGAGGTGGATGGGCTGTATGAGCGGCTGGCTGAGGGTGGGTTGGAGTACGGGCCGGTGTTTCGGGGGTTGCGGGGGGTGTGGCGGGACGCGGACGGGGTGGTGTTCGCGGAGGTTGAGTTGCCGGAGCGGGTGGGTGATGGGGGGTTGTTCGGGGTGCATCCGGCGTTGCTGGATGCGGCGTTGCATGCGGTGGCTTTCGCCGGGGTGGGTGGTTTCGAGGGGGTTGGGTTGCCGTTCTCGTGGGGTGGGGTGTGTCTGCACGCGGGTGGGGCGTCGGTGTTGCGGGTGCGGTTGGTCGTGATGGGCGATGGTGTGGTGTCGTTGAGTGCGGTGGATGTGGCTGGGGAGCCGGTGGTGTCGGTGCGGTCGCTGGCGCTGCGCCCGATCCCGTCCGACCGGCTCGGCGCGGCCTCCCTGGGCCGGGGAGCCGTGCGGGACGCGCTGTTCGGGGTGGAGTGGACCTCGCTGGACGAGCTTCCTTCGGGTGAGGTGCCGCCGGTGGCGGTGCTCGGCCCGGACGCGCTGGGTCTCGCCGGGGTGTGGCAGGCGGCGGGGCGGGTGGCCCTGACCCATGGGGATCTGCCGTCGCTGGTGACGGGTCCGGTGCCGGACGCGGTGGTGGCGGAGGCGGTCTCGGATCCGGCCGGTGATGTGGTGGGGTCGGTGCGTGCGTTGACTGCTCGTGTTTTGGGGTTGGTGCAGGGGTGGCTGGCTGATGAGCGGTGTGCTGGTTCGCGGTTGGTGGTGGTGACGCGGGGCGCGGTGGCGGTCGGCGAGGGTGAGGCGGTTGTCGATCTGGGGGCTGCGGCGGTGTGGGGTTTGGTGCGGTCGGCGCAGGTGGAGAATCCGGGCCGGTTCGTGCTGGTCGATGTGGACGAGGTTTCGGCGCTGCCCGGGGTGTTGCCGGGGGTGTTGGCGTCGGGTGAGCCGCAGGTGGCGGTGCGTGGGGGTGAGGTGTGGGTGCCGCGTCTGGCGCGGGTGGTGCCCGGTTCTGACCCGGTGGGGGTGTGGGATCC
>NZ_JBIAQI010000076.1:0-6833 GCF_042888905.1 Streptosporangium sp. NPDC002721
CTGCGGTACCCGCAGCCGCTCCCAGCTCAACGCGATGATCTGAGCTCTACGGATCCAGTCGGCCGGAGCGTGCCGGGCACCGGCCAGTTTGCGGAAGGCCAGATGATGGAGGTCCTCGTCGGTGAGTCCCGGACGCAGGGCGCCGGTCTCGCGGGCGCGGGCAAGGACCGTCCTGGCCAGATGACGTTTCCACGCGTGAAAATCAAGCGCTAACGATGCACCTCGTCCAAGATGCGCTATTGCGGGCCGTGATCGGGTGGCGTGACGGCGAGGGCGGAAGGGCCGCGGCCTCTCGCCGTTCTTCGTGCTGCGGAGAGGCCCGTGAGGAGGTGGTCGACCTCCTCACGGGCCGGTCGGCGGTCGTTCGGGCAGGCGTCACGGGCAGCGGTTGGCGACGCAGAGCGGAAGCCACCCGTCGGGCGGGATGGGGGCCGCGGGCGGCGGGTTGTCCGGGGTGCCGGGGTAGCGGTCGTTGAACCAGGCGCCGATCTGGCCGAGGGGGCCGATCCCGAGGTAGTCGACCTTCCGGTCGCCGTTGACGTCGTGGAGCCGCACGTTGTCGCGGTCGACTCCGACGTCGCCGATGATCTGGCCCTGCCAGATCCACCCTCTGCCGCCGAGGTCGTTGAGCCAGGCGCGGACCTGTCCGTTGTCCTGGACGACGAGGTAGTCGACCTTCCGGTCGCCGTTGACGTCCTCCAGGCGCACCCAGTCGCGCGGATAGCCGTAGCCCGGGTTGATCTCGCCCTTCCACGTCCAGCCCTGGCCCGGGCCGTTGTTGATCCAGGCCCGGAGCTCGCCCTCGTCCTGGAGGACCAGGTAGTCGTCGAGGCCGTCGCCGTTGACGTCCTCCAGGCGCACCCAGTCACGGGGGTAGCCGTAGCCCGGGTTGAGTTCGCCCTTCCATGTCCAGCCCTGGCCGTCGCCGTCGTTCTGCCAGGCTCGGACCTGGCCCAGGTCCTGGAGGATGACGTAGTCGTCCCGGTTGTCGCCGTTCATGTCGGCGAACCGCACCCAGTCGCGGGGGTAGCCGTAGCCGGGGTTGAGTTCGCCCTTCCATGTCCAGCCCTGGCCGTCGCCGTCGTTCTGCCAGGCTCGGACCTGGCCCAGGTCCTGGAGGATGACGTAGTCGTCCCGGTTGTCGCCGTTCATGTCGGCGAACCGCACCCAGTCACGCGGATAGCTGTAGCCCGCGGAGATCTGGACGAGGTGGTTCCAGCCCTCCCCGGGACTGGCGGGCGGGGGGCCGGGGTCGACCGGCGCAGGGTTGCCGGGGGTGGGGCCACCGGGGTAGCGGTCGTTGAACCAGGCGCCGATCTGGCCGAGGGGGCCGATCCCGAGGTAGTCGGCCTTCCGGTCGCCGTTGACGTCGGTGAGTCTCACGTTGTTCCGGTCGACTCCGACGTCGCCGATGATCTGGCCCTGCCAGATCCATCCCTTGCCGCCGAGGTCGTTGAGCCAGGCGCGGACCTGTCCGTTGTTCTGGACGACGAGGTAGTCGACCTTCTTGTCGGCGTTGATGTCCTCCAGGCGGATCCAGTCGCGCGGGTAGCCGTAGCCCGGGTTGATCTCGCCCTGCCACGTGAAGTCCTTGCCCGGGCCGTTGTTGATCCAGGCCCGGAGCTCGCCGTGGTCCTGGATGACCACGTAGTCGTCGAGGCCGTCGCCGTTGACGTCCTCCAGGCGCACCCAGTCGCGCGGGTAGCCATAGCCCGCGAGTTCGCCCTTCCACGTCCAGCTCTGGCCGACGCCGTTGTTCAGCCAGGCTCGGACCTGGCCCAGGTCCTGGAGGATGACGTAGTCGTCCCGGTTGTCGCCGTCCATGTCGGCGAACCGCACCCAGTCACGGGGGTAGCCGTAGCCGGCGTTGAGCTCGCCCCTCCAATTCCAGCTCCGGCCGTCGCCGCCGTTCAGCCAGCCCCGGACCTGCCCCAGGTCCTGGACGATCAGATAGTCGTCCCGGTTGTCGCCGTCCATGTCGGCGAACCGCACCCAGTCACGGAGGTAGCCGTATCCCGCGGAGATCTGCTCGACGGCGTTCCAGCCTTCGGCGGGGTTGGCGGGCTGGGGCATCTGGCACGCCGATGGGTTGCCGGCGACCGGGCTGGCGATGACACGCTCGCGGAGCGCCGCGCTGATCGCGCTGTGGAAGACTCTCCCCATCTTGTCGTAGCCGCGCTGGCCGGGGTGGAGCTTGTCTCTCAGGTCGGCCTCGGTGACGGCGCCCATGCCGAGGGCCCGCACGCGCCGGCCCTCGGCGGCGAGGGTCCTGGCCATGTCCGGGATCCGGGAATTATACGCGGCGATCCGCGCGTTGATCACGTCGTCCTGCGACGGTACGAGCCCGCTGACCAGTACCGTGGTCTCCGGAGCGGCATTGGTGACCTTGCGGATCAGGGCGGCGAGCCGATGGTGGGCGTTCCCGACGTCGAAGTTCCGGTTCATGTCGTTGGTCCCGATGTGCAGCAGGACGACGTTGGGCCGGTTGCGGCGTACGGCGCATTCGGCGATGTCGTCGATCTGGTCGATCCGCCAGCCGCCGTGGCCTTCGTGGTCGGAGTCGGAGATGGAGCCCGCGCCCGAGTCCTGGGAACCGACGAAGTCCACCGAGTGTCCGGCCGTCTGCAACCCGCTCAGCAGTTCGCGCCGGTAACCGACGTACTTCTCGGTGCTGTCGCCGATCCCTCCGTAGCCCACGGTGATCGAGTCGCCCATCGGCATCACCCGCAGACTGGCCGTGCGGGGCATCCAACCCCGTGCGGTGGCCAGCTCGAGCAGGCTTCCCGCGGTCCCGGGGCCGCGTCCGCCCACCACATTGGCCAGCGTCCTGAAGAAGCCGGCCGATGAGCCCCACCAGCGTTCGATCGTGTTCGCGACCGACAGGAACCCGTCGCGGATCTTCTCGAAGGCGGAGCCGAACGAGTTGCTCATGGCGAACGGGCCGAGCCAGACCTCCCAGACCAACGCGGAGACGGCGTCGACGATGAGGGATCCCAGCATCCTCTCCCAGAAGACCCAGTCCCTTGCCGGCCCGTCTTCGAGAGCCGTGATCAACAGGACGATGCCCTTGCTGATGATCACCTGCAGGGCAGCGCAAATCCCCTTGGCGAGGTTCGGAGTCGCCGGCATCGCGGGGACCAGGCCGATGACGCACACCACCCGGAACACGAGTCCACCGGCGGTGACGCCGACCCACATCAGCACCTCCTCCCACCAGGACAGGTTGCTGGTGTGCACGTCCGATTCCACCGTGACCGACACGCCGGTGGACGTCACGGTGAAGGCGCCGTCGAACTCGCGCGGTTCCAGGTCACGCGCCCCAGGGAAGTCCGCGGGATGCGCCGCGATCTCCTCCTGGATGGTCTCGCTGAGGAGGTGGTTGCGGTTGTTGAACTCGTTCGCCCACGCGGTCAGTTCGGCCCGATCGAACCCCTCGGGCATCGCGAAGTTCAGCGTGACCGTGGTCGCGGCGCTCGCCGTCGGCTGAAAGCCGACCTGAAGAAGCAGGCACAGGGTGACGAGCAGGGACGTCACGACCCTGCCCCTTCTTCGGATCTTCCTGCCGATCACCGGCACTGTCCCTCCAGGTGTACGAGCGGGCGGCCCACTGGCGGCCTGCCGGAAGCCGTATCGGTCACATCGGGCTGCCGCCACCGGGGGGGTGGAGGGCAGGAGAAGGCAAGGCGACCCAGCGGGCCGTGGGAATGGGAAGTTGTCACGAGAATCGGAGCTCCGTGATTCGCGGATAGGACCGAGCGAAGATGCTGGGGTGCGATGCGCCGGATGGGCCGCGTGTCGCCGGAACACACAGGGTCGGCGGCTACCGGCGATGGGGAAGCACGTCCGGGGATCGGCGGGTTGCGGTCACCGATGGGGCCGGGACATCGGCTGTCTGAACCGGCGGAGGATGATGCCGGATGGGGTGCGGACCAACTGTGACCACGCGGCCGGTTCCGCCGGTTGGTTGTCGTGGGGCGTTTGGAAAGACTGCGGCCTGGCCGGTGGCGGATGGAAAGATGCAGGTGCGATCCACTGGCCGACGAGGCCGTAGTCATCAGGTCTTCCTGCCGCGCGATTCAGCTCGCCTCACGCGAGAGCGCCGCCGGTATGTGCCTACGCGTCGAAGTTCCACCGTCTGGTAGCGGCCGCTGTTCCACGATGCGCGTAAGCGGCGCCGTTGCGGTTGCTGCCGACGGAGTAACGGGTCGACTCCGACCACTTCCAGAACAGCACGTCCTCCCAGCTCTGCGCCGACCATTCCCGGGCGTCCTCGTCGCAGTCCAGGCTCGTCCTGAGGGCGTTCAGCCGACGACCGCGGCCACGCCGGCGGCGGACGAGGACGAGCACCTCGGTCCACCGGCCGTCGGGACCGGTTCCGGCACGCTCTCAGGCCGTGCCGAGGCTCACGGGAGAACCCCACTCATACGCTCAGAGACCGAACTTCCAGCGCTGCCAATTGCCGTAGTTGGCCTTGGCCGGGACGACGGCGCCGGCGTAGTTGGAGTGGACGGCCATCATCCCGGAAGGGCCGGCCGCCGCGAAGACGACGCTGCTCCAGCCGGAGCCGACAGCGTAGAAGGTGTTCTCGGAATCCCCGGTGGGATCTTCGTCGCACTGGGTGGACGTTTCGATCTTGCCCGACCAGTAGTAGGCGAGGCATCGGCCCGTCGCCGCGTTCTTGAGCGTCACGTTGTCATATCCGCCGATGTGCCCCCGAAAGAGTGGCTCCCAGTACTGGTTGGAGACGCTGGTGTTGCACGGCGAGGTGTACACCCGGCCCTGGGAGTCGCTGTCCAGGCAACGTCCGGTCTGGATGTTCCGCAGAACGTTGACGCCGACGTAGTCCGCGGTCTCGGCGCGCGCGGGCCGCACCCCGCTCGCGGCCAGCGCCACGATGGCGATCACCGCGGCGGCGATCACCGCCCGGACGCGGCGATACACCCCTTGCTCCGTCGCCCAGTTGATGCCGGTAGAAGGCATTCTTCCCTCGCTCTCAGTCGGGACGCTCTTTGCGCGCCTCTCCCAAGGCGCATACAACCGCCGTAAAAATGCCAGTCGGTGTACGGAGGCTGAACGAGCCCATCCAAACAAGTGGATAGTTAATCCGTTTCTTCTGTTATGGTCGAACAAAGCGGATGAACTATCCGGATAGACGGGAGTGTGCCATGAGGGCAACGGCGATAGTGACGGCCGGGACGGCAGGCATCGGGCTGGAGACTGCCGCGGGACTGGCCGCGGCAGGGTTCGCGGTCACGGTCATCGGGCGCGACCCCGCACGAGGCGCGCACGCCGTCCACCGCATCAATGCCACCAGCCCAGCCCACTCCTCCCGGTTCCTGGCCGCCGACCTCGCCTCGCTGGACACGGTCCGCACTGTGGCCGGCCACATCGCCGCCGAAGGTCCGCTGACCGTCTTGGTCAACAACATCGGGGCGATGTTCACCCGGCGTCAGAACACCACCGACGGCATCGAAGCCAGCTTCGCCATCAATCACCTCTCGCCGTACCTGCTGACCGAGTTGCTGATCCCCGTTCTGACGGCAGGGGCGCCGAGCCGGATCGTGAACGTTTCCTCAGGGGCGGTCAGCCTGGCCCGGCGCACCTTCGACACCGTCGAGCCCCGCGGCGGCTACTACGGCTTTCACTGGTACGGCAGAGCCAAGCTGGCCAATCTCGCCTATACGCTCGACCTGGCCAGACGACTCGACGGCACCGGCGTGTCGGTCTTCGCCGCCGACCCGGGCGGCGCCGCAACGGACATGACCAACGGCACCATGCGCGACCCCAGGATTGTCTCCCCAGGTCTGCGCCTGCTCTGGCCCCTGGTCCGGCGCAGGTTCGAGCGCTCCACCTCGGGGCCGGCGGCGGCGGCCGCCCGCTCGTCGATCCTCGCCGCGACCGACGTCTCCCTGGCCGGCCGGACCGGCCTGCTCATCGGGCCGCAAGGGCATCCGGTCACTCCCTCCCGCGGGGCCACCGATCCTCGTACCGTCCAAGCGGTCCGCCGCCTCAGCGAAGGCCTCGCACCCACGGTCGCCAGCGTCGATGTGGATGAGCCATCCGATTAAACTGCACGCATGACGACTCCCTTGCGCAAGGACGCCGCCCGCAACTGGGAACGGATCGTCGCCGTAGCCAGGGAACTCATCGACGATGGCACACCGCTCCAGCTCAACGACGTCGCCCACCACGCCGGACTGGGCGTCGGCACCGTCTACCGGCATTTCCCCACCGCCGAGGCGCTGATGGAGACGCTCGCCAGCGCGTGTCTGGCGGAACTGGCTGCCCATGGCGAACAGGCGCTGGCCGATGACGACCCCTGGCGAGCACTGACCGGTTTCCTGTCACGCACTGTCCAAGCACAGCTCACCGACGCCTCCCTCGCCCCGGTGATGGCCGCACCCGCCGACACCCTGCCACGCACCACAGAACTCAAGGCCGCCGTGTGGTCGGCCGGCGAACGACTGCTCGCCCGGGCCCACCACGTCGGCGCGGTCCGCGCCGACGTGACCTCCGACGATATGGTCCCGCTCATGTGCGGCATCGCCTATGCCGCGACCGTCCACGGCAGCAGCCCCACGACACGCGTAAGGGCCGCTCACCACTACCTGACCGTTCTGCTTGAGGGACTGCACGTCTGACGCCCAGCTTCGCGCTGGCTGAGACGTGCACGACGGGAACGGGACGCCGACCGCCTGAGCCGGTGCACCTCGACGACGGCCAGGAGCACGCGTTTAGTGCTCCGTTTCTTAAAGCAGGTAGACAAAACGGTGTCGGCGCCGACGAGGCTCGGGAGCCGGGCGGTCCCAGATCCAGGGACGGGCGCGAGTGTT
>NZ_JBIAQI010000077.1:0-5741 GCF_042888905.1 Streptosporangium sp. NPDC002721
TCGCCGTCGTAGTCGTAGGCCTGGAACTGGGTGTAGTGCGCCCCGGCGCGGATGTTGCGGCCCAGGTTGATCCGCCACAGCCGGGTGCCGTCCAGCTTGACGCCGTCGAGGTAGACCGGGTCGGTGACGCCGGACTGGGAGTTGTCCTTGGCGTTGTTGGCCTCCCACTTCAGCACGATGTCCATGCGGCCGTCGCCGTCCAGGTCGGCGGGGGCGGCGTCGCTGGCGTGGTGGCCGGAGGAGGGCGGGGTGATCGGCACGTCCAGGTAGCCGCTGCCGAACCGCAGCGAGGTCTCCGAAGCCGGGCCCTCGGTGCCGCCGCTGACCGCCCGCACCGTGTAGGAGGCGTCGGCGGCGGCGCCCGCATCCAGGTGGTTGGTGGAGTTGGTCACGGTCGCGACGCGGGTGCCGCCCCGGTACACGTTGAACGAGGTGTCGCGGGCCTCGGTGCCCAGCAGCCGCCAGGAGACCAGGTTGCCCGATCCGGAGCGGACGCTGATCAGGCCGCGGTCCAGGTCCTCGGCCTGCTTGGCGTCACCGGGGGGCGGTGACGGGGTCGGGGTGGGCGTCGGGGTGGGAGTGGGAGTGGGTGAGACGGTGGGCGTCGGGGTGGGCGAGGCGGTGCCGCCGTCGCAGACCGTGCCGTTGAGGGAGAAGGAGGCGGGGGCGGGGTTGGACCCGTTCCAGGAGGCGTTGAACCCGAAGGAGGCGCTGCCGCCGGAGGGGATGGCGGCGTTGTAGCCGGCGTCGGTGGCCGTCACCGCCGTCCCGCTCTGCGTCGCGGTGGCGTTCCACGCCTGGGAGATCTGCTGGCCCGCGGTGAAGTTCCAGGTCAGCCGCCAGCCGTTGACCGGGTCGCCGAGGTTGTTGATCGTCACGTTGGCGCCGAAGCCGCCCCCCCACTGGCTGGCGATTTCGTAGGTGACGCGGCAGGACACCGCTGCGGAGGCGGGCGCCTGAATGGCGGCCCCGCCAAGGATCACCGCGCACACGGCACCGCCGATCATCGCGCGGCTCCGTGCCAGATGAATAAAACGTTTCATATCTGCCCAATCACATCTGATTCTGCTGGTTTGTGCGGAATTGTCTTCCTCGGTTCCGGCCTCGCGTGGTGACGTTCCGTGAGAGTGGTCGCCTCCGGCGCCGGGCGGGTGCCGGAGGCGGCCGCCCTGTCGCCGGGCCCGGAGCGGTGCCGGGAGCGTCGATGTCGGCGCGAGGCTCGCGCCGGCGTCGTCCGATCAGCTCGCCGATTCCCCGGACGGGGACGTCAGCGTGGTACCGAGCCGGACGGGCGTGCCGAAGTTCGGCGTGCCGTCGGCGTTCCAGGTGAACTTCTGGGCACGGGTGCTGCGGTTCATGTCGCAGCCGCCGCCCGCCGAGCTGTTGGCGTGGTAGACGATCCAGTCCTCGGTGCCGTCGGGGGAGGTGAAGAACCCGTTGTGGCCGGGGGCGTAGACGCTGTTGGCGTCACTGCGCTGGAAGACCGGGGTGGGGTGCTTGGTCCAGTGGGCGGGGTTGAGGGGGTCGGCGCCGGTGAGGGTGAGCATGCCCAGCTTGTAGTCCGGGCCCCAGCAGGCGCTGGCGGAGTAGATCACGAAGGTTTTGCCGTTGTGGTACAGCGGTTCGGGCCCCTCGGCCACCGCGGCGGTCTGCCGCTCCCAGGCGTAGGTGGGTGAGGAGAGCCTGACCCGGGAACCGCTGATCGTCCAGGGGTTGCTCAGCGGGGTGATGAACAGGCTCTGCGTGCCGGGGTTGTAGGTGCCCATCAGGTACAACCGGCTACCGTGCCGCAGGACGCTGGCGTCGAGCTGCCAGTCGCCGCCCAGGTCGGCCTTGAAGGTGTACGGGCCCATTGGGTCGGTGCCCGCGCTCTCCAGGACGTGCAGCCGCTGGGTGGGATTGAAGTCGGCGACGTTCTGGCCGGCGACGTAGTACATGTACCAGCGCTTGCCGTTGGGCCCGTCCAGCAGGTGGAACTCCGGAGCCCACATGTTGCAGCAGCCGTTCGCCCTGCCCGCCAGGTTGAACACGACGGTGTCGGGAGCCGTCGCCAGCCCGCCCAGCGTGCGGGAGCGGCGCATGGTGATGGTGGAGTTCCAGGTAGTGGTGGCCAGGTAGTAGTACCCTCCGTGCTGGGTCAGCCACGGATCCGGGCCCCGCGACTTGATCGGGTTGGTGAAGGTGTTGCGGGGGCCGGGTGTCGGTGTCGGGCTCACCGTGGGGGTCGGCGTGGGGGTCGGCGTGACCGGGGCGCCGGTGCAGGGGACGCCGTTGAGCGCGAAGTCGGCCGGGGTGGAGCCGGTTCCGGTGCCGGTGGCGTTGAAGCCGAACGTGGTGTTGCCGCCGGAGGGGATGGCGGCGTTGTAGCCGGCGTCGGTGGCCGTCACCGCCGTCCCGCTCTGCGTCGCGGTGGCGTTCCACGCCTGGGAGATCTGCTGGCCCGCGGTGAAGTTCCAGGTCAGCCGCCAGCCGTTGACCGGGTCGCCGAGATTGCGCACGGTGACGTTACCGGTGAACCCGCCCGGCCACTGCGAGGCCACCGCGTAGTCCACCCGACAGGCCACCGCCGCCTGGGCCGTGACGGCCGGTACGGCGACGGCGGCGCCGAGAAGCAGGGCCGCCCCGATGGCGCGCGTTGGGGAAAGGCGCATGATGATCACTCCTGACGGATCGGAGTCAGTAGACGAACGGCCAGCCGGCCGAGTCGTAACCGATCCGGTTGATGCCGAGAAGGGAGGCGCCGTTGTTGGCGTAGTAGTGGTAGATCAGCAGCTCACCGTCGGTGTCGGCCAGGACGTCCTGGTGACCCGGGCCGTGGATCGAGCCGTGCCCGGCCAGCACCTGGGTGCCGCCGCCGGAGGTCATCGCGACGCCGTTGCGGTCGACGTAGGGGCCGGTGACGCTGGTGGAGCGGCCGACCATGACCCGGTAGGTGCTGGCGGCACCCTGGCAGCACCGGTCGAAGGACACCCACTGGTAGTAGTAGCTGCCGTGCTTGACGATGGTCGGCGCCTCGATCGCGGTGCTGCCGGAGCGGGCGGCGATGCTGCGGATCGTGGTGTCCAGGCGCTTACCGGTGGCCGGGTTCAGCTCGACCAGCTTGATGCCGGACCAGAAGGAGCCGAAGGACATCCACCAGCGGCCCTGGTCGTCGACGATCAGATTGGGGTCGATCGCGTTGTAGTTGCTGGAGGCGGTGGTGGAGATGACCAGCCCCCGGTCGGTCCAGGAACCGGAGGCCCCGGTGGGGCTGGTGGCCAGGAAGATCGCCGAGTTGGTGGAGCCGAAGCTGGAGGCGGAGTAGTACAGGTAGTACTGACCGTTGTGGTAGGAGATGTCCGGTGCCCACAGGTTGAGAGCACCACCGGTGTAGGGGGTGGTCCAGGGGGCGCCACCCGGGAAGACGCTTCCGGCGTTGCGCCAGTTGACGCGGTCGGTGGAGGTCTTCAGGGCGACGTTGTTGCCGGTGTGGGCCATGATGTAACCGCCGCCGGGTCGCTTGACCACCGTGGGGTCGTGCACGCCGACGTCGCCCGTGACGCGACTGGGAGCGGGGTAGGAGGCCGGCGGGGTCGTCGGCCCTGTCGGCGTCGGCGTCGGCGTCGGTGTCGGGCTCACCGTGGGGGTCGGCGTGGGTGTCGGCGTGACCGGGGCGCCGGTGCAGGGGACGCCGTTGAGCGCGAAGTCGGCCGGGGTGGAGCCGGTTCCGGTGCCGGTGGCGTTGAAGCCGAACGTGGTGTTGCCGCCGGAGGGGATGGCGGCGTTGTAGCCGGCGTCGGTGGCCGTCACCGCCGTCCCGCTCTGCGTCGCGGTGGCGTTCCACGCCTGGGAGATCTGCTGGCCCGCGGTGAAGTTCCAGGTCAGCCGCCAGCCGTTGACCGGGTCGCCGAGATTGCGCACGGTGACGTTACCGGTGAACCCGCCCGGCCACTGCGAGGCCACCGCGTAGTCCACCCGACAGGCCACCGCCGCCTGGGCCGGCATCTGTGTGACGACCACTGCCGGGGCCGCTATTGCGAAGATCGATGTTAACGTTAACATTGAACGCCGGAGTGGTCCTGATCTCTTCATGTCCTGCCCATCACTGCGTTGGAGGGGTGCGGTGGCCAGACCATAGAGAGCCTTGACCGAGGAAGTCAACGCCACATTTTTCGCTCCTAGACGGCCGTGAGCGCCGCGCCGCCGCCGCGGCCGAGGTCACACCCCCGGTCGTCGCGGTGTGCATGAAATTAAAACGTGAAAATTTCAACCTCTCCGCGGGCGTGATCCGGTGATCTCCCCGGCCGGTAAAGTCGGGACGGTCGTGACCGTTCGTGTCGGGGAGCGCACCGTGGTACGCCCGTTCGATATCGAGGAGATCTTCCCCGAGGCCGCCACCGAACCGCCGCCACGGCGGTCGGGCGGTTCGGCCCAGGGCCTGGCGGTGACCCTGATCGCCGACCACACCTTGCGCACCCGGGCCTGGTTGCCCTCGGGGGCGATCGTGGACCTGTTGGGCGAGTTCGGCGTGAGCGGCGGCGCAGCGCGCACGGCCATCAGCAGACTGGTCCGCCGGGGAGTTTTGGAAGGCATCCGGCAGGGGCGGTACAGCTCGTACCGCCTGACCGAGGGCGCCGCGGCCGACCTGTCCAACGGCGGCACCGCGATCGCCGCCGTCGGCGCGGACTCCGATTCCTGGGACGGTTCGTGGACGGTCGTCGTCTTCTCCATGCCCGAACAGGAGAGCACGCGGCGGCGGGCGTTGCGAGAGCACCTGCGCTGGAACGGCTACGCCCCGCTGTACGACGGGGTGTGGATCTCGCCCGATCCCCCCTGGCCCAACGGGCGGGCGGAGCTGGCGGCCGTGGCCCTCGGCTCGGTGACGATGTTCCGCGCGCGGCACCTGGAACTGGAGGCGGAGTGCGACCGCAGCCCGGTCGAGGCCTGGGACCTGGCGGCCATCGCGAAGGAATATGAAACTTTCATCGACCGGTGGAGCCCGCTGGCGCCTCGGATGGCCGCTGGCGCGGTGACCGGTGCCGCGGCGGTACGGGCTCGCACGGAGGTGATGGACATCTACCGTCGCTTCCCGGTGCTCGATCCGATGCTTCCCGCTGTCCTCATGCCGCCCGACTGGCCGCGCGGACGCGCCCGGGACCTGTTCGTCCAGGTCTACGACGGGCTCCTTGGGCCCGCGCAGGACCACGTCCGCGCCGCGGCGGCCCGTGCCACGGGCGGGCCTTGCCCGGAAATCCAGGCGCACACGGTCGCGGACATGGCCGCGGGCGTCCGCCGCGACGCGAGCTAGACCCTCCGTGCCCCGTCCCACATGCCGGCCGTCGTCGGCCGCATCGACGATTGACACTTTTCCGTCCTGCAGTAACACTCCTTGATGCACCTCGTCGTGTCTCCACGCCGACCCCCGACGCCTGCATGCCCCTGTCAGGGACGGCCGGGCCCCGCGGGGTGGGCGAACCCCTTCTCACAGGCGCCATGCAAGGAGCCAGCATGTCGATACAGAGACGGGCCTCCCGCCACCCTCAGGTCCCGCTGAACGCCGACACCGACACCGACACCATCTGTCTGGACCCGACCACCACGGCCGGACTACCCGACATCGACCACTTCGACGTCAACGGCGAACGATGTTAGGAGTGACTCTTGTTGCTGTCCCCTCCCCGAGGAACGGCGTGGCGAGTGTTGCTGCTCGCCCTGGCCGGCGTGCTGGCCCTCGCCCTGGAGGTCGCCGTCAGCCCCACCCG
>NZ_JBIAQI010000078.1:0-5416 GCF_042888905.1 Streptosporangium sp. NPDC002721
TACAACCAGCCGCCCCACCCGAGCTTCTTCATCGGTAACGGCATGGCCACCGCGCCCCAGCCCAAGGTCTACCTCCGCTAGGACCCGGCGCCGGGTCCTATGGGCGCCCCCTCCTGGTGGGGGAGGGGGCGCCCTGACCTCGCGCCGAATCACCAGGGGTCGGCCAGGAAGCTGGAGCTCTGCCGGTACTCCCAGCAGCGAGATGGTCAGGACAAAGGGGTGACTCCTTCAGGATTTGACGGCCCCCGCCGTCAGACCGTCGAGCAGTTGCTTGCGCAACAGCATGAACATGACCAGGCTCGGGATGGCGGCCAGCACGCTGCCGGCCAGCACCAGGTCGACCTGGCGACTTTCGGCCCCGTACAGCGCCTGGATGCCGCGCGGCAGCGTGTACTGGGTGGGCCCGGAGACCACGATGAGCGGCCACAGGAAGCTGTTGTAGCTGTTGCCGGGACCACGACGCAGACGGCGAACAGCACGTACAAGATGGTGTTGGTGACGGCGGTCAGGAAGCTCGCGTCGCCGGACAGGCGGGTGTAGTTGTCCAGCCCCACCCATAGCGGCGTGCCGAGCCCGGCCCACTCGGTCAGGCTCAGGTAGGCGCCGATGCAGATCGGGACCAGCAAGAACAGCACGTACAGCAGGTAGAACGGGGAGATGAAGGCATACGGTGCCGGCGTCCGCCGGCCCGCGCTCCGCACTTCAGCCGCCCTTCTTGCTGTTGTAGGCGGCCACCGCCTCCTTGATCACCTCGGCGGGCTTCTTGCCCTGCAGCGTTTCCAGGACGGGGCCGCCCAGCGCCTCGATGAGCACGTTGAGGTTGGGGCTCTGGTAGAAGACGGGGCTGTCGTTCGAGGCGGGGGTGTAGACGTCGAACAGGCGCTGCCCGCCCAGGTAGCGTCCTCGGTGTCGAGGAAGTCCTTGTCCTGGTACAGCGGCTTGAGGGTGGGCAGGAAGCCGACCCGCTGGAAGCGCAGCAGCTGGCCTTCTTTGGTGAGGTAGGTCTGCTTGAGCAACTCGGTGGCGGCGGCGGTGTTGGGCTTGTCCTTCAGGATGGCGAAACCGGTACCGCCCAGGGCGGAGGAGATGTGGCCGGTCCTCTCGTGCAACCGGGCACCGATCTGCGCCAGTTCCTCCCAGGTGGCCACGTCTTCGGGGATGTCGTTCTTCTTGAACTCGTCCTGGCGGTAGTACATGACGCTCAGGCAAGTGTCGGACTCCGGGGCGTACACCTTGCCGTCGATGGTGTACGGGGTGGTCCGCAGCAGTCACCGTCTCCTCATCGACGGCCGCCGGATCGGCGTGCTCTCCCTCAGCACGACACTGGTCGGGATCTGGGCCTGGGCCGCGTCGTCGCCGGAGGAGAGCGTGAGCCGCACCGCGCGCAGCCCCGCCTCCATCAGGGGCACGGCCACGGAGGTGAGCGGAGGGACCACGTCCTGCGCCGAGCCGATGTCGTCGAAGCCCGCTACGGCGAGGTCCTCGCCGGGGACGACACCGGCCTCGCGCAACGTCGTCATGGCGCCGATCGCCATGACGTCGTTGACCGCGAAGACGGCCTCCACGTCGTCGAACCCTCGCGCCACGAGCCTGCGGGCCGCGTCCTGACCGCCGGAGCGGGTGAACTCGGCCTCGACGACGACGGGCTCGGCGACGTCGGCACCCGACTCGTGGAGTCCGGCGAGGAAGCCCTCGTACCGGTCGGTGGAGGTGCGCACGTGCTCGGGAGCGCGGAAGATCGCGAAACGCCGATAGCCGTGGCCGACCAGCGCGTGGGCGAGCCGCCGGGCCCCGCCGTGGTTGTCGATGGTGACGGTGTCGAACGGCAGGTCCCGCTGGCTGATCATGGCGACCCGGCCGCCGGTCGTGCGGTACTCCCCGAGCTCCTCGATGAGCGGCAGGCGCGTGTCGGTACCGGCGATACGGCTGCCGGCGATGATGATGACGCGGGGCCGCTGACCGCGGAGCTTCCTGACGATCTCCAGCTCGCGTTCGGGGGAGCGCCCGGCGACGGCCATCGTGACGATGAGCCCGGCCTCCGCCGCCGCCCTGGTGACCCCGGCGGCGATGGCGGAGAAGTAGGGGTCGGCCACGTCGCCCACCACCAGCGCGATGGTCCTCGTCGAGCCCTTCGCGGTCGCCTGCGCCGACAGGTGCGGCTCGTAGCCGAGCTTGGCCGCCGCCGCCCGGACCCGGCTGGCGTTCTCCGAGCGGACGTTGCGCTCGCTGCCGTTGAGCGCGCGCGAGACCGTGGCGACGGAGACGCCCGCCTCCCTGGCGACGTCGTGCATGGTCGGCGGTGAGGTGTTCGGCCTGTCGTCCATGCCGATCATTGTGCCCATCGGCTCACCGGGTGGCTCCGATTTTCCACCGGCCGCTCCTGAGGCCAGGCAGGCCGGTATCGCCTCACCGGGAGATCCGGATGTCGTCGAGGTGGATGCCGCCGTAGTTACTGCTGTTGGCGAAGTAGTCGATCTGCGCGATGCCGTCCATCGCGGTCCTGAACGCCGCGTTCTGCAGCACCGTGCGCCCGTCGATGCGCAGGTCGAAGCGCTGGTTGACGGTGTCGATCACCGTGGAGACGTGATAGCGGCGGCCGGGCTCGTAGGTGCCGACGGTACGGGTGGTGCCGCCCTGGTAGGCGACGATGGTGTTCTTGGTGAAGGCCACGCTGACGGCGTTCTGGCCCGCGGAGTTCCTGATGTAGGGGATGGCCCACCAGTGGTTGCCCGAGGTGTGGGACTGCTCGCTCATGACGTTCGTCTCGATGGTGACGACGCCTTTGAGCGCCGGGGAGAACGTGCGGGAGAGGCTGGTGGCGCCGCTGTTGGTCGTGCGGGTGAGTCTCACGCTCCTGCCGCTCGCGCCGGGCGTCGCGACGACGTTCGCGCTTCCGCCCGCGGTGCTGACCGTGAGCCCGTCACCGCTGGTGAGCGGGCCGACGGGCAGGTGGTCGAAGTCGTGGACGGCCAGATACTCCGAAGTCGGGCGAAGGAGGAGGATCGCCCCCACGTCGGTCGCGGTCGCCGCCTCGACCCTCAGTCCCGTCCGGGTGGCCGCGGTGAAGCCGGCGGCTTCGGCGCGGAGCGTGTAACCCTGCCCCACCGGCACGTTCGCGACCGTGAAGGCGCCGCCGGCCGCGGTGGTGGCGGTGGCGAGGGTCTGGTCGCCGTTCCTGACGGTGACGGTCGCGCCCGGCAGCGGCTGTGCGGCCTGGTCCAGGACACGGCCGGTGACAGAGCCGGCCGTGCCGGTCGAGGGGGTGTACTCGAAGGCGCCGATGTCGGGGCGACCGTTGTAGAGCGGCGTCCCGGCGTAGTCACGGCCGCCGTTCCCGCTCATCTGGACTCCGGCGTCGATCGCCGGCGAGCCGGAGGTGACGCGCAGGCCGTGGGCGGTCTCGAGCCGGGGCCCGGTCTCGGGCGTGCCGTAGGGGCCGTCGAGCGGGGCGTCGGCGAAGCGCGGGTCGCCGACGACGGCGTTCTGGTCGCCTGCCGGAACCTGCGGGCCGGCGCCGCCGTACAGGTTGTTGTCATAGGTGATGGTGGGGCTGGTCGTCAGTGTCGCGCCCGCTCTTGTGGAGTACAGGACGTTGTTGGTGATGTCGTAGCGGGCCTGCAGGGAGCTGCCGTAGCCGTAGATGAGGTACGCGCTGCGGTCGTTGTAGATCGTGTTGTTGTAGATCTTCGCGGTGGCGGCGCGGTCGGAGTGCAGGTAGATCTGGTAGCGGGTGTTGCCGGCGATCACGTTGTACCTGACCACGGCGTCGCCGAAGGCGAACTGGCACAGCAGCACGCCGTCGCCGTTGCCGTGCAGGTAGTTGTACTGGATGACCTGCCGGGTGGTGCCCTTGTCGGGGTCGATGCCGTTGGAGTCGGCGCCGCCGGCCTTCTGCTGGGTCTCGTACACCTCGTTGAACTGCACCCTCACGTCGTCGGCGTAGTAGGTCTCGATGCCGGAGGTGCCGGTGCGGTAGACGACGTTGCGCTCGACGAGGCCGCCACGGATGTTGGTGAGGTACATGCCGTTGCAGCCGTAGGCGGTGCCGGCCTGGGTGATGTGGTTGTTCCTGATGACGATGTTCGTGTGCGGGGTGAACTTGGGGTCGTCCGCACTCTGGCGGGTGCCCCAGCCGGTGGGCTTGGCGATCGTCTCGCCCGCGTCGTTCTTGCCGTCTCCGGTGTACTGCTTGAACACGATGCCGGCGAAGGAGGTGTTGGCGACCGTGGAGTTCTGGATCACCACGTCGTTCAGCACGGTCGCCCTGGCCGGAGGGGCGTTGATGTCGGGGACGGTCGTGTCGAACACGATGCCGCCGGTCTTCTTCGAGCCGTCCCACCCGGTCTTGAAACGCACCCCGGGCGCGTTGTCCTCGACGCTGCCGCTGATCCAGTTGACCTGCCCGGTGACGTCGTGCACGTCCACGGCGTCGATGACGAACCCGTCGAGGGTCTGGCTGTTGTCGCCGGAGACGTGGACGCCGCGCAGGTCACGCAGGTTCGCGCCGGGAGTGCCGGTCGCGGGGACCTGGTTGGTGACCTCCAGGTTGCGGATGGTCCAGTACTCCTGGTTGAAGAGGCGGACGGTGTCGTTCACCTGCCCGGCACCGTTGATGCGGGGTTTGGCGCCCTCGCCGTACCTGTCGACGGTGATGGGGGCGCCGCTCTGTCCCGAACCCCGGGGCCACAGCTGCCCGCTCCACGTGCGGCCGGCCCGCAGCAGGATGCGGTCCCCCGGCTGGAAGGTGGTGCTGTTCACCTTGCTGAGATTCTTCCAGGCGCTCGTCTCGCTCAGGCCGGAGGCCGTGTCGTTGCCACCGGTGGCGTCGACGTAGAAGGTCCGGCCCGCCTGGGCGGCGGCCGCGGACGTGGCGTGCGGCGCGTACGCGGCCGGTGCCGCGAGCAGGGCGGCGGCCGTCAGGACGCGCAGCAACAGAAGGACGGGGTGGGCGGAGTGGACGTGGGCGGTGTCACGTGGCATCGCCGGGCTCCTCAGGGAGTGGGGGTGGCGCCGGTGCGCCCCGAGCGGGGCCGCACCGGCGGGCGATCAACTCGGATCGGATGGGTGGACTGGGTGGACGATCGGGTGGGTGACGTCGTGTGTGCGCAGGTGGCCGCACATGCCCCACCGGGACTGCGGCGGGCTCTCCATCAGCGAGGCCCGCGACAGGTGCTCGCCGTCGCCGCGTTCCAGCAGGTCGAGCAGATCCGCGGTGTCGCGGGCCTGCCGGGCGACGGTGTTCTCCCAGATCCGGCGCCCGCGGCTACTACACCCGCACCACCCTGGTCGCCTACGACTGGAACGGCCGCGAGCTCAAGGAGCGCTGGTTCGTCGACAGCGGCCACGCCCCGATGGCCAATCCCTTCAACGCCTCCCCGCACGGCGTCGACGGCAGTAATCCCGCCTTCGCCACCCT
>NZ_JBIAQI010000079.1:0-5377 GCF_042888905.1 Streptosporangium sp. NPDC002721
AGTCAAGGTCACGATCGTTAATGGTCCTGTCTCGCCCTACTTACAGCTCAGAAGGCTATCTCCCTCGATGTCTCACCTGAGCCTGCCAAGGAGGGCTGCCCCACATGCCGGGGACGTGGAACCAAGCTGCGCAGCTCGCGCCGTGCCCTTCTCGTCGGCGAGAGCGGTGGTGATCCCGAGACGCAGGGAGAACAGGAATGTCTCGACTGCCTCGCAACCGGCCGGGTCGAAAGGAACGTGAGATGAATCCGATCATGCAGACCGCTGCGGCCTGCCTACAGCAGGAACGCCAGCAGAACGAGGCGCATGCCCTCACCCGGCTGCGGAACGCGTTGCTGCGGCTCGGCGTACGGGCCGAACTGCGCGACAACGACAGTGCGCTGATGATCCCCCGTCCACAGGTCGGTCTGCCGGTGTGGGTGTTCGTCGGTTACGGCGGCGCCTTCTACTCCTGGCAGTCGGCCGAGAAGCGCCACCCGATCAGCGACGTGGCGGGTGCTGCCCAAGTCCTGGCCGATTACGTCGGTCGATAGGCGGGCGCGGCGGGGTGGTGTCCTTTGGTGCGGAGGGCACCGAAGAGCGTTGCCGCTGCCCCGTCGCGTCTGATCACGTCCCGGCAGGTAGCAGAGACGGCGTATGCGGCCCCACCCGTGTAACCGCGGCGCCCTTCTTCCCTCTCTCTGCCTGCCGGGACCTTCTCTGCTCTTGTTCCCCTTGCCTTCCGGTGACGTGACAGGCGGGGGAAGCCAGGTTACGCTCTGACTTGGTCAAACAACCTGTCGGGTGATGGACGGTCGTAATGTCACTAGAGTCCGTGCCTCCGAAGTACGCCCAGCTTGTTCAGGCACTTCAACGGCGCATCGAGTCGGGGGACTACCCTCCGGGCTCACTCCTGCCCAGCGAGAACCAGCTCATCAACGAGTTCGGTGTCTCCCGGCCCACCGTCGTCGCCGCACTGCGCGTGCTCCGCGAACAGGGCTGGATCGACTCTCAGCAGGGCAAGGGCCGCTTCGTGCGTGGTCGCCCGGCGATGACCTCGATGGAACAGCCCCGCCCCGGACAGGCGTACCTGACCGGTCCCGAAAATGCCTCCGACGGTGAGGTGGTGGAGGCGGCGGCACTGGCCGTACCCAACCGCATCGCGGCCCTGCTGGACATCGCCCCGAAGAGCAAGGCGTTCCTGCGGCGCCGCCTGGTCAGCCGGAACGGCGAACCGACCGAGATCGTCTCGGTGTGGCTGCCACTGGAGCTGTCAGAGGGCACCGACCTGACCAGTGCTGACCTGCTGCCCGAAGGGCTTCGCGAGCATCTCCAGTCGCGCAAGGGGGTGCGCTTCGACCACATCGTGGAACAGATCGTTGCGCGCATGCCCACGACCGAGGAGGTCAAGCGGCTCGGCATGCCGAAGAACGTCCCGCTGTTGTGCGTCTACGCGGCGGTGCGCGATGCGGCCGGCCTTGCCCTCGTCGTGGCGGAGGTGCTTCTTCCGGCCGATCGGCATGAGCTGGAAGACGCCTATCCGATCGGTTAGCTCAGTCTCACCCCGCGAGCCCGCTTAGGTACTTGACCTACCAAGCGGGCTCTCTTATTCTCAAAGCACTTGATAGGTTAAGTGCCTGTCAGTTGATAAGAGGAGTGCCATCATGGCTCTGCAAGGCCCGATCCCCGTCAGCTTCGCCCAGGTCTTCCCGTACGGCTGCTACGTCGTCGGGGAGGTCGAGGCGGTCAAGGACTTCGACGCCTCCACCAACGGCCGCTTCGTCCAGTCCCGCGACAAGACCACCGGAGAACTCGTCTGGCAGGTCGCGGTCATGGACGCCGACCCGACCGTCAAGCCCGGACAGAAGACCGTGGCCGTCAAGATCCTCTCCCCGGTCCAGCCCGTGCCGCCGGCCCCCATGCCGAACCTGCCCTTCACCCCGGTCGAGTTCGACCACGTCACCGCCACCCCGTATGTCAACGGCGCCGGACGTCTCGCCTACTCCATCAAGGTCCGCGAGATGCGTGCCCCACGCACCGGCCCCGCCGCCTCCGCTCCCGCCAAGCACACCTCCACCGCTGGAAAGGACGTTGCCTGATGACGCGTCGCAGGACTCACCGCATCAGCACCATCACTCTCAACACCGGCCGTGGCGCTCGCGCCACCAACCACCCCTACCCGGCCCGGACCCCGGTCCTGGCGCTCGACTTCGGCGCCGTCTCGCTCCTGGTCACCACCTCGGCCGGCGACCTCGTGACGGCCTCCGACGTCGAGTTCGCCCGCCAGCTCGCCCACGAGGCCGACCAGTTCGCCCGCTCGGTCGAGAGCAAGTTCACCACCCCGACCAACGAGCCCGACCAGGGCAAAGCGGCCTGACACGTAAGCGGGGCCGCTGGAACTGGCATTCCGGCGGCCCCTCGTCTCCCCAGACAGCAAATCAAGAGAGGGCTCAAGCCTATGTTCAAAAAACTGCCCGGTGACGAGGCGCAACACCTCGTCACCACGACCCCCGACACGGCTGTGGTGTTCCGCCCGGCCGTCCTCAAGACCCCCGCCATCGTCACCATCGTCATCTTCACCTGGCGGCTGCTGGCCGGTGCCGTGCGGCTGCTGTGGCGCTACCCGATCGCCTCACCCGTCGCCGTCGCTCCCGGCGCGCTGAGCTGGCTGTACGGCTGGCAGTGGGGCATCGCGCTTCTCGTCCTGGTGCCCGTCGCTCTCACCACGTGGCGGCTGGTCGATCGGGCCTCGTTCCTGCGCCTGGTGGGCTGGCGGCTGCTGGCCTGGTGGCGACGGGTGTGGATCTACCGGCGGCACTGGCAACCGGTGATGATCGTATCCGGTCTCGGCCGTCACCTGCGGGGCCGTGACTACCTGCCTCGCCTCGTCCGCGTCACCTGCACCTCGTGGGCGGACCTGGTCACGGTGAAGATGCTCGCCGGACAGTCGGTCAAGGACTGGTCCGACCGCATCGAGAACCTGGCCCATGGCTTCGGCGCCACCTCGTGCCGGGTGACCGTCGCCCGGTCGGGCCGGTTGCTGCTGGCCTTCCCTCGGCGCGACCCGCTGGCCGTCCCCTTACCCGCTCTACCGATTCCCGCCGTGGCGTCGGTGGGGCCGGTCGAGATCGGCAAGCAGGAGGACGGCACCCCGTGGCGGCTCAAGGTCCACGGCACTCACGTCCTGGTCGCCGGTGCCACCGGGGCGGGCAAGGGCTCGATCATCTGGTCCACCATCCGGGGCCTGCTGCCTGCCGTCCGTGCGGGCCTGGTGCAGATCTGGGCGTTGGATCCCAAGCTGATGGAGCTGTCCTTCGGCCGTGACCTGTTCGACCGCTACGCCGCCGACCCGGCCACGTGCGCCGATCTGCTGGAAGCAGCCGTGAAGATCATGCAGGAGCGGGCGGGCCGGTTCGCCGGAGTGCAGCGCAACCACGTCCCTACCGTCGACGACCCGTTCGTCCTGGTGGTGGTCAACGAGGTGGCATTCCTGACGGCCTACCAGTCCGACAAGGGGCTCAAGCTCCGCATCTCGGCAGCACTGGCGACCTTGACCACGCAGGGCCGTGCGGTGGGGGTCGGCGTCCTGGCGGCGTTGCAGGACCCGCGCAAGGACGTGCTGAGCATCCGCAACCTGTTCCCCGACAAGATCGCGCTGCGGCTGGACGAGTCCGAACAGGTGGACATGGTCCTCGGTGACGGCGCTCGCGATCGGGGCGCGCTGGCCGACCTGATCTCACCTCAGCCGGACCTCGGCGCAGGCATCGCCTACACCCGCCTGGAGACCTCACCCGAGCCGATGCGTGCCCGTGCCGGTTACGTCTCCGATGCCGATATCCGCGACATGGTCGCCGTGTTCACCGCTGACACGCTGCCGCTGACGGTTGAGGGGGCCTGATGAGAGTCACCCTGCACGGCACCCCGGCCGAGATCGAGGGCCTGCCCTTCCGGCGGCTGCGGACATTTAACGGCTCCGACCTCGCCGAAGTGACGGTGATCGTCGATCTCGACACCGCCCGGCTCCGCAAAGACCCCTACAGCGACGCCTGCCGGATCACCGCTGACGTGGTCGATCGAGAGGAGGCCATGTGACCGAGACCCCTACCGTTCCACCGTCCGCCACCTCGCCCGATGGCTCCGACCGCACCTTGCCCCGCCTCATCCGTGACACCCTGCCGTTCGCCCTGGACGTCGCAATCGAGGTCGCCAAGAACAACGGCGTCTGCATCCGCCCGATCGAGCTGCGGCGCCTCGACACCCACACCGGCACTTCCGAATCGTTCAACATCCCCTGCGGCGCCACGCAGGAGGCCAAGTGCCCGCCGTGTGCCAACCGCAACCGCCAGCTCCGCCGGGCGCAGTGCCGGGAGGGCTGGCACCTCGACCACGAACCGATCGCCGAACCCAATCCCTCCACGGAAGACCAGCGGTGGCTGATCGAGTTCCGGGCCGACGTGCAGGCCAAGCGGGACGAGGCCGAGAGGGACGGGGAGGACACCCTTGACTGGGACGAGGCGATAGCCGGGATCGATGCGGAGATCAACGCCGCTGGGATGCGGGGCAACGTCCTGGGCGGGCGATCGACTCCCAAACGCTCGCGCTCGACGAGGCGGCGTCAGGATGCCCCGGATCTGCCCAAGCGGGCCAAGCAGGACACGACCCTCGGGCGGACCTTCATCGCCTCTGACGGCAAGGTCTACCGGCCGTCCTTGTTCATCACGCTGACGCTTCCCTCGTACGGACGCGTTCGCAACGGTGTGCCGGTCAACCCGAGCACGTACGACTACGCGGCGGCTGCCCGCGATGCCCTGCACTTCTCCAAGCTCGTCGACCGGTTCGTGCAGAACCTGCGCCGGGTGGCCGGCTATGACGTGCAGTACTTCGCCTCCGTCGAACCGCAGAAGCGGCTCGCCCCGCATCTGCACATGGCGATCCGCGGGACCATGCCGCGCGCGGAGGTCAAGGCCATCGCCGCCGCGACCTATCACCAAGTGTGGTGGCCGTCCGTCGACGAAGTCCGCTTCGACGGTGACTACCTGCCGGTCTGGAGTGAGCGGACCGAACGGGCTGAGCCCTACCCGGACGGCCAGGCCGGCGACTACCTCGATCCGGCGACCGGGGAACTGCTGCCAACGTGGGACGAGGCACTCGACCAGCTCGGCACCGACGAGGCGGCCGAACCGCTGCACGTGGTCCGCTTCGGAACTCAAGTCGATGTTCAGGGCGTGCTCGCTGGATCGCCGGACGCTGACCAATGCATCGGCTACCTGTCGAAGTACCTGACCAAGAGCCTCGGCGACACTCGGGGCTTCCCCCATAAACGTGGACACCGATTTCAGGCGGCAGACTTCAGGCTATCTATCGTCTTCTCGTAGTCGATCGGGCTGAGCTGGCCGAG
>NZ_JBIAQI010000080.1:0-5234 GCF_042888905.1 Streptosporangium sp. NPDC002721
TCGAACAACCGCTCCAGATCCCACCCACGATCCACCGGAAACCCCGACACCGCGTCCCGGCCCGAAGCCACCAGCTCCCACAACTCCTCCGGAGACGACACCCCACCCGGGAAACGACACGCCATCCCCACGATCGCGACGGGCTCGCGGTGCTGCTCCTCGACCTCCCGCAACCGCCGCTGCGCGTCCTGGGCCTCGGTGATCGCCCGTTTGAGGTAGGTACGCAGTTGCTGCTCGTTCGACATGTGGTGTCAGCTCCCCAGGTTCTCGACCAGGTCGAAAAGGTCGTCGTCGCTCGCGTCCGCCAGATCGGCGGCCCCGCCGTCACCGTCCCTCCAGCCGGCGAGGAGCGCGCGCAGCCGCTCGGCGACCGCCGGGCGGTCGTCGGCGCCGATCCCCTCCAGGACGGCCAGGACCTGGTCGATCGGCTCGGTGTCCTTGGCGGACAGGTGCTCGTGGAGAAGCTCGGCGATCGCCGCGGGAGTCGGATGGTCGAAGACCAGCGTGGCCGGTAGCGTCAGCCCGCTGTCCGCGGTGAGCTTGTTACGGAGTTCGACTCCCATGAGCGAGTCGAAGCCGAGTTCCCTGAACTGCCGGTCCGCCTCGACCCGTTCCGTCTCCCCGTGGCCCAGCACCGCGGTGACGTGCCCGAGCACGATGTCCAGCACCACCCGCCGCCGTTCGTCCGCGGGCAGCCCGGCCAGCCGGTCGGCCAGGGGACGGGCACCGCGGGTCTCGGCGGCCTGCCGCACCGCGCGCCGCACCAGGCCACGCAGCAGCGGCGGTACGTCATCCGGTCGCGCGCGCAACGCGGCCAGGTCCAGCCGGATCGGCAGCGGCACCGGATCGTCCAGGGTGAGTGCCGCGTCGAAGAGGGCCAGTGCCTCGGCCTCGGTCAGCGGCACGGCACCCGAACGGGCCAGCCGGGCACGCTCGGTCTCCCCGAGGCCGGCGCCCATGCCGTGTTCCCACAGTCCCCAGGCCAGGGAGGTCGCGGGCAGCCCCTCGGCCCTGCGACGCGCGGCGAGACCGTCGAGGAAGGCGTTCGCCGCCGCGTAGTTGCCCTGACCCACGTTGCCGAAGGTCGCCGACGCCGAGGAGAACAACACGAACGCCGCCAGCGGCATCTGCCGGGTCAGCTCGTGCAGATGCCAGGCCGCGTCCGCCTTCGGCCCGAACACCCGATCCAGACGCTCCGGCGTCAACCCACCGACCAACCCGTCATCGACCACCCCCGCCGCGTGCACCACACCGGCCAGCGACCGGTCCAGACCCTCCAGCAGCCCGCGCAACGCCTCCCGATCACCCACATCGCAGGCCGCGACGGTGACCCGGGCACCCAACGCCACCAGATCCGCCACCAACCCCGCGGCCCCCGGCGCCTTCTCCCCACCCCGGCTCACCAGCAGCAGATCACGTACCCCATGCTCGGTGACGAGGTGACGGGCCACCAGACCACCCAACGCCCCCGTACCACCGGTGACCAGCACCGTGCCGTCGAGCTTCCAAGAAGACGGGAGCACGCGTGCCCGGACCAGCCTCGGCGCGTACAGGACGCCTCCGCGCACCGCCACCCCCGGCTCCCCCACCGGCAGCTCATCCGGGACCTCACCCTCCTGCGTCACGTCCACCACCGCGAACAACCCCGGGAACTCCGCCTGCACCGACCGCATCAGCCCCCACACCGCCGACGCCACCGGATCCACCCCCTCACCCGGACCCACCGCCACCCCGCCACACGTCACCACCACCAACCGCGACGAGCCCGAACGCACGTCCTCGACCCACCCCCGCACCACCCCCAGCACCTCGTCCAGCACACCCCGCACCACCGACGGCACGTCCCCCTCACCGCCCGCACCGACCCGCACCACCACCCCCGGCGACACCACCTCACCGCCCACCACCGGCACCCACTCCACCCGGAACAACGAGTCGCGGTGGGCGGCTCCGGCGATCTCGTCCATGGCCGGTGGCAGCAGGAGCAGGGACTCGGCCGTCAGCACCGTCCGCCCGGTGTCGTCGGCCACGGCCAGGGACACGCCCGCGTCGCCCGCGTCCTCGATCCGTACGCGCAGGGAGGTCGCGTCCGTGCCGTTCAGCCGCACGCCACGCCAGGAGAACGGCAGCGCGGCCGTCTCCCGGCCCGCCGCGAGGACGTGGAGGCACGCGTCGAGCAGGGCGGGATGGACGCGGAACCCGGTCGTGTCCCGCTCGGCGGGCAGGGCCACCTCGGCGTGGAGCACCCCGTCCCGCCGCCAGGCCGCCCTCAGCCCCTGGAACGCCGGACCGTATTCGAGGCCGGCCGAGGCGAGACCGTCGTAGAGGGCGTCCACGTCGACCGGTTCCGCTCCTCTCGGGGGCCACTCGGACAGCTCGACGGGTTCCGCCGGGGTGGCCGGGGCCAGCGTGCCGGTCGCGTGCCGTGCCCACGGCTCGTCGTCGAGGCGGCTGTACGCGGTCAGGGCCCGCCGTCCTCGCTCGTCCGGCGCGGCCACGGACACCTGCACCTGGCGGGCACCGCGCTCGGGGAGGACCAGCGGGAGTTCGAGGTTCAGCTCCTCAAGCGTCTCGCAGCCCACCAGGTCACCGGCGTGCGCCGCGAGCTCGACCAGGACCGTCGCCGGGACCACCGCGCTCCCGGCGACCATGTGGTCCGCCAGCCATCCGTGCCGCCCCGTACTGGACAGCTCACCGGTCAGTACGACACCGTCACCGTCGGCCAGCGGCACCGCCACGTCGAGCAGCGGATGCCCACCGGGTCGCGGCCCGTCGCCCGCGGTGGCCTCCAGCCAGTAGCGCCGGTGCTCGAAGGGGTAGGTCGGCAGGTCGACCAGCTTCCCGCCGCTGCCCGCGTAGTACGCCTTCCAGTCGACCTTCGCACCGGCCACGAACGCCCTCGCCAGCGCCGTCACCAGGGTTTCGGCCTCCGGCCTGTCCTTGCGCAACACCGGGAGGAACACCCCCTCCTCACCCAACGCCGACAACACACCATCGGGGCCCAGCTCGACGAACGTCTCCACCCCTTCAGCCCGCAGATAAGCCAGACCATCGGCGAACCGCACCGCCTCACGCACGTGCCGCACCCAGTAATCGGCGGAGAAGTCCGTGACGGGTTCACCGGTCAGGTTGGAGACCACCGGGATCGAGGGAGGACGGTAGGTCACGGCCTCGGCCACCCGGCGGAAGTCCCCCAGCATCGGCTCCATCAAGGGGGAATGGAAGGCATGACTGACCCGCAGGCGACGGGTCTTACGACCCCGAGCGGTGAAATAAGCGGATATTTCCGCCACTGCGCTCTCGTCGCCGGAGACGACGACGGCCTGCGGGCCATTGACCGCCGCCACCGAGACCATGCCATGCAGAAGAGGCAGCACTTCTGCTTCGGTGGCCTGCAACGCCACCATCGCTCCACCCGCAGGGAGCGCCTGCATCAACCGGCCCCGCGCCACCACCAGACCGGCCGCATCCCGCAACGACATCACCCCGGCCACATGAGCCGCCGCCAACTCCCCCACCGAATGCCCCAACAGGAGATCCGGCCGCACCCCCCACGACTCCAGCAACCGGAACAACGCCACCTCAAGGGCGAACAACGCGATCTGAGCGTTCTGCGTCCGATCCAGTAGGCCGTCTTGCGAGGAGAACACCATCTCCTTCAACGAACCCTCGACGTGACCGTCCACCTCGTCGAAAGCCGCCGCGAACACCGGGAACGCCTCATACAGCTCCCGGCCCATCCCTGCCCGCTGAGCACCCTGACCCGTGAACAAGAACCCCAACCCACCCGGACCCGCCACCCCGGAGACCACCTCGCCGTCCAGCAGCACCGCCCGGTGCTCCAGCACCGTGCGCCGGGCCAGCGTCCATCCCACGTCCACCCGATCCCCGGCCGCCTCCGACACCCGCCTCACGCTCTCGGCCAGCGCCCCGGCCGACCGAGCCGACACGACCAGCGGCACCACCGGCATCCCGTCGACGGGAGCGACGACCTCCTCCGCGACGGCGGGTGCCTCCTCCACGATGACGTGCGCGTTCGTGCCGCTGATCCCGAACGAGGACACCCCCGCCCGCCTTGGACGGTCTATCTCCGGCCACGACACGGGTGAGGTCAGCAGCGACACCGATCCGGAGGACCAGTCCACGTGCGGCGAGGGCTCATCCACATGCAACGTGGGCGGCAACACCCCATGCCGCATCGCCATCACCATCTTGATCACACCGGCCACCCCAGCGGCCGCCTGCGTATGACCGATGTTCGACTTCACCGACCCCAACCACAGCGGCCGATCCCGACCCCGGCCATAGGTGGCCAGCAACGCCTGCGCCTCGATCGGATCACCCAACCGCGTCCCCGTCCCATGCCCCTCCACCACATCCACACCCGAGGCCGCCACCCCCGCATCCGCCAACGCCTGACCGATCACCCGCTGCTGAGAAGGACCATTCGGCGCCGTCAACCCGTTCGACGCCCCGTCCTGATTCACCGCCGAACCCCGCACCACCGCCAACACCCGACGACCGTTCGCCCGAGCATCCGACAGCCGCTCCACGACCAGCACCCCCACACCCTCACCCCACCCCGTACCATCCGCAGCACCCGCGAACGACTTGCACCGCCCGTCGGGGGCCTGGCCGCGTTGCCTGCTGAACTGGACGAAGGCGTCGGGCTTCGCCATGACCGCGACGCCGCCGACGAGTGCCATCGAGCACTCTCCCCGCCTCAGTGACTGGATCGCCCAGTGCAACGCCACCAGCGACGACGAACACGCCGTGTCCACCGTCACCGCCGGTCCTTCCAGGCCGAACGTGTAGGCCAGGCGGCCGGAGGCGACGCTGCCGGAGTTGCCGATGCCGATGTGCCCTTCCAGGTCGGCGGGTGTGGTGAGCAGGCGCGCGGAGTAGTCGTGGTACATCAACCCGACGAAGACCCCGGTGTCGGTGCCGCGCAGCGAGGGCGTGTCGATCCCGGCCCGCTCGAACGCCTCCCAGGAGGTCTCCAGCAACAACCGCTGCTGCGGATCCATCGCCAACGCCTCACGCGGAGAGATCCCGAAGAACCCCGCGTCGAACTCCCCCGCCTCATGCAGAAAGGCCCCCGACCGCGCGTACGACGTACCCGCACGATCAGGATCATCGTCGAACAACCGCTCCAGATCCCACCCACGATCCACCGGAAACCCCGACACCGCGTCCCGGCCCGAAGCCACCAGCTCCCACAACTCCTCCGGAGA
>NZ_JBIAQI010000081.1:0-4772 GCF_042888905.1 Streptosporangium sp. NPDC002721
GCCCTGACCGGTGAACAACACCGCCAGCCTCGGTTCCGCTGCCGCGACGCCACGCACCACACCCGCCCCCGGCAGGTCCTCGGCCAGCGCACCCAACCCCGCCAGCACGCTCTCGCGACCGTCGGCCAGCACCACCGCCCGATGCTCGAACACCGACCGCGTCGTGGCCAGCGAGAACGCGATGTCGGCCGGCGCCACCTCACCTCGGTCCTCCACGTGCACGGCCAGCCGCCCGGCCTGCGCCCGCAACGCCTCCGCCGTACGACCCGACACCACCACCGGCAGCATGTCCGTGGCCGGCGTCTCCGCCTCGGCACGCGAGGTCTCCGGGCCCTGCTCCAGGATCACGTGCGCGTTGGTGCCGCTGATCCCGAACGACGACACACCCGCCCGACGCGGACGACCCGTCTCCGGCCACTCGGTCGGCTCGGTCAGCACCTCCACCGCGCCCGAGGCCCAATCCACGTGCGAGGAGGGGGCATCGACGTGCAGCGTCTTGGGCAGCGTGCCATGCCGCATCGCCATGACCATCTTGATCACACCCGCCACACCCGCCGCCGCCTGCGTGTGACCGAGGTTCGACTTGATCGACCCCAGCAACAACGGCCGATCCTCATCCCGATCCTGGCCGTAGGTCGCCAGCAGCGCCTGCGCCTCGATCGGATCACCCAGCGTCGTGCCGGTCCCGTGACCCTCGACCGCGTCCACCTCGGACACCGACAGCCCAGCCCCGGCCAGCGCCTGGCGGATCACCCGCCGCTGCGACGGACCGTTCGGCGCCGTCAGCCCGTTGGACGCGCCGTCCTGGTTCACCGCCGACCCACGCACGACCGCCAGCACCTCGTGGCCGTTGCGCCGCGCGTCCGACAGCCGCTCCAGCACCAGCATGCCCACACCCTCGGACCAGCTCACCCCGTCGGCCGCGTCGGCGAAGGACTTGCACCGCCCATCACCGGCCAGCCCACCCTGCGCGCTGAAACCGATGAACGCCCCCGGGGTGGCCATCACCGTCACCCCACCGGCCAACGCCAGCGAGCACTCCCCCGACCGCAGGGCTTGGGCCGCCATGTGCGTCGCCACCAGCGACGACGAACACGCCGTGTCCACCGTCACCGCCGGGCCCTCCAGCCCCAGCGCGTACGAGACCCGGCCGGTCGCCACACTGCCCGACGTACCCGTACTGATGAAACCCATCGCCTCCGGCGGCAGATCAGCGCTCATCGCGTAGTCGTGATACATCAACCCGGCGAACACCCCGGTACGGCTGCCGCGCAGGGAGGTCGGGTCGATCCCGGCCCGCTCGAACGCCTCCCACGAGGCTTCCAGCAGCAGCCGCTGCTGCGGATCCATCGCCAGCGCCTCACGCGGCGAGATCCCGAAGAACCCTGGATCGAACTGCCCGGCCTCGTGCAGGAAACCACCCTCGTGCACGTAACTGGTTCCCCGGCTCTCCCGGTCCGGATTGTAGAACGCCGCCAGATCCCAGCCTCGCGTGGTCGGGAACGGAGAGATCGCGTCCCCGCCCTCGGCCACCAGCCGCCACAGGTCCTCAGGAGAGGCGATCCCACCCGGATAGCGGCAGGCCATCCCCACGATCACGATCGGGTCATCGGCCACCGGCCGGATCCCGACGGGAACCACCACATCGGCGTCCTCGCCGAACAGCTCCGCCAGCAGGAACTCCGCCAGCACGCTCGGCGTCGGATAGTCGAACACCAACGTCGCCGACAACCGCAACCCGGTCACCGCGTTCAGCCGGTTACGCAGCTCCACCGCGGTGAGGGAGTCGAAACCCAGCTCGCGGAACTCCCGCCGGACGTCCACCGTCGCGGAGTCGGGGTGTCCGAGGACGGCGGCGGCCTGACCGCGGACCAGGTCCACCAGGACCTCGACACGCTCGGTCGCCCCCAGCGGGGCCAGCCGCTGCAGCAACGTCGCGGCCACCGCCGAGCCCGACGCCGCCGAGCGACGACCACCCCGCACCAGACCCCGCAACAACGCCGGAACCTCGCCATGGCCGCGCATCAACGGCAGATCCAGCCGGACCGGCACCAGCACCGCGCGCTCACACCCGACAGCGGCCTCGAACAGCGCCAGGCCCTGCTCCACCGACAGCGGCGGCATGCCCGCCCGCGCCATCCTGCGCGTATCGGCGTCGCTCAGCGTGCCGGTCATCCCGACGTCCTGACTCCAGGCACCCCACGCCAGCGACAGCGCGGGCAGCCCTTCGGCGCGCCGGTATTGAGCCAGCGCGTCCACGAACGCGTTCGCGGCCGCGTAGTTGCCCTGCCCGGCCGAGCCCATCACCCCCGACAAGGACGAGTACACGACGAACGCCGCCAGATCCAGGTCCCGGGTGAGCTCGTGCAGGTGCCAGGCCGCGTCGACCTTCGGCCGCAGCACCGTCTCCAGCCGCTCGGGTGTCAGCGACGGGATCGTGCCGTCGGCCAGCACACCCGCGGTGTGAACCACCGCCGTCAGCGGGTGCTCGGCGTCCACTCCCGCCAACAGAGCCGCCACCGCCTCCCGGTCGGACATGTCACAGGCGGCGACCGTGACCTCGACACCGTGGGCGATCAGCTCGGCCCGCAACTCCACCGCGCCGGGCGCGTCCGGGCCCCTGCGGCTGGTCAGCAGCAGATGCCGTACGCCTCGTTCGGACACCAGGTGCCGGGCCAGATGACCACCCAGACCACCGGTCCCACCAGTGATCAACACCGTGCCATCCGGATCCCATGCCTGGGCATACTCATCGCCCGGCGACACTCTCGCCAGGCGAGGAACAAGCACCGCGTCCTCACGCACCGCCGCCTGCGACTCACCCGAAGCCAGCACTCCGGCCAGCACCGAGGAGGAGACCTCACCCTCGGCGTCGATCAGCACGAACCGGCCCGGCTCCTCCCACTGCGCCGACCGCACCAGACCCCACACCGCCGCGGCCGCCAGATCGGCGACCACATCACCTTCCCGCGCCTCGACCGCGCCCCGGGTGACGAACACCAGGCGCGAGGCCCCGAACCGCTCGTCGGCCAGCCACTCCTGCAGCAGGCCCAGAACGCGGGCGACCAGCTCGTGCGTCGACTCCACCACGCTCCCGGCGTCCGCCGATCCCACGGTGAACGTGACCACATCCGGCACCGGATCCAGCGAGGCGAGATCCCCGCTCAGCTCGACCATGCTCGCGCCGGCCCTCGCGCCCGACACCTCCGCCAACGCGACCCAGTCCACCCCGAACAGCGAATCCCGCTCCACACCACCCCCAACACCTACCAACTGCTCAGGCGAGAACGGACGCAACACCAGCGACCGCGCCGACACCACCAACTCCCCAGCCGCATCCACCGCCGTCAAGGTGATCGAGTCGGTACCCGCCCGGACCAACCGCACCCGCAACACCGACGCCCCGGCAGCGTGCAAACTCACCTCCTGCCACGAGAACGGCAACCGGCCGCCCTCGGAATCATCCAGCCCCGAGAAAGCCACGCCGTGCAGCGCCGCGTCCAGCAGAGCCGGATGCACCCCGAACGACCCCGCCTCCGACACCACCTGCTCGGGCAGCGCCACCTCGGCGAACACCTCGCCACCGGCACCGTGCCAGGCCGCCCGCAACCCCTGGAACACCGGGCCATACCCCAGCCCCCGGGTGGCCAGCTCGTCATACAACCCGTCCAGCTCGATCGCGGTCGCTCCGGCCGGGGGCCACACCACCGCGTCGAACGGCGCGACGACCCCGGTGCCCGTGGCGAGCGTGCCGGTGGCGTGCCGCACCCACGGCGTCTCCTCCCCGGCCTGCGCCGACCGGGAGTAGACACTCAAGGTCCGGCGACCGCTCTCCTCCGGCGCACCCACCGCGATCTGCACCACGACCGCGTCATCCTCACCCAGCACCAGCGGGGCGGCCAGCGTCAGCTCCTCCAGCAGCTCACAACCGACCTGATCACCCGCCCGCACGGCCAGCTCCACGAACGCGGTGCCCGGCACCACCACAGAGCCCGCCACCACGTGATCGGCCAGCCACGGATGCGACCTCACCGACAGGCGGCCCGTCAGCACCAAACCATCCGAATCGGCCAAGCCCACGGCCGCCCCCAGCAGCGGATGCCCAGCGGAAGCCAGGCCCAGCACGCGGGCGTCGCCGTTCTGCCTGGCGTTCGGCCAGAACCGCTGGTGCTGGAAGGCATAGGTCGGCAGATCGACCCGGCGACCGCCCGCCAGCAGCTGCCGCCAGTCCACCGCCACCCCGCGCACGAACAGCTCGGCCAGCGCCGTCATGGACGCCATCGGCTCGTCGCGGTCCTTACGCAACACCGGCACCAACACGGCGTCCGCCCCGTACGTGTCCGCGTGAGCGGCGAGGGTGTCGGCGGCCATCGCACTCAGCACCCCGTCAGGACCCAGCTCCAGATACGCCCGCACCCCTTGCGCGTGCAAGACCTGGACGGCGTCGGAGAAGCGGACCGCGCCGCGTACCTGCTCCACCCAGTACTCCGGCGAACACAGCCGCTCGGCGGTGGCCGTCTCCCCGGTCAGGGTGGACACGACCGGGATCTGCGGCGGACTGTAGGTCAGGGTCCGGGCCAGGGCGCGGAAGTCCTCCAGCATCGGGTCCATCAACGGCGAGTGGAAGGCGTGCGAGACCCGCAGACGCCGCGTCTTGATCCCGCGCTCCTCCAGAGCGGCGGCGATCTCCAGCACCGCCTCCTCCACCCCGGAGATCACCACCGAGGACGGGCCGTTGACGGCGGCGACCGACACCTCCTTCTCCCGGCCCG
>NZ_JBIAQI010000082.1:0-4547 GCF_042888905.1 Streptosporangium sp. NPDC002721
TGGTGGGGTGTTTGTTTTTCCGGGTCAGGGGTCGCAGTGGGTGGGGATGGGTGCGGGGTTGCTGGAGTCCTCGCCGGTGTTCGCGCGGCGGTTCGCCGAGTGCGGGGAGGCGTTGGGGTCGTTCGTTGATTTCTCGTTGAGTGATGCGGTGTGTGGGGGGGTGGGTTTGGAGCGGGTGGAGGTGGTGCAGCCGGTGTTGTGGGCGGTGATGGTGTCGTTGGCGGAGGTGTGGCGGGGTTTTGGGGTGGAGCCTGTTGCGGTGGTGGGGCATTCGCAGGGGGAGATCGCGGCTGCGGTGGTGGCGGGGGGGTTGTCGTTGGGTGATGGTGCGCGGGTGGTGGCGTTGCGCAGCCGGTTGCTGGCGCGGGTGGCGGGCCGGGGTGGGATGGCGTCGGTCGCTCTTCCCGCGTCGCAGGTGGAGGAGCGGATCAAGGGGTGGGGTGGGGTGTCGGTGGCGGCGGAGAACGGTCCGGCCTCCACGGTGGTGTCCGGGGATGCCGGGGTGTTGGCGGGGTTTGTGGCCGAGTGTGAGGCGGCTGGGGTGCGTAGCCGGGTGATCGCGGTGGACTACGCCTCGCATTCGGCGCAGATGGAGGAGATTCGCGAGGAGTTGGTCGAGGCGTTGGCGAACATCTCGCCGCGGGTGCCGCGGGTGCCGTTCTTTTCCACGTTGAGTGGGCGGTGGCTGGATGAGCCGTTGGACGGCGCGTATTGGTTCCGTAACCTGCGTGAGCGGGTGCGGTTCGCGCAGGCGACGCGGGGGTTGATCGAGGCGGGGCATCGGGTGTTCGTGGAGGTGAGCCCGCACCCGGTACTGACCTTGGGCGTGGAGCAGTCCCTGGAAGCCGCCGACGTCGAGGGTGCGGCGATAGGGACGCTGCGCCGCGACGAGGGAGGGATGGATCGGTTCCTGCTGTCGCTGGGGGAGGCGTTCGTCCACGGCGTCGACGTCGACTGGAGTCCGGCGTTCGGCGACGCGCGACCGGACCTGGACGCCGACCTGCCCACCTACCCCTTCCAGAGGAAGAACTACTGGCTGCGGCCGGTCGAGCCCGCCGTCACGCGGGACACCTGGGGATACGACGTCGCCTGGCATCCGGCCGCGACAACAGCGGAGACACCGGCCACACCGGCCGCGGGCGCGCTGACCGGCGAGTGGCTGGTCGTCGCACCTGAGGGCGATCACGACCCCGTTCTCGTCCGGGCGGCGGCCAAGGCGCTGGAGCGGCACGGAGCCCGGCCGGTGACGCTCGTCCTGGACGGCGCCGCGGACCGCGACGAGGTCGTGCGGACGCTCGCCGGTCGCGACCGGCCCGCGGGCATCCTCTCCCTGCTCGCCTTCGACGAGGCCCCCCACGCCCACCACCCGGCCGTGCCCGCCGGGGTGGCCGGACTGCTGACCCTGGTCCAGGCGCTGGCCGAGACCGGATGGGCCGTCCCGCTGTGGTCGGTCACCTCCGGTGCCGTGTCCACCGGCTCCGGCGATCCGGTACGGCGCCCGGTCCACGCCCAGACCTGGGGGCTGGCCCGGGTGGCCGCCCTCGAACAGCCCCGCGTCTGGGGTGGTCTCGCCGACCTGCCCGAGATGCCCGACGACACCGCCTGGGACCGGCTCTGCGGGGTGCTCGCCGAGTTCGGCGGGATCGGCGGGCTCGGCGACGAGGACCAGGTCGCGATCCGTGACACCGGCGTCCTCGTCCGCCGCCTGGTCAGGGCACCGCTCACCGTGCCCGCGGGGTTCCGTACGTCCGGCACCGCGCTGGTCACCGGCGGCACCGGCGCGCTGGCGCCGCACCTCGCCCGCTGGCTCGCGGCGCGCGGCGCCGAGCACATCGTGCTGGCCTCCCGGCGCGGCACCGGCGCGGAGGGGGCGGACGCGCTGGCGGGCGAGCTGGCGGAGAGGGGGGTCACCGTCACGACCGTGAGCTGCGACGTCGCCGACAGGGACGCGGTCGCGGCACTGCTGGACCGGCTGCGGGCGGACGGGCACTCCCCGCGTACGGTGGTGCACGCCGCGAGCGCGGCGCGGCTGGCCTCGCTGGCGGAGACCACGGTCGGGGAGTTCGCCGACGCCGTCGCCGCCAAGGTGCACGGCGCGACACACCTGGACGAGCTGCTCGACCACGACAGGCTGGACGCGTTCGTCCTCTTCTCCTCGATCGCCGGGGTGTGGGGCAGTGGCGACCACGGCGCCTACGCCGCCGCCAACGCCTTCCTCGACGCGTACGCCTCGTACGGCAGGGGCCGCCCCGGACACCGGCCGACCTCGGTCGCCTGGGGCGTCTGGGACAGCGAACGCCTCGCCGAGCAGGTGGACCCGCAACGGCTCCGCCGCCAGGGCCTGCCGTCCCTCGACCCCGCGACGGCCCTGGACCGCCTGGACCGGGTCCTGACCGGCGGCGCGGCCTTCGCCGCGGTCGCCGACGTGGACTGGGAGACGTTCACCCCGGTCTTCGCCTCCGCCCGGCCCCGGCCGCTGGTCGCCGACCTCACCGGAACGCGGCACCGTACCGACGGACCTGAGGGCCCGGACGAGACGTACGCCCGCCGCCTGGCCGCGCTGCCGCCCGCCGAGCAGGAACGCGAGCTGCTGAGGATGGTGATCGCTCATGTCGCGGAAGCGCTGGGCCACACCTCGCCCCGGGCGATCGGCGCGGACCGGGCGTTCAGGGAACTCGGCTTCGAATCGCTCACCGCGGTGGAGCTGCGCAACCGGCTCAACGCCGCGACGGGCCTGAGCCTGCCGGTCACCGTGGTGTTCGAGCACGCCAACCCGGCCGCGCTGGCCGGGCACATGCGATCGCTGCTCGTCGGCGCCGAGCTGTCCCCGCACGCCGAACTCGACCGCCTGGAGGCCGCGGTCACGTCGCTCAGCGGCGAGGAGCGTTCGGTCGTCGCCGAACGGCTCGCGGCCCTGCTGGCGAAACTCGGCACGGACGACGGCACCCCGGGCGACGAGGAAGAAGACGACCTTTTGTCCGCGACCGACGACGAGATCTTCGATCTCATCGACCGAGAGCTCGGCGCGTAGGAATCGGGAGGGATCACGGTGGCGGACGAGGACAGGCTGCGCGAATATCTCAAGCGCGTCACCGGCGAGCTGCGCAGGGCGAACCGGCGGTTGAAGGAGACCGAGGACAGGAGCCGGGAGCCGATCGCCATCGTCGCGATGGCCTGCCGGTATCCCGGTGGCGTACGGTCCCCGGAGGACCTGTGGGAGTTCGTCCTCGCGGGTCGTGAAGCCGCCGGTGAGTTCCCCGCCGACCGGGGCTGGGACCTCGCCTCCCTGTACGACCCGGACCCCGCGACCTCGGGGAGCACCTACGCCCGCGCGGCGAGTTTCCTGGACGACGCCGACCGGTTCGACGCGGGGTTCTTCGGGATCTCTCCGCGTGAGGCGCTGGCGATGGATCCGCAGCAGCGGTTGCTCCTGGAGACCTCCTGGGAGGCGTTCGAGCGGGCCGGGATCGACCCGTCCTCGCTGCGCGGCAGCCAGACCGGTGTCTTCGTCGGGATCAACCACCATCAGTACGGCCCCCTCTTCGAGCAGGCCCCGGCGAACCTGGAGGGGCACTTCGCGACCGGCGTCGTTCCCAGCGTCGCCTCCGGGCGGATCGCCTACACGCTCGGCCTCGAAGGTCCCGCCATCACCGTCGACACCGCCTGCTCGACGTCACTGGTCACACTGCACCTCGCCTGCCAGGCCCTCCGCCAGTCCGACTGCTCCCTCGCGCTGAGCGGCGGCGCCACCGTGCTGTCCACCCCCGGGGCGTTCGTGGAACTCAGCCGCCAGCGCGTGCTGTCCCCCGACGGCCGGTGCAAGCCCTTCTCCGCGGACGCGGACGGCATGGGCATGGCCGAGGGTGCCGGCATGCTCGTCCTGGAACGGCTGTCCGACGCCCTGCGCAACGGCCACCGCGTGCTGGCCGTGGTCCGCGGCTCCGCGCTCAACCAGGACGGCGCCTCCAACGGCCTGACCGCGCCCAACGGTACCGCCCAGCAGCAGGTCGTACGGTTGGCGCTGGCGAACGCCGGGCTCTCCGCCGCCGACGTCGACGCGGTCGAGACCCACGGCACCGGCACCGCCCTCGGTGACCCGGTGGAGGCCCGCGCCCTCATGGCCACGTACGGTCGCGAGCGGCCCGCGGGCCGTCCGCTCCGGCTCGGCGCGCTGAAGTCCAACATCGGCCACACGCTGGCAGCCTCCGGCGTCGGTGGGGTCATCAAGACGGTCATGGCGCTGCGGCACGCCACTCTCCCGCGCACCCTCCACGCCGAGAACCCCACCCCGCACGTCGACTGGGCCGGCGGCGGGCTCGCCCTGCTGACCGAGACGATCCCGTGGCCGGAGACCGGGGCGCCCCGGCGGGCGGGGGTGTCGTCGTTCGGGTTCAGCGGCACGAACGCGCACGTGGTGTTGGAGGAGGCCCCTGCGGAGGAGGTTGTCGCCCCTGTTCAGGAGGGTGGGGTGGTGGTGTGGCCGTTGTCGGCCAGGAGTGGGTCGGTGTTGCGGGTGCAGGCCGAGCGGTTGGGTGTTCATGTGAGGG
>NZ_JBIAQI010000083.1:0-4268 GCF_042888905.1 Streptosporangium sp. NPDC002721
AGCCCCAGCAGAATCGGCGACATCGTCAAAGCCGCACTCGTCCTCACTCATTTCGAACACAGCTACCCAACGTGAAAGTCGCTGAGATCACCTCAGTCGACGGAGTGGAAAACCCAGCAAACGAGCAGTGCCATCAGGATAACGCTGGCGAGAAAAATCCCCAGTGTGATTCCGAAGAACCTGCCACCAGGTCCCTGAAATCTCAGGAAGGCTCCGCCGAGAGCCCCGAGCGCAGGCAACCCGACCAAGACCAATGCCGGAACAAACACCGGAGTGAACGGTTGCCGCAGCCCGGAATCACTTATCGCGATCACGACGTGAATCGGCATGACCATGAGAATCGAGCTGAGCAGGATGAGAACGAAGGCCAGAGGCCTGTAGTTTTGCTCGTCCGGATTCGAGGAGTCGACAGTCATAGTGGCTGGATGCTGGCATCGCCGTGGCGCAGCGTCAAGGCCCCCTTGATCACCCTCCTGATGGGCACGCAACGGGCACGGGAGATATCTGTGTCCTCGTTGCCCTGGTGCCCGGTGAGCCGGAGCCGAAGAGCAAAGTCCCAGACCCAGCCACATACGATGATTGTCCATCGCAAGGCGATCGTGAGGGTCGCGACCAGTCTTGAGATCAGCCCTTACCGAGCCGCCACGCAACCGTTTTTGACTGGTGGTCACCCAGAGTCGAAGCGTTCCTCCCGGACGCTATCTTCCACTCTCCATGAACCTGAACAGACGCCCCACGGTAACGCCCAAGGACGTGGCAAGCAGAATGATCATCAGGGATTGGCCCATGTCGAGAGTGGCTTTGAACGCGTCCCACAGAGAGAAGTTCTTGAATACCAACGCCGTGCAGAAACCAGCCACGATTACCGAGGTGCTTATGGCGACGTATATCAGCGCCAGTTCTTTGCGCATCCGGTGCACTGTCACAGCATGATCATACGCCAGTGTTCAAAAAGGTGGGGTAGCCCTTCGGTGACGCCTCGCGTCTCGCGCAGCTCAGGGTTTCGCGAAGAGATCGAGCACCTCGCGGCAGCCGTTGGTGAGACCTTCGAGAAGGGCTTCGCCTTCTCGGTGGTGGTCAGGGATGAGCGACCGATGACTCCGCTGTCCGCAAAGCCCGCATGCTCTTCGTCAGAAGACGGCGCGCCTGGACGAGCCTGAACCTGCCGGTGCCGGGCCACGCTGTACGAGCTGTGCCAGACCGGGCAAGGCTTCACCCGGCGCATGTTCCAACTGGACGGCAACCCGGAAGTACACGAGACCTGTCGATGGCCGATCCGGCAGTCCAACGATATATGGAGGGCGTTGCTCCCCGGAGGGGCCTGATCCCCCGCCGGATCTTCTCGTCGCCGTCGTGCCCCTCCGGGGAGTGGGCAGGGGCTTGCCCTGAAACGACGGCGAGAGGATCCGACACCTAACCATCTACAAACTTGGCTCTTGCCCTTGGCGATGATCTCGGAGCTGGAGCGCCCCCGCCAGAGGCACGAAGCGTTGTTATCTTGTGCGCCATGACCTCGAAAGCGCGAGCGTTCAATGAACGTGACGACACTGTGGAGAACCCGATCTCTGAAGACCTGCATGCTTTGTTGGGTGGACTCACCCTGTCCAATCGATTCGTCGTGGTCGAACTGAGGTGCCCAGCAGATTCCGGACAGTCAGCTACATAAGCTGATGAAAGTCTGGAAGAGGTAGGTACGTGACGAGGCGTCGTAGGCAGTTCTCACCGGAGTTCAAGGACGAGGCCATCCGCCTGGTGTTGGAGGGCGAGCGGACGGTCGCGTCGGTGGCGCGCGAGTTCGACATCAACGCCAGCACCCTGGGCAGCTGGGTGAACCGGCATCGGATCGTGAGCGCTCAGGACGAGCAGCCGCGGCCGGTTGCCGGACCGGACCGGGCCAGGATCCGGGAGCTGGAGCGGGAGAACGCCGAGCTGCGCGAGAAGTTGGTCTTCTTGAAAAAAGCGGCGGTGCACTCAACCCGTCAGCGCAACACCATTCGGGATGATGATCGCGGAGGTGTTGCGTGGCGAGGATGGGCCGCCCGGGGATGTCGGATGCGCAGAAGCGGGAGCTGTGGGACCGGTGGAAGGCGGGCGAGTCGATCAGTCAGATCGCCAGGGCGCTGGACAAGCCACCGGGCTCGGTCTTCACGGTCGTCAAGTCCAATGGCGGATACGTCCCACCGCTGCGGCGCAGGCGGTCTGGGACGCTGAGTTTCGCTGAGCGTGAGGAGATCTCCCGCGGTCTGGCACGAGGCGAGTCAATGCGGTCCATCTCCCGCGCCCTGGGCAGGCCCGCCTCGACGATCAGCCGAGAGATCGCCCGCAACAAAGGCGTCGCCCGGTATCGGGCCGTCGATGCTGAAGACCGCTCCTGGGTGCGGGCCCGGCGGCCCAGGCTGTGCCTGCTGGCCCGGCATCCGGCACTGCGGCGGCTGGTCGCGGAGAAACTGGCCCAGGACTGGTCGCCCGAACAGATCGCCGGGTATCTGAGGAAGTCCTATGGGTCGGGATCGGGGATGCGGGTGAGTCACGAGACGATCTACAAGTCGTTGTTCATCCAGGCCCGCGGCGTGCTGGCCAAGGAGCTGACCAAGCACCTACGTTCGGGCCGGCCCACCCGCAGGAACGTCCACAACACCGTCACCGGCCAATGGCGCTCTCAGATCAAGGACGCCGCCTCGATCAGTCAGCGTCCGGCTGAGGCTGACGACCGGGCGATCCCCGGCCATTGGGAGGGCGACCTGCTGCTGGGCCGGGGTTTGACCCAGATCGCCACGCTGGTGGAACGCACGACGCGCTTCACCGTCTTGGTTCAACTCGATGGCAGGGACATGGTCACCGTCACGAAGAGGCTGGCAGCGACGATGACCAAGTTGCCCGAACAAGTTCGCAGGTCATTGACGTGGGATCGCGGGATGGAGCTGGCCGGGCATAAAGATCTCACCGCGGCGACCGGCCTGCAGGTCTACTTCGCCGATCCGCGTAGTCCCTGGCAGCGCGGTACGAACGAAAACACGAACCGGCTGCTGCGTCAGTACTTTCCCAAGGGCACCAGCATGGCCGATCTCACTCAAGATGATCTCGACCGGATCGCCCACAAGCTGAACACCCGCCCCCGCAAGACCCTCGAGTTCGACACCCCGGCCGATAGACTCGCCCCACTGTTGCGCTGATGGGTTGAGTGCACCGCAGCCTTCTTCGCGGCCGAGACTCGATGACGCTCGCCAAGTACGAGCTCATCGACGCGGAGAAGGCCTGCCACTCGATCGTGAAGATGTGCGCCTGGCTGGGGGTGTCTCGCTCGGGCTACTACGAGTGGCGCGAGCGGCCGGCCTCGGCCACCGCGCAACGCCGCGCTCTGCTGGCCGCGTCGGTCGCCGAGATCTTCGCCGGCGCGCTCGAGACCTACGGGTATCGGCGCGTCCACGCCGCCCTGGCCCGTCGTGGTGAGCACTGCTCGGCCGAACTGGTCCGCGCTCTGATGCGCGAGCAGGGCCTGATGCCGGCCCAGACCCGCGCGTTCCGGCCGGCCACCACCGTGCCCGGTGGCGACTTCTGCGGAATCCCGGACCTGGTCAGCCGTGACTTCACCGCTGAGCGGCCGGGCGTCAAGCTGGTCGGCGACATCACCTATGTCCGCACCTGGGAGGGCTTCCTCTACCTGGCCACTGTGATCGACTGCCACAGCAAGGCGGTGCTGGGCTGGGCGATGGCCGATCACTACCGCACCAGCCTGGCCAAGGACGCGATCCGGATGGCGGTCGACACCGGCCTGCTCCAGCCCGGCGCTGTGTTCCACACCGATCGTGGCTCGAACTACACCAGCGAGGAGTTCGGCCGGTTCCTGACCGACCTGGACATCCGCCGCTCGGTCGGCCGCACCGGCCTCTGCTGGGACAACGCGATGGCCGAGTCGTTCTTCAGCGCGATCAAGAACGAGTGGCTGCACCGCTTTGTCTTCACCACCCGGGCCAAGGCGAAAAGCCAGGTAATCCGCTATATCGAAGGGTTCTACAACCGTCGGCGCCTGCACTCGGCGCTCGGCTACCGGCCGCCCCTGGAGGTTCTCAACGAGGCCCTCGCAACCCACATAGCCGCATAAGCTGCGCTCATAACATGGCTGTCCGGAATCACCGTGGCCCCTCAAACGCTTGGACGCGGAGAACACTGAGTACTGAATGTTTTTCATCCTCGGGTGGCGTGAGCGACACGGTGGTTCTGAAGGACGGCGATGGCCTTGCAGAGATGGCCGGCCTTGGAAGGGCTGC
>NZ_JBIAQI010000084.1:0-4216 GCF_042888905.1 Streptosporangium sp. NPDC002721
CGAACCGCCGCGCGAACACCGGCGAGGACTCCAGCAACCCCGCACCCATCCCCACCCACTGCGACCCCTGACCCGGAAAAACAAACACCCCACCACCAGCACCGCTGAGAACCCGGCCCTGAACCACCTGAGCACCCACCACCACCCCACGATGCTCAAACCGCGCCCGACCTTCGGCCAACACCCGCCCAGCCCCCGCCGACACCACCCGACCCCGAACCGCCCCCACCAACTCCCCCACCGCACCCACCGACCGACCCGACACCACCAACGGCACCGGACCGACCTCCCCAGAACCCTCAGGAGCCTCCGGAACCTCGGCCACCGGCCCCTGCTCCAACACCACATGCGCGTTCGTCCCGCTGGCGCCGAAGGAGGAGACCCCGGCCCGCCGGGGACGGTCGGCTCCGGGCCACTCCCGTGCCTCGGTCAGCAACGACACCGCACCCGAGGACCAGTCCACGTGCGGCGACGGCTCCTCCGCGTGCAACGTCCGCGGCAACACCCCATGCCGCATCGCCATCACCATCTTGATCACACCGGCCACCCCAGCGGCCGCCTGCGTATGACCGATGTTCGACTTCACCGACCCCAGCCACAGCGGACGCTCCCGGCCCGATCCGTAGGCGGCCATCAGCGCCTGCGCCTCGATCGGATCACCCAACGTGGTCCCGGTCCCGTGCGCCTCGACCGCGTCCACCTCCGAGGCCGTCAGTCCCGCGTTGGCCAGCGCCTGCCGTACCACCCGCTCCTGTGCCAGGCCGTTCGGGGCGGTCAGCCCGTTCGACGCCCCGTCCTGGTTCACCGCCGAACCCCGTACCACCGCCAGCACCCGATGACCGTTGCGCAGCGCGTCGGAGAGGCGTTCGACGACGAGCACCCCCGCCCCCTCCGACCAGCCGGTGCCGTCGGCGGCGACGGAGAACGGCTTGCACCGGCCGTCGGGGGCGAGGCCGCGCTGGCGGCTGAACTCGATGAACGGGGTGGGCGTGGGCATCACGGTGACGCCGCCGACGAGGGCGAGCGAGCACTCGCCCTGGCGCAGCGAGGCGGCGGCGAGGTGAAGCGCGACGAGCGAGGTCGAGCAGGCCGTGTCCACCGTGATCGCCGGGCCCTCCAGGCCGAAGGTGTAGGCGACCCGGCCGGTGGCGATGCTGCCGACGTTGCCGGAGAGCAGGTGGCCCTCAAGCTCCTCGGGCAGGGCCCGCGGGTCCGTGACGTAGTCGTGGTACATCACACCGGCGAAGACACCGGTCTGGCTGCCGCGCAACGACGAAGGGTCGATCCCGGCACGCTCGATCGCCTCCCACGAGGTCTCCAGCAGCAACCGCTGCTGCGGATCCATCGCCAGCGCCTCACGCGGGGAGATCCCGAAGAACTCCGCGTCGAACTCCCCGGCGTCGTGGAGGAAACCGCCGGAGCGCGCGTAGCTGGTGCCCCGATGGTCGGGATCGGGGTGGTAGACGGCCTGCCAGCCCCGGTCGGTGGGGAAGTCTCCGATGGCGTCCCCGCCCTCGGCGACCAGCCGCCACAGGTCCTCCGGCGAACGCACCCCGCCGGGGAAACGGCAGGCCATCCCCACGATCGCGACGGGTTCGCCGGACGGGACGGGGCGAGGGGCCTCGCGGGGTTCGGGCCTGCCCGCCCCGAGGTACCTGGCGAGGGCCTCGGGCGTCGGGTGGTCGAACACGATGGTGGCGGGCAGCCGCAGCCCGGTCACCTGGTTCAGCCGGTTGCGCATCCGCACCGCGAGCAGGGAGTCGAAGCCGAGGTCCTTGAACGCGGTGCCGGTCTCCACCTGGCTCGGATCGGCGTAGCCGAGGACGTCGGCCACCTGGGCCCGCACCAGGTCGAGCAGCTCCCGCTCGCCGAGCTCCGCGAGCTCGGCGAGCGCCGGTGCGGCGTCGGCGGCCCGGCGCACGGGGGCGCGGACGAGGCTCCTGAGCGGCGGCGGCGGGAGCGGGGCGTCGGCCGGGCGGCTTGCCTCGCGAGGATCCAGGCGCGCGGGGACGAGCAGCGGCGCGCCGACGGCGAGGGCGGCGTCGAAGAGTTCGAGACCTTCCTCGGTCGGCATCCGGGTGACGCCGTTCTCGGTCCACCAGGTGACCTCGGTGTCGTCGAGGTCACCGGTGAGCGCGCTGCGCTGCTCCCACGCCCCCCAGGCCAGGGAGACGGCGGGCAGTCCCAGGGCGCGGCGGTGCTGGGCGAGGGCGTCGACGTAGGCGTTGGCGGCGGCGTATCCGGCCTGGCCGGGCGCGCCCAGGACCCCCGAGAGCGAGGAGAACAGCACGAACGCGCCGAGGTCCCGCCCGAGGGTGAGCTTGTGCAGGTTCAGCGCGGCGTACGCCTTGGGGCGCATGACGGCGTCGAGGCGGGTGGGGTCCAGCGACTCGACGATCCCGTCGTCCAGGACGGCGGCGGCGTGCACGACGGCCACCAGGTCGAGGGTCCGGTCGAGGACCGTGGCGAGCGCGTCGCGGTCGGCCGCGTCACAGGCGGTCACGGTCACGTCGGCGCCCAGCCCGCGCAGCTCGGTCACGAGCTCCGAGGCCCCGGGGGCGGCGGGTCCGAGGCGGCCGAGCAGGAGCAGCCGCCGGACGTCGTGCTCGCGTACGAGGTGGCGGGCGATCTGGCCGCCGAGGGTCCCGGTGCCGCCGGTGATCAGGACGGTGCCGTCCAGGCGCGGCAGGCCGGCGCCGGTCGCGGGGCCGGTCCTGGCCAGCCGGGGGACGAGCGCCCGGCCTCCGCGCACGGCCACCTGCGGCTCGTCGGGTACGAGGACCGGCTGGTCGCCGTCTCCCAGGTCCACCAGGACGAAGCGGCCGGGGTGCTCGGACTGGGCGGAGCGGAACAGCCCCCACACGGGCGCGTGGCCGGGGGCGACGGTCTCCCCCGGGGTGCCGGTACCGACCGCGCCCCGGGTGACCACCACCAGCCGGGCGGAGGCGAACCGCTCCTCGGCGAGCCACCGCCGGACGGTCCGCAGCGCCCACCGGGCCGCCTCGTCCGGACCGGCCTCCCGGGGCGCCTCCACGAGCACTGTGTCGGGTACGGGCTCCGGAACGGTGGCGAGGTCAGGGTGCGGGACGAGCGGGGTGACGGGCCTGCCGTCCCGCGCCGGGGTCCAGTCGACGGTGAACAGGGACGCGACAGGACGGCCGGTGAGCCGCCTCACCGGGACGGGACGCACGGTGAGGGAGTCGACCTCGATGACGGGCCGGCCCTGCTCGTCGGCCGCCTCGACGCGGAAGGCGTCCGTGCCGGTGGGGGTGAGCCGTACGCGCAGGGTGGTCGCGGCGCGGGCGTGCAGCCGGATCCCGGTCCAGGCGAACGGCAGCAGGACCTCGCCGTCGCCCGCGCGCATCTCGCGGGCGTGCAGGGTGGCGTCGAGCAGTGCCGGGTGGATGCCGAACCGGGCAGCGTCGTCCTGGCCGGCGGGCGGCAGGGCCACCTCGGCGTAGATGTCGCCGCCGTGCCGCCAGGCCGCGCGCAGCCCCTGGAACGCGGGCCCGTAGGCGTACCCCTGCTCGGCGAGCCGGTCGTAGCGGTCGCGGACGTCCATCGGCTCGGCACCGGCGGGCGGCCACACCGTCCCGCCCGCAGCCGGTCGCCGCGGGTCGCCCATCGAGCCGTCCGCGACCGTTTGCCGCGGGTCGTCGTCCACCGGCCTGTTCGCCGCCGACCCGTCCGTGGTGGCCGGGCCGAGCAGGCCGCTCGCGTGCCTGGTCCAGGTGTCGGAGCCATCCTGTCGCGAGGAGACGTGCACCGGCCGGACGCCCGCCGCGTCTCCGGCACCGGCGACGACGCGGAGGCGCACGCCTCCGCGCTCGGGGAGGACCAGCGGCGCCTCCAAGGTCAGTTCCTCCACCTGGCCGAGCCCGGTGTGCGCGCAGGCGTGAACGGCGAGTTCGGCGAACGCCGCACCGGGCATCAGCACGGTTTCCCGTACGGCGTGACCGGCCAGCCAGGGGTGGGTCTCCAGCGACACCCTGCCCGTCCACACCAGGCCGTCCTCGTCCGCGCCGTCGAGAAAGGCGCCGAGCAGGGGATGCTCGTCGGGCACGAGACCGAGGCCGTGCGCGTCGGCCGCCGGGGGCGGTGCGTCCAGCCAGTAGTGCTTTCTCTGGAAGGGGTAGGTGGGCAGGTCGGCGTCCAGGTCCGGTCGCGCGTCGCCGAACGCCGGACTCCAGTCGACGTCGACGCCGTGGACGAACGC
>NZ_JBIAQI010000085.1:0-3005 GCF_042888905.1 Streptosporangium sp. NPDC002721
ACCCCATGCCGCATCGCCATCACCATCTTGATCACACCGGCCACCCCAGCGGCCGCCTGCGTATGACCGATGTTCGACTTCACCGACCCCAGCCAGAGCGGACGCTCCCGGCCCGATCCGTAGGCGGCCATCAGCGCCTGCGCCTCGATCGGATCACCCAGCGCCGTGCCGGTCCCGTGGGCCTCGACCGCGTCCACCTCCGAGGCCGCCACCCCCGCGTCCGCCAGCGCCCGCCCTATCACCCGCTGCTGGGAAGGACCGTTCGGCGCCGTCAGCCCGTTCGACGCCCCGTCCTGGTTCACCGCCGAACCCCGTACCACCGCCAGCACCCGATGGCCGTTCGCGCGGGCGTCCGACAGGCGCTCCACCAGCAGCATGCCGACGCCCTCCGCCGCGCCGAACCCGTCGGCGGCGGCGGAGAACGGCTTGCACCGGCCGTCGGGAGCCAGACCGCGCTGGCGGCTGAAGAAGCGGAACATGCCGGGAGTGGACATGACGGCGATGCCACCGGCGAGGGCGAGCGAGCACTCGCCACGGCGCAGAGCCTGCGCGGCCAGGTGCAGCGAGACGAGCGACGACGAGCAGGCCGTGTCGACGGTGAGCGAGGGACCTTCGAGGCCGAGGTGGTAGGCGACCCGGCCGGAGGCGACGCTGGCGGTGGTACCGGTGAGGAGGTGCCCGTCGAAACCGGCGGGCTGCTCGTGCAGCCGGGTCAGGTAGTCCTGGTAGCTGAGGCCGACGAAGACGCCGGTCTGGCTGCCGCGGGCCGAGGTGGGGTCGATCCCGGCTCGTTCGAACGCCTCCCAGGAGGTCTCCAGGAGCAACCGCTGCTGCGGATCCATCGCCAGCGCCTCGTTCGGGGAGATCCCGAAGAACCCGGCGTCGAACTCCAGGGCGTCGTAGAGGAAACCACCGTGTCGTACGTAGCTCTTGCCCGGCCGGTCGGGGTCGGGGTCGTAGAGCCCCTCCAGGTCCCAGCCGCGGTCGGTGGGGAAGTCTCCGATGGCGTCCCCGCCCTCGGCGACCAGCCGCCACAGGTCCTCCGGCGAACGCACCCCGCCGGGGAAACGGCAGGCCATCCCCACAATCGCGATCGGCTCCTCGGCGGTGACGGCGACGCGGGGCTCGGGGAGCCGTCCGGCCGTCCCGGTCACCGTCGCCACCAGGTGCCCGGCCAGGGCCTCGGGGGTCGGGTGGTCGAAGACCAGTGTGGCGGGCAGCCGTACGCCGGTCGCCGCGTTGAGGCGGTTGCGCAGGTCCACGCCGAGCAGCGAGTCGAACCCGAGGTCCTTGAACGGCAGGCCGGTCCGTACCGCGCCGGGGTCGTCGTGCCGGAGCACGGCGGCGACCTGGGCGCGTACCAGATCCAGCGCGACGCGGTCCCGTTCGGCCTCGCCCAGTCCCGCCAGCCGGGCGGCGAAGCCGTCGTCGTGCGCGTCCCTCGCGGCGCTCGCCCGCGCCTCGGGCACACCGGCCAGCAGCGGCCTGGCACGCGAGGCCGTGAAGGCCAGGTGGAAGCGCGGCCAGTCGATGTCGGCGACGGTGATCGCGGTCTCGTCGTAGTCGAGTGCCTGGCGCAGCACCTGGAGCGCCAGGTCGGGCGCGAGTTCGCGCAGGCCGTGGGCCCTGCGCGTGTCGTCGCGTACCCAGTCGCCCGAGTGGATCACGGTGGCGGGCAGCCCCCGGGCGCGCCGGGAGCGGGCGAGCGCTTCGAGGTAGGCGTGTCCGGCGGCCGTGCCCGCCCGTCCGGGGGTGCCCAGGGCCCCGGCGAGGGAGGAGATCAGCACGAAGGCGTCCAGGTCGCCGGTGAGCTCGCCGAGGATCGTCGCGCCTTCGAGGTGCGGCCGGGCTGCGGCGACGACCCGCTCGGGGGTGAGGTCGTCCAGCGGGGCGTCGTCTCCCGCGCCGGCCGCGTGGACGACCGCCGTCAGCGGCCGGTCGGCGGGGATGCCGCCGAGCAGCGCGGCGACGGCGTCCCGATCGGTGATGTCGCACGCGACCACCTGGATCCGGGCCTCCGCCTCGTCGTGCGGCGTCCGCGCGTCGTAGGAGGCGGCGCCTCGGCGCCCGGCCATCAGGACGCGGTCGGCGCCCTGCTCCGCGAGCCACCGGGCGACCCGCGTCGCGACCATGCCGGTGCCCGTGACCAGCACCGTCCCATGCGGACGCCAGGACCGCGCCGGGGACGCGCCGTTCAGCGGGGACCGCACCAGGCGGCGTACCAGGACACCTTCCGCGCGTACGGCCACCTGGTCCTCACCGTCGCCGGCGGCGAGGACGGTGGCCAGGTCCCCCGCGACGGCCTCGGTCACGGTCTCGGGCAGGTCGATCAGGCCGCCCCAGCCGTGGGGGCGTTCCAGGGCGATCACCCGGCCCAGGCCCCAGAGGGCCGCCTGGCGAGGGGCACGCGGCGGGTCGGCCTCGCCGGTGGCGACGGCGCCGCGGGTCACCAGCCAGAGCGGGCTCCCGACGCCCGCTTCCGCGAGCGCCCGTACCAGCCGCGTGGTCGACACCAGGGCCTCGGCCTCGTCGAGAAGCAGCAGTGACAGTGTGCCCGCGGCGTCCGCGTGCCCGCGCAGCGCCGCGGGTGCCCCTTCCTCGTCGACCGGGACCACGACGGGGGTGGCGCCGTGAGCGCGGAGCGCCTCCGCGCACAGCCCGGTGAGCGGGTCGTCCTGGCGTCCGGGAGGTACGGCGACCAGCCAGGTCCCGGAGAGCGGCGCGGGTCCGGCGGTGGCTCCCTGCCGCCATTCGTCGCGGTAGCGGCATTCGTCCACGGTCGTCGTCACCGGACCACCGGACCGGGCGGCGGGGGAGGCGAGCCAGTAGTGCTTTCTCTGGAAGGGGTAGGTGGGCAGGTCGGCGTCCAGATCCGGCACCGCGTCGCCGAACGCCGGGTCCCAGTCCACCTCGACGCCGTGGACGAACGCCTCCCCCACCGCCAGCAGGAACCGATCCATCCCTCCCTCGTCGCGGCGCAGCGTCCCTATCGCCGCACCCTCGAC
>NZ_JBIAQI010000086.1:0-2552 GCF_042888905.1 Streptosporangium sp. NPDC002721
TCGAACAACCGCTCCAGATCCCACCCACGATCCACCGGAAACCCCGACACCGCGTCCCGGCCCGAAGCCACCAGCTCCCACAACTCCTCCGGAGAGGACACCCCACCCGGGAAACGACACGCCATCCCCACGATCACCACCGGATCGTCGTCGGTCCTGACCGGGGCGTCCGGTGCCGGGGCCTGCGCGGACGTGCCGAAGAGCTCGTCCGCCAGGTGGGCGGCGAGGCTCGCCGGGGTCGGGTAGTCGAAGACCAGCGTGGCGGGCAGGCGCATGCCGGTGGCGTCGCCGAGCCGGTCCCGCAGTTCGACCGCGGTGAGGGAGTCGAAGCCGAGGTCGCCGAACGCCCGATGGGCGTCGACGGGGCCGGCGTAGCCCAGCACCCCGGCGACGTTCCCGGACACCAGCTCCAGGAGTGCGGCGGCCCGTTCCGCGCCGGGGAGGTCGGCGAGCCCCCGGACGAGCGTGTCCGGCCGCCTCGCCGTACGCCGTAACGGTTGACGCGCCAGGTCGCGCAGCAGCGTGGGAACGTCGCCGGTGTGGGCGCGGAGAGCGGTCAGGTCGAGCGGCAGCGGGAGCAGGACCGGGTCGGTGGCGCCGACGGCGGTGTCGAGGAGTCTCAGCGCCTCCGCCGAGGACAGCGCACCGAACCCCGCCCGGCCCATCCGCGCCAGATCACCCTCACCCAGCCCACCCGTGATCCCGCTGCGCTCCTCCCACAACCCCCACCCCAGCGAAACCCCCGCCAACCCCTCGGCCCTGCGAAGCGCGGCGAGACCGTCCAGGAACGCGTTCGCCGCCGCGTAGTTGCCCTGACCCACGTTGCCGAAGGTCGCCGACGCCGAGGAGAACAACACGAACGCCGCCAGCGGCATCTCCCGGGTCAGCTCGTGCAGATACCAGGCCGCGTCCGCCTTCGGCCCGAACACCCGATCCAGACGCTCCGGCGTCAACCCACCGACCAACCCGTCATCGACCACCCCCGCCGCGTGCACCACACCGGCCAACGGCCGATCCAAACCCTCCAGCAACCCGCGCAACGCCTCCCGATCACCCACATCGCAGGCCGCGACGGTGACCCGGGCACCCAACGCCACCAGCTCACCCTCCAGCTCGGCGGCTCCATCGGCGTCGCGGCCACTCCTGCTCACCAGCAGCAGATCACGTACCCCATGCTCGGTGACCAGATGACGGGCCACCAGACCACCCAACGCCCCCGTACCACCGGTGACCAGCACCATCCCGTCGAGCTTCCAAGGGACCGGGAGCACCCGCGCCCGTACCAACCTCGGCGCGTACAGGGCGCCTTCGCGGAGGGCGAGCTGGGGTTCGCCGGAGGGCAGAGCGGCGGGCGGTTCGTCCCCCTCGGGCAGGTCGAGCAGGGCGAACGCGCCGGGATGCTCCAGCTGGGCGGAGCGCACCAGACCCCACACGGCCGCGGCCGCCGGATCCACGGTCTCGTCCGGGCGTACGGCCGTCGCGCCGCTCGTCACGATGACCAGCGGGCCGGGCCGTTCACCGGCCAGGTGGCCCTGCAGCGCGGCCAGTGTCTCCAGGGTCGCCGTACGGACCGAGGAGGGCATGTCGTCCGACGACGAGCGGACGCGCAACACCGTGGTAACCGGTTCCTGCTCGCCGGTGACGCGGGTCCACTCCGTGCGGAAGAGGGAGTCTGGCGCGCGGAGCTGTTCCCCGGAGACCGGCCGCAGGGTGAGCGAGCCGATCGACGCCACCGGCTCGCCGGTCTCGTCGGCCAGGTCCAGCGTCAGGGAGTCGGCGCCGGTGGGTACCAGCCGCACGCGCAGGCCGCCTGCTCCCACGGGCCGGAGCGTCACCTTCGACCAGGAGAACGGCAGCCGCACCTCCTCGACACGCTCGGGCGCGGCGGCCCCACCGGCGTGCAGGGCGGCGTCGAGCAGCGCGGGATGCACGCCGAACCTCGCGGCCTCGGCGCGGTCCCGTTCGGGCAGGCCGACCTCGGCGTACACCTCGTCGCCGCGCCGCCACACGGCGCGCAGCCCCTGGAACGCGGGCCCGTAGGCGTACCCCCGCTCGGCCAGCCGGTCGTAGAAGCCGTCGAGGTCGACGGGTTCGGCACCCGGCGGCGGCCAGTCGGCCAGGTCGGCGCGCGATTCGAGGATCCCGGGGCCGAGAAGACCGGAGGCGTGCCGCACCCAGGCGTTCTCACCGCTCTCCGGCCGGGAGTGGACCGCCACCGTACGCAGGTCCGAGCCGTCCGCCGCGCCCACGGACACCTGCACCTGGATCCCGCCGTGCTCGGGCAACGTGAGCGGCGCCTCCAGCGTCAGCTCCTCGATCCGGCGGCAGCCGACCTGCTCACCGGCCTTGAGCGCCAGTTCCACGAACGTGGTGCCGGGCAACAGGACCGTGTCCAGTACGGCGTGGTCGGCGAGCCAGGGCTGGTCGTCCAGGGACAGCCGTCCGGTCAGCAGCAGCCCGTCCCCGTCGGCCAGCGACACCGCCGCCCCCAGCAACGGATGATCCGCCGACCCCAGACCCGCCCCCGCCAGATCGGCCGACCCCGACGGCAG
>NZ_JBIAQI010000087.1:0-2136 GCF_042888905.1 Streptosporangium sp. NPDC002721
CCCACGGGCAAGGTTTCGGTGTACGGGGTGCAGCCCGACGGGCGCCTGACCTACGCCGCGATCGACGCGGCCACCGGCCGACGCACCCACGGCAACGTCGTCTCCACCACCACCCTCGGCTTCACCCCCAAAGCCATCGCCACCCTCAACTTCAACACCCTCCTGGTCACCGAGGACGGCCCCGAAGGCAAGCTCTACCGCGTCGACATCATCACCAACAACAACAGCCTGTCCTTCCACCCCCCCGTCCACCTCGACAACGGCTACACCCACGACCTGCTCGCCTTCGACGGCACCTACCTGTTCGGCATCGCCGACGGCGTCCTGCGCCGCTACGCCGTCTACACCGCCAAACCCACCAGCACCGACATCTCCGGAAGCGCCCTCATCGGCCGCGGCTTCACCCTCAAAACCCTCACCACCACCGCCACCAACTGGCTCCTGGGCACCACCGACACCGGCCTGCTGCTGTCCTACCGCGTCAAAGGCATCGAAGACTACGACCGCCACCAGCTCAAAGACGCCACCTGGGAAGGCATGAGCCACCTCCTGTCCCCCGGCGGCGGCGTCTACTACGGCCACCTGCCCAACGGAGCCCTCTACCGCTACCGCGACCTCAACCCCCACGACGCCAACGGCGACGACATCACCGGCCACGGCACCGTCGACACCAACGGCTGGTCCCAAACCCTCCTGTCCGCCCAACCCAACACCGTCAGCTGACCCCCGACCTCGTCCCAGCCGGCAGCGGCCGCTCTTCGTTAAGGACTCTCCACATGTTCGGTTCTCTCTTGTCCCGTGCCGCCATCACCATCACGACCGTCGTCGCCGTTCTCGGCCTGTCGGGAACCGTGCACCCCGCGATGGCGGAGCCCGTTCCCCCCAGGCCCACCACGGCCTCGGACGTCGACGCCGCCTACCAGCTCGCCGCCTGCGACTCCAACGGCACCACGGCGACCGACGCGGCACTGGCCACACAGCTCAACGGCACCCTGGACGCCAAGATGCGCGGTTACATGTCCGCCTATCGCGTGTCCTGCGCGCGCATGGTGATCAAGGCGGTGCGGGACCGCGGCCTGGACGCGCGCGCGGCCGTGATCGCCGTCGCCACGGTCATCGTGGAGACCAGCATCCAGAACATCAGTGAGGAGGTCGACCACGACAGCCTCGGGTTGTTCCAGCAGCGGGCATCCTGGGGAAGTGCGTCCCAGCGGCTCAACCCGACGTGGGCGACCAACGCCTTTCTCGACAAGATGCTGCGGGTCTATCCGAACGACAGCTGGAAGACCAAGCCCGTCGGCGAGGTGGCGCAGGGCGTGCAGGTGTCGGCCTTTCCTGAGCGGTACCAGGTCCAGGCCGCCGACGCGCAGATCATCGTGAACACGATACTTCCCTACGTCAACGCGCCGAGAGGCAAGGTTTCGGTGTACGGGGTGCAGCCCGACGGGCGCCTGACCTACGCCGCGATCGACGCGGCCACCGGCCGACGCACCCACGGCAACGTCGTCTCCACCACCACCCTCGGCTTCACCCCCAAAGCCATCGCCACCCTCAACTTCAACACCCTCCTGGTCACCGAGGACGGCCCCGAAGGCAAGCTCTACCGCGTCGACATCATCACCAACAACAACAGCCTGTCCTTCCACCCCCCCGTCCACCTCGACAACGGCTACACCCACGACCTGCTCGCCTTCGACGGCACCTACCTGTTCGGCATCGCCGACGGCGTCCTGCGCCGCTACGCCGTCTACACCGCCAAACCCACCAGCACCGACATCTCCGGAAGCGCCCTCATCGGCCGCGGCTTCACCCTCAAAACCCTCACCACCACCGCCACCAACTGGCTCCTGGGCACCACCGACACCGGCCTGCTGCTGTCCTACCGCGTCAAAGGCATCGAAGACTACGACCGCCACCAGCTCAAAGACGCCACCTGGGAAGGCATGAGCCACCTCCTGTCCCCCGGCGGCGGCGTCTACTACGGCCACCTGCCCAACGGAGCCCTCTACCGCTACCGCGACCTCAACCCCCACGACGCCAACGGCGACGACATCACCGGCCACGGCACCGTCGACACCAACGGCTGGTCCCAAACCCTCCTGTCCGCCCAACCCAACACCGTCAGCTGACCCCACC
>NZ_JBIAQI010000088.1:0-2086 GCF_042888905.1 Streptosporangium sp. NPDC002721
GAGCCTTGACCGGCGGCTGAGGGGTCGTGTTCGACTTGGGCTTCCAGGCGTAGTGGTCGTGATTCGGGGTCGCCGCCGTCGGCGGAGAAGGTCGGTTGCGTGGACGGCAATGTCCACAACCCTGAAGTTTGCTGTCCTGGGGAGGCTGAGAGGTCTGAGACCACGGGCTTGGAGGTGTCGATCCGTCCGGCCTGCCATTCTGACCACGGTCCGGACACCAGCGCACCGGGAGAACTGCTGGGCTGCACCACCGCGCGAACTCGCCACCGGATCAGCCAGCCATTCTGCAACCCTGCCGCCGCAGGGGACTGATGCGAGGCCGAACACGTCTGCCCCGTGAAACAGGTCTCTCCGAAGGTCCTCCCCTGCCCCGACCAGATCAGCCCCGACCCCTGGCCGGTGGCCGAAGGGTCGTGTTCGACCTCCGCCTCCAGCACACCAGGCCGCCGATCGACATCGGAGATCGCGGCGGTGAAGGCCGGGTTGGCGCTCGGCAACACCCACAATCCCGACACTAGCTGACCGACAGGTGCCGACACCTTGCTCACAACGGGCGCGGCCGGGATCGTCTTGAAGATCGTCGTGTCCACACGAGCCGACACCCACCCCGACCACGGCCCAGACACCCCGGACGTGGTGGTGGCCCGTGCCCGCCAGCGGATGTGCCAGCCGTCGGTCAGCTTCCCGGCCGCGACGACCGCCCAGGCGTTGGTTCCCGGCGCGTATGCCTTGTCCGAGGAACCCGACCAGATCGGGCCCGTGCCCTGACCGGCCGCGGCCGGGTCGTGCTCCACTTCCACATTGAGCTTGCTCGACCGGTTCTCCGGGTCGGTCACCTTTGCGTACAGCCACGGCGCCAACGTCCCCGCCGTCCACGACGCGGAACCTTGGAGGGCCGGATCCATGCCCAGCGACTCGACCGACGGCTTATGGAGATCAACGCGTGCTTGGGTCCAGTCGGTCCACGGGCCGAGAACACCGGTGGTGGTCTCCCCACGTACCCGCCAGCGGACCTTCATCCCATCGGACAGCTTCCCGCCCGGCACCTGCACCAGCGCGTTGTCGCCGGAGCGGTACGGCTGAGCGCTCTTCCCGGCCCAGATCAAGCCGCTGCCCTGGCCGGTCGCTGCCGGGTCGTGCTCGATTTCCACGGCGAGCAGGGAGTCTCTGTTCTCCGGGTCGGTCACCTTCGCATACAGCCACGGCGAAGTCGCCGCCGCTGTCCATGTCCCGGCATCCCAGGTCGCCGGCGTCATCGACAATCCCGCCACCGACGGTTTGCGGAGGTCGATGCTCGTAGCGGTCCAGTCGGTCCACGGGCCGAGAACACCGGTGGTGGTCTCCCCGCGTACCCGCCAGCGGACCTTCATCCCATCGGACAGCTTCCCGCCCGGCACCTGCACCCACGCGTTACCGCCGGAGGCGTAGGCGGTGGCGCCCCTGCCCTCCCAGATCAGCCCCGTGCCCTGCCCGGCCGCGGCGGGATCGTGCTCGAACTGCACCCACAGCCTCGAAGTACGCGAGTCAGGGTCGCTGACCTTGGCATACACCCATGGCGTAACCGATGAAGCCGTCCACGACGTCGCACCCCTGGTCGCCGGAGTCAATCCCACGTCGGAAGCAGCCGGCTTCGTCACATCGACGACGGCACTCTGCCAGGGTGACCATTCGCCTTCGACGCCCGCGGTGGTGACGCCGCGTACCCGCCAGCGGACCTTCATCCCGTCTGTCAGCTTCGCGGCCGGTACCTGCACCCATGCGTTGCCGCCGGAGGTGTAGGAGGTGGTGCCCCTGCCGGACCAGATCGGTCCGGTGCCCTGTGCGGGCGCGGCCGGGTCGTGTTCGATCTCCGCGCCCAGTACCAGTTTCGATCCATTGGTGCTGGTCACCTTCGCGTACAGCCATGGCGTGGCCGAGGCGATCGTCCAGGAGTCGGTGCCGCGGGTGGCCGGCACCGCGCCCAGGCCGTTGCCGGCGGTTCCGCTCACCGCGACCGTGGCCTCCTGCCATTCGGACCATTGGCTGGTCACTCCGGTTGAGGTGGAGGCTCGTACTCGCCAGCGGATGAGCCAGCCGTCTTTCAGTT
>NZ_JBIAQI010000089.1:0-1742 GCF_042888905.1 Streptosporangium sp. NPDC002721
GCAGTAAGAAATCCTTCCGATAGTCGAAGCTTCTGGGAAGTTGCGCCGTAGACCGTGAGAGTCGGGTAGGCGAAATTGGTTGGACTGTTTGAGGGGATCCCAAGTAGCACGGGGCCCGAGAAATCCTGTGTGAATCTGCCAGGACCACCTGGTAAGCCTAAATACTCCCTGATGACCGATAGTGAACAAGTACCGTGAGGGAAAGGTGAAAAGCGCCCCGGTGAGGGGTCGTGAAATAGTACCTGAAACCGTGTGCCTACAAGCCGTAGGAGCGTAAACGAGGGTTCGCCTTTGTTTGTGATGTGACTGCGTGCCTTTTGAAGAATGAGCCTGCGAGTTATGGTGTGTGGCGAGGTTAACCCGTGTGGGGGAGCCGTAGCGAAAGCGAGTCTGAAGAGGGCGTTTGAGTCGCATGCTGTAGACCCGAAGCGGAGTGATCTAGGCATGGGCAGGTTGAAGCGCGGGTAAGACCGCGTGGAGGACCGAACCCACCAGGGTTGAAAACCTGGGGGATGACCTGTGTTTAGGGGTGAAAGGCCAATCAAACTCCGTGATAGCTGGTTCTCCCCGAAATGCATTTAGGTGCAGCGTTACGTGTTTCTTGCCGGAGGTAGAGCACTGGATGGCTAATGGGCCCGACAAGGTTACTGACGTCAGCCAAACTCCGAATGCCGGTAAGTGAGAGCGTAGCAGTGAGACTGCGGGGGATAAGCTCCGTAGTCGAGAGGGAAACAGCCCAGACCACCGACTAAGGCCCCTAAGCGTGTGCTAAGTGGGAAAGGATGTGGAGTCGCAGTGACAACCAGGAGGTTGGCTTAGAAGCAGCCACCCTTGAAAGAGTGCGTAATAGCTCACTGGTCAAGTGATTCTGCGCCGACAATGTAGCGGGGCTCAAGTACACCGCCGAAGTCGTGGCATTCACACAATAATCTGGCGGACTTTTGTCTGTCGAGGTGTGTGGGTGGGTAGGGGAGCGTCGTGCGGCCGGCGAAGCAGCGGAGTGATCCAGTTGTGGAGGCCGTGCGAGTGAGAATGCAGGCATGAGTAGCGAATCAGAAGTGAGAAACTTCTGCGCCGGATGACCAAGGGTTCCTGGGGCAGGCTAATCCGCCCAGGGTAAGTCGGGACCTAAGGCGAGGCCGACAGGCGTAGTCGATGGACAACGGGTTGATATTCCCGTACCCGCTACGATGCGCCAATACTGAATCCAGTGATACTAAGGGTCCTTAACCCCTCCGAGCCTTCGGGCTTGGGGTGAGGGTGAACGCCTGGCCTGAACTGGTAGTAGGTAAGCGATGGGGTGACGCAGGAAGGTAGCCCAGCCCAGGCGATGGTAGTCCTGGGGTAAGCATGTAGGGAGAACCGTAGGCAAATCCGCGGTTCATGTATCCTGAGATGTGATGCCGAGCCGATTGTGGCGAAGTGGGTGATCCTATGCTGCCGAGAAAAGCCTCTAGTGAGTGTCGTGGCGGCCCGTACCCTAAACCGACTCAGGTGGTCAGGTAGAGAATACTAAGGCGATCGGGTGAACTGTGGTTAAGGAACTCGGCAAATTGCCCCCGTAACTTCGGGAGAAGGGGGGCCTCTTCTGGTGATGAGCCTTGCGCTCTGAGCTGGTGGGGGTCGCAGAGGCCAGGGGGAAGCGACTGTTTACTAAAAACACAGGTCCGTGCGAAGTCGTAAGACGATGTATACGGACTGACGCCTGCCCGGTGCTGGAACGTTAAGGGGACCGGTTAGTG
>NZ_JBIAQI010000090.1:0-1732 GCF_042888905.1 Streptosporangium sp. NPDC002721
GGCCACTTCTCGGATCTGGCAAGATTTTCGTGATGGGTGACGGTGAGTGTTCGCGGTTATGCAAGCAGGACCCGTTTTCGTAAGAGCAAGAACCCGGCTCGGCCGAACATCTGCCGTTTGAGTGTCTTGATCCGGTTGACCTGGCCCTCTACCGCTGCGGAACTCCATGGCAGGCTCAAGCCTGCGGTGACCGCGGCGAGATCACGTTCGATTCCGTGGACGAATGAGTGCAGGCCAGGCAGGTCATCGGCCAGGACCGCGGCGAGCCAGCCGGGCAGTTGATCCGCGGCCAGATCGGTGAGTATCCCGGCGAAAGCCCGCACATGCCCAGATACGGCTTTTAGTTCCGGACAACGCGCCAGAACGGTTTTGAGCTGCTGTTTCTCGATCTCTTTGAGCGCATCGGGGTGTCGGGTGAGCCACGCGGTGACCTCGCGGGCGCTGGGCGGTGCCGGCTGTGCCGGAGTGCGCCCCTTGACCTGGCGAAAGCGCCGAAAGTAGGTGCACAAGCTGTTGTAGCTGCCTGGGTAGCCCATCTCGGTGATCTCGGCATGGAGCCGGACGAGGTTGGTGCAGCCCTCCTGCCACCGGCGGTGCAGATACTCCTTGTAGGGATCCAGCAGGTAATAGCGGCCTTGCCAGCGGTTTTCGACCAGCTCCTGCCAGGTCGCGGCGCGCACCAACTGGCGGACCCGGCGCACGGTGATGCCCAGATGGCGGGCGGTGGCCCGCAGGCCGTAACCCTGCTCGCGCAAGATCTGCACCGCGGCATGCTGGTCGCGGGTGCGGTCGGCGTAGCGGCCCTCGGGGTCGGCCGGTGCGACGACCTGTCCGGCCAGCCGCATCTGGGTAGCGGGAGTGGGCAGCAGGTCGGGAATCGGCTCGTCGGGCTCTGGCAGGCAACGCTGGTGCTGGCGGACGCAACGCTCCACGGCCTCGGCGAGGTTGTGCCATAGGTGCCAGCGGTCGGCGACCTGTATCGCGGCGGGAGCCCCAGCGCTGGCGGCTTCGCCGTAGGCCTCGGCCCGATCACGACAGATGACCTCCGCCCCGGGGTGGGTGCTCAGCCAAGCGGCGAAGGTATCACCCCGCCGATCCGGGAGCAGATCGACGGGTTTATGAGTGAGACAGTCGATCAAGACGGTCCCATAGACCTGCCCGCGACGGAAAGCGAAGTCGTCAACCCCCAGCACTCGCGGGGTGGACGTCACCGGGTCAGGTAACGCCATGACCAGCGACAACAGCGTCACCCGGCTGACCATCGCAGCCAGGGCAGCGGTGAGTCTGGCCCCCGCGCGACCGGCCAGCGCCAGACCGGCGGCCCGCAATACCCCAAGCAGGCAGGGGGTGTAGCGGGCATAGCGGACGGTCAAGCCCTCGACCTGCTCGGCGAAGGTGCGGCGGCGGCAGTCGGGTGTGTCACAAAACAGACGCCGCACCGACAACTCGATGACCACCGGCTGCCCGCCAACAGCGGTGTCGGCCACCTTACGCCGATAGCGGCTATGGACCCGCTGGGACAAGGCCCGGCAGTCCGGGCAAGCAAGCGCCGTATCCGAACGGGTCCGGGCCGAGATCCATACCGCCCCCTCCATCCGGCACACCTGTTCCACCAGCACCTTCTCCAGGTGCGGAAACAAGAGATACAGAAGGTCTTCACACAATGGCCACGATGCCACCGCAATAACGTTCCGTCATCCCATCACGAAAATCTTGCCAGATCCCACTTCTC
>NZ_JBIAQI010000091.1:0-1724 GCF_042888905.1 Streptosporangium sp. NPDC002721
CGGTGGCGCCTCGCCGACGATCCTCCTGTACCGCACGGGGATGTAGTCGTTGACGATGCTCGACCACGACTCGTCCCCGCGCTGACCGTGGGAGTTGGCCGCGGGCCCCTTCGCCCAGTCGTTCTCCCAGCCGCCCGAGTCGGGATTCCCGGTCCCGTTGAGCGAGTAGGTCCACGCGCCCTTGGTCGGGTCGCTCGTGTCCTTCCAGCGCGCGAAGAGCTCCATGTGCCCGTCGCGGAGGATCGCGTCCCCGGGCAGGAGGTCGCGCGCGCTCGACAGGCGGATGAGGTCGGAGTAGTTCAGGAAGTCGGAGGTGCTGTTCCCGCCCTTGCCGGCGTTCGCGGTGATGTGCCACGCCATGGACACCAGCCCCGAACAGTCGGGCCCGTACCGGTTGTCGCCCTCCGCGTCGGTGACCAATGTGTTGGAGCGCCGCGTGAGGTTGTACTTCACGTCGCGATCGACCCAGTTCTGCGCGCGGGCCAGCACCTCGGCGCGGGTGATCGTGCCGTTGGGCACGCTCGCCGCCTGCGCCGCCGGTGTTGCCTGTGCCGCCTGCGCCTGCGCCTGCGCCGACCTGCTCGCGACGTCGACCGCGGTGAGACCGAACGCCGCCGCGCCGACCGTGCAAACGACGGCCAATGAACGGCGGAGCGCGAATACGACCATGGGATTTCCCTCCGGTTCCTGCTGATTGCCTGCCGCCGTAAAGGTGCCACCGGCCGCTGTAATCCCGCTGCAACGCGCTTTTAAGCCGCGGTCGGGGAAAACCCGCACGACATTCCTGGACCGGTTCGCATGACCGGTTTCCGCTCCGCCACCGGACCCGGCCGCGTTAGCGAGGCGGGGGCGCCGGACCTCGTGAAACGGCGATCCTGCCGGCGTATCCGCTGGTCAAAGCCCGCCGTACCGCCGTGTATCGCACCACCCGCCCTGACCTGGGTGCCGCGATGCGGCCCGGCCAGGACCCCCGGCACGGCGTGCCCGGACATGAACGGCGGGTTGGAGCGGATTTGGACTCGGTTTGCAGCAGCCGTGTGAAGACTGCCGTTCACAGCCGCCGGGGCGAATACGACCGCCCGGCGGAGAACGGACCAGAACCCTTTTCACGCGGGACCGACGGGATTTCGCCGGTCTTTTGAAGGAGCCCCATGTTCACATTCACCGCGGCACGACTGAGCATCGCCACCGCTGTTCTCGCCGCCGCCGGCGTGGTCGCCACGGCGAGCCCGGCGATGGCCGCCCCCGCCCTGCAGTTACCGTTCCCGTGCGGCCAGCAGTGGCGGCTGGACACCTGGGCGCACGCCCCCGCGCTCGACATGGTGCGGGAGCCCGACCAGCACGGCACCGACGGTGCCACGCTCGTGGCCCCCGCCGCCGGGACGGTGAACCAGTCCTTCCAGCACGGCAACGCCGGCAACACGATCCAGATCGATCACGGCGGCGGCTACTACACCACCTACATCCACCTGCACTCCCGTGCTGTCTCGGTCGGGGCACGGGTGCAGGCGGGAACGGTGATAGGCAGGGTGGGCGCGACCGGGCCGACGTCGAACGGGCACCCGCACCTGCACTTCGAGCTGGGCTACGACTCGAACGGCGACGGGGAGGCGTCGTGGGGGTTCGCCGGCTCCGAGCGCGTCAGGCCGACCTTCAACGGTGTCACCTACGGCGGTGCGAACGGCCAGACCTGGCGTAACGTCACCAGCCGCAACTGCCCCACC
>NZ_JBIAQI010000092.1:0-1721 GCF_042888905.1 Streptosporangium sp. NPDC002721
GCCGCGTCGCGGCCGATGCCGCCGACGGATCGCATCGTGCCCTTGGTGAACACCCCCGACAGCACGTCGGCGGCCGCGTCGGCGACCTCGGGGTCGAGTGCCTGACGGCACTTGGGCCTGTAGTCGGTGACCTTGCCGTCGCGGTCGGTGATCCGGGTGATCGCCATCGGCGTGCAGTACTTGCCGCGCGCGCCGATCGCGGCGTAGGCGTTGGCCACGGTCACCGGGTCCATCTCGTTGGTGCCCAGCGTGAACGTCGAGAACTCCAGCAGCTTGAGCCCGTCGGAGCGGTGGATGCCCAGCGACCGGGCGGTCTTGATCGTCTCACACAGGCCGACCTTCTGCTCCAGCGCCATGAAGAAGGTGTTCACCGACCCCCAGGTGCCGGTCTGCAGGGTCTTCCAGCCCGGATTGCCCTCGTCGTTGGTGACGGTGTGACTCGGATCCCCGATGTTCTCACCCTTGCAGTTCTGAAACGCCGCATACCCCGAGGCGCGGAAACCCGCCCCGGCCGCCAGCCCGTCGTTGACCTTCATCCCCTGCTTCAACGCGGTCAGCAACGTGAACGTCTTGAACGTCGATCCGGCCTGCAGACCGACCCCGCCGCCGTGCGCGGCATCGGCGACCAGGTTGTAGGAGATCTCGTTGCGCGCCTTGCTGCGGCCGTAGGGCCGGCTGGCGGCCATCGCCTTGATCGCCCCGGTGCCCGGCTGGACCAGCGCCTCGGCCGCCACCGGATTGTCCGACGGATGCACCCACTTGCGGATCGCCTTATCGGCGGCCGCCTGCATCACCGGATTGATCGTCGTCTTGATGGTCAGGCCGCCGCGGTTGAGGAAGTCCTCGCGCGCCTTGGCCGTCTTCCCGAAATCCGGATTCTGCAAGATCTCGTTGCGGACGTAGATACAGAAGTAGGGGTAATCACTGGACTCACACCCGCCGGGGAACTTCGTCCCCTTGTAGCCGAGCTTGGTGGCCTTGGCCTCCTGCGCCTGCGCCGGGGTGATCTTCCCCAGTTCGGCCATCCGGTTCAGCACCACGTTGCGCCGGTTCAGCAACCGCTCACGCTGCTTCCTGCCCAGGTTGGGATCGGTGGCGTTGGGATCTTGCACCGCGCCCGCCAAAGTGGCCGCCTGCGGCAAGGTCAGCTCGGCCGCCGACACCCCGAAGAACCGCTTGGCCGCCGCCTCCACCCCGTAGGCGCTCGCCCCGAAGTAGGCGATGTTCAGATACTTGCCCAAGATCTCGTCCTTGGTGTACTTCTCCTCCACCGCCATCGCGTGCCGCAGCTCGTTGAGCTTGCGCGCGTAGCTGGCCTCCAGCGCCTTGTTCTTCTCCCGCTTGGTATCGGCGGAATTCAGCAGGACCTGCTTGACGTACTGCTGGGTGATGCTGGAGCCGCCCTGGCTCACCCCACCGGCGTGCAGGTTCTTGGCCAGCGCGCGGATCGTGCCCTCGATGTCGATCGCACCGTGCTGGTAGAACCGGTAGTCCTCGATCGAGATGATCGCCGTCTTCATCACCTCGGCGATCTGATCGAGCCTGACGACCTCGCGGTACTCCTCGTAAAACCGCGCGATCTCCTTGCCCCGGACGTCCTGCACGATCGAGACCTCCGCCGGCGGAGGCTCGACGAGGTCGGTGGGCTTGAGATTCAGCTCGTTGGTCGCCGACACGAAGCCAAGACCCGCACCCCCCACGGCCGGCAACGCGATCCCCGC
>NZ_JBIAQI010000093.1:0-1636 GCF_042888905.1 Streptosporangium sp. NPDC002721
TCTTTCCGGGGTCCTGTCGACCCGCCGTCGCTGAAGCGTCGGTCAGGGGCGCTTCGGGGTGGGTCGCCGTAGCTGAAGCGCGGCCTCGGAAAGGAGCGCAGGGCCGGGGTCACGACCCGTCCAGGGATGCCGGATGTTCCCTCTGAGTGGCTTCTCAGCGAGTTTCAGGGTCCTCTCAGGTGGTTCGTGATGTTGTTCGCTTATCGCGGCCCGATCCGCGCCGTCCCGAAGACGGGACAGGACGGTCACGTGTGCCACCTTCCTCCAGGAGCCTCCCGACCATGACGCCTCTCGCGATTCACGCCGGACTGATGTTCGACGGCACGAACCTGTCCGGCCCCACGACGGTGTTCGTGGAGGACGGGCGGATCACCGGCGTGGACACCACGGGCGCTCCTCCGCCGGACGGGGTGGACCTGATCGACCTGGGCGCGGACACCTTCCTGATGCCGGGGCTCGTCGACCCTCATGTGCATCTCGGCTTCGACGCCGGTCCCGACCCGGTGACCGCGTTCACCACCGCTGACGACGCGGATCTGCTGGCCGGGATGCGGATCGCGGCCGACAGGGCGCTCCGGGCCGGTATCACGACCGTGCGCGACCTCGGTGATCGCGACTATCTGGCGCTGGCGCTGAGCGCGGAGGCGGGGCGGCACCCCGGGGGAGGGCCGGAGATCCTCGCCGCCGGGCCCCCGATCACCACGTACGGCGGTCACTGCCACTTCATGGGCGGAGTGGCCGAGGGAGCCACCGCCCTGCGTGCCGCGGTGCGGGAGCGGCACGAGCGGGGCTGCGCGGTGGTCAAGATCATGTTGAGCGGCGGCAACATGACGCCGGGCTCGCCACCGCCGCACGAGTCGCAGTACTCACCGGCCGACCTGCGGGTCGTCGTCGAGGAGGCGCACCGGCTCGGCCTGCCCGTCGCCGCCCACGCGCACGGTACGCGGGCGATCCGGGACGCGCTGGCGGCGGGAGTGGACAGCATCGAGCACGCGACGTTCGTGACCGCGGACGGCGTCGACGCGGACCCCGCCCTGCTCGCCGCCGTCGCCGGGAGCGACACCTTCGTGAGCGTGACGATCGGGGTCGTCCCCGGCGATTCACCGCTCGTCCTGCCACCGGAGGTCGCCAAGCGCGTGGAGGCCGTACACGAGGCTCTCAGGACCCTCCACAGGCTCGGTGCCAGGATCGTGCTCGGCACGGACGCCGGCATCATGCCGGTCAAGCCGCACGACGTGCTGCCGTACGCCGTCGCCCAGTTCGCCGAGGAGGGCCCGTCTCCGCTGGAGGCGCTCACCGCGGCGACCAGCCTCGCCGCCCGGGCGTGCGGGGTCTCCGATCGGAAGGGACGGATCGCGGTGGGCGCGGACGCCGACCTGCTCGCCGTGACCGGCGACCCCCTCGACGATCTCGACCGGCTCCGGGACGTCCGAGCGGTCTTCCGGGCGGGCGTGAGGGTCAGGTGACGCGCATCCGGCCGAGGATTCGGATCGACGAGAGGTGAAACAGCCCTGGACGGGTCGTGACCCCGGCCCTGCGCTCCTTTCCGAGGCCGCGCTTCAGCTACGGCGACCCACCATGAAGCGCCCCTGACCGACGCTTCAGCGACGGCGGGTCGACAGGATCGGCCGAAAGC
>NZ_JBIAQI010000094.1:0-1480 GCF_042888905.1 Streptosporangium sp. NPDC002721
AGGGGTTTCCTGCTCGGCGGTGCGGTTATCGGTGCGGGCGCGCTGGTGACGGCGTGCACGGGCAACGAGGCCCCGGCCCCGGCCGCGGCTTCGGCGCCGGCTCCGGCGCCGGCCGCGACCGGCGGCAACGACGCCCCCGGCGACAAGGTCGTCATCGGCTTCTCGGCGCCGGCGGCCGACCACGGCTGGATCGCCGCGATCGCCAAGAACGCCGAGGCCGCGGCCAAGGAGTACTCCGACATCGAGTTCAAGCCCGTCGAGCCGACCAACGACATCAACGCGCAGATCTCCGCGGTGGAGTCGCTGATCGCGGCCAAGGTCGCCGCCCTGGTGATCTTGCCCAACGACGGCCAGCAGCTCAACCAGATCGCCCGCCAGGCCTCCGATGCCGGCATCCCGGTGATCAACCTGGACCGGGTCTTTCCCGACAAGCTCTCCTACCGCACCTGGATCGGCGGCGACAACTACGGCATGGGCGTCGCGGCCGGGCACTACATCGGTAAGAAGCTCAAGGACAAGGGCGTGGCCAGCCCGGTCATCCTGGAGATCCAGGGCATCGCCACCCTGCCGCTGACCCAAGACCGCAGCAAGGGTTTCGAGGACGCGCTGAAGACCTACGGCTTCAGCGTGACGGCCAAGCAGGACGCGCAGTTCACCGTGGAGTCCGGCACCAAGGTGGCGGCCAACCTTTTGCAGGCGCACAAGAAGATCGACGCGATCTGGAACCACGACGACGACCAGGGCATCGGCGTGCTGGCCGCGATCAAGGAGGCCGGCCGCAGCGAGTTCTTCATGGTCGGCGGCGCCGGCTCGGCCAACGCGATGCGCGACATCCAGGCCGGCTCCGGCGTGCTGGAGGCGACCGTGACCTACAGCCCCACCATGGCCTCATCGGCGATCAAGCTGGCCCGCCTGATCGCCCAGGGCAAGGGCATGAGCGACCTGGTCGAGAACCAGGTGCCCCAGTCGATCACCCTGGCCTCGGAGACGATCACCAAGGAGAACGTGGACAAGTACCTGCCGCTGGGGTTTGAGTCCTGATGGTGGAGGCGAACAAGCCGCCGCTCGGGGTCGGCATGGTCGGGTACGCCTTCATGGGCCGGGTGCATTCCCAAGCCTGGCGCAGTGTGGGGGCGTTCTTCGACCTGCCGGCCCGGCCGGTGATGGCCGCGGTCTGCGGCCGCTCACCCGAGGGCACGGCGGCCGCGGCCCAGCAGATGGGCTGGGCCGCGCATGAGACCGACTGGCGCAAGCTGATCGCCCGCGATGATGTGCAGATCGTCGACATCTGCACGCCGGGTGACTCACACGCCGAGATCGCGATCGCCGCGCTGGAGGCCGGCAAACACGTGATCTGCGAGAAACCGCTCGCCAACACCGTCGCCGAGGCCGAGGCGATGGCCGCGGCCGCCCGCTCCGCTGCGCAGCGGGGGGTGTATGCGATGGTGGCGTTCAACTACCGGCGGGTGCCGGCCGTGGC
>NZ_JBIAQI010000095.1:0-1461 GCF_042888905.1 Streptosporangium sp. NPDC002721
CTGTCCCCTCCCCGAGGAACGGCGTGGCGAGTGTTGCTGCTCGCCCTGGCCGGCGTGCTGGCCCTCGCCCTGGAGGTCGCCGTCAGCCCCACCCGCGCCGAGGCGGCACCCGGTCCGTCCTTCACCAACCCCGTCGTCGGAACACCCAACAGCGCCGACCCGACCCTGCTCTTCCACAACGGCTTCTACCACTACGTCGCCACCACCTGGTCGGCCGACGTCGTCATGCGCCGCTCGGCGACGATCGCCGGCCTGCGCAGCGCCCCCGAGCAGGTCGTCGTCCGCACCGGCGGCAACACGATGTGGGCCCCGCACCTGGAAATGATCGGCAACCGCTGGTACCTGTACTACTCGGTGGAACAAGGCAGCCTGCCCCGCCGCACCCACGTCGCCGAAAGCGCCGGCTCCGACCCGATGGGCCCCTACACCGTCCGCGGGATCGTCAACCTGATGCCCAACAACGGATGGGCGATCGACGCCAGCCTGCTCACACTCAACGGCAACCTGTACATGACATTCTCAGCCTTCGCCTCCGACGGCCTGCAATCACTGTTCATCGCCCCGATGTCCAACCCATGGACCGCCGCCGCCTTCGGAACCCGCATCTCAACACCCACCCTGGCCTGGGAACGCCAGGACGGCGCCGTCAACGAAGGCTCCTTCGCACTACAGCGAGGCGGCCGCACCTTCCTGACCTACTCAGCCAGCCACTGCAACGGCCCCAACTACAAGATCGGCATGCTGGAGTACCGAGGCGGCGACCCCCTGACGGCCGGCTCCTGGACCAAGTCCACCAACCCCATCTTCCAGCGCAACGACACGAACGGCGTCTACGGGCCGGGCCACCACTCCTTCTTCACCTCCCCCGACGGCACCGAGACCTGGATCGCCTACCACGCCAACTCCTCCCCCGGCCAAGGCTGCGGCACCACCCGCACCACCCGGGTACAGAAGATCTCCTTCAACGCCGACGGCACCCCCAACCTGGGCGTGCCGGTATCGACCTCCACCGTGATCCCCGGCCCCTCCGGTGAGACCACCCCCACCACGGTGCGGATCCGCAACCGGCACAACAACCTGTGCCTGGACGACTACAACGCGGCGACCACCCCCGGCGCCCAGGTGCGCCAATGGACCTGCAACGGCCAGGCCAACCAGGACTGGCAGATCACCCCGGCCGCCGACGGCTACTCCACGATCGTCAACCGCCACAGCGGACTGTGCCTGGACAACACCGACTGGGGCACCACCGCCGGCTCCCCCGTCCAGCAGTGGACCTGCAACGGCCTGACCGTCCAGCAGTGGCGGATCACCTCCGTGGGAGGCGGCTACTCCACCCTGACCAACCGCCACAGCGGCCTGTGCCTGGACAACTACAACTTCGCAACCACCGCCGGCTCCGAGGTGCGCCAATGGACCTGCAACGGCAACAACGCCCAGCAGTGGACCATCTCCTGACGA
>NZ_JBIAQI010000096.1:0-1345 GCF_042888905.1 Streptosporangium sp. NPDC002721
CTCGGCCAGCTCAGCCCGATCGACTACGAGAAGACGATAGATAGCCTGAAGTCTGCCGCCTGAAATCGGTGTCCACGTTTATGGGGGAAGCCCCGGATGTCCGGAAGAGCCGGGGTTGTGAGATCAACCGTGACATGAAAAGGCAGGATGGGTTCGCCATCCCTTGCCCGGCTCCGCGAATTCTTCGCGTTCCCCAAGAAACGTGAGGTCAGTGCCAGTAGTCGCGTTCCGGCAGACGCAGCCACACGTCGGGCGGCCCAGTGACCGCGCGCGCGTCAGTCAGCCGCAGACCGGCGTAGGCACAGGAATAGGCAGCCGCACGGTATCGGTAGAGGTAGGAGAGCAGGACCTCCAGGGGTGCGTCGTCCTCCCAGGGAGCTCCGCCGGGATGCAGGTCCCAGCCGGCGATCTCGCCGTCGCGAGCGATGCTGCCCTGGTTGCCGCTCTTGGGGTTGGCGTAAAGGCCGTAGTAGACGGTACCTACGGACAGGCGCTTGCTGACGCCGGGCGTCTGCGGCATGTACCCCCACGGCTGGGTGACGACGCAGCCACCGGGTACGTCGGTAACGCCGACGAAAGCCATCGACTCCTCGCTGAAGGGGTCGATCTCGTCGAGGAACTCTTCGGGCTCGACGATCTCGACCGTTGCCTCCAGCCGCCGCGTCACCTCAGCAGCGTCGATCCCGGCCACACACGCCAGCCCTGTGCCGTCGTAATAGAGATCGCCCAGCGCTGTCCTCAGACGCTCGGCCTCCGCCACCGCGGCGGCCTCGTCATTCGTCAGTCCGTTCGTTCCGATGGGGCGGTCGAACAGGCCGGGTTCCGGCCCGGCCAGGCTGAGACGCCCGGGTGACCAGCCGCTCATCATCGGCTTCCAGGGGTCGGCCCCAGCGAACACCAGGGCGCGGGCGTTGTCGTGGTGGCCCTCGTACACAGCGACCCAGAGAGCGGTTCGGCCCTCGTACATGGCGTCGACGTTCTCCACACGACCGGCCAACTCTGCGACCTCCTCGGGCGAACCGTCCTCGGCCGCATCGTGCAACGACGACTCATCTTCGTACATGCCTTTAGCTCCCTTCGAAGGTGACATGAAGGACACACCACGGCACCGACAAATATCGCCAACGAAGATCCATGGGAGCGGAGCGGATCCGACCTGGTCTCTCGAAGCCGCGTCCGGAGGAAGGTGAGAGTCATAGTCGACCTGAGGAAACTCCTTCAAGATCGTCCCGCTCATGTATCTCGATCACTGAACGTTTTTCATCCCTTGGCAGCAGGCTGCTGGTCACAGCGTGATCGCAAGGTTGACGTTCACCTGACGACATAGAGAAACCCCTGGTAGACG
>NZ_JBIAQI010000097.1:0-1334 GCF_042888905.1 Streptosporangium sp. NPDC002721
CCGCGGCCCGCCCCGGGGGGGGGGGGGGGGCGGGGGCGGCGCGCCCCCCCCCCCCCCCGCGCCGGGCCCCGGGGGGGGGGGCGGGGGCGGGCGCGCGCGCCCCCCCCCCCCCCCCCGCTTCTCGCGCGTCCTACTCCACGTCGAGGTTCACTCCGTACGGAGGTTCACGCCTCGTCGAGGTCGGGGAGCGTCCCCTCCAGCGCGGGAAGGGCGGGAACCGTCGCGGTGCCCTCGACCGTGGTGCTCTCCGCCGTGGTGCCGATGGCGGCGTCCGGCCGTGCGGGAGTCTCCGGGCCGGCGGCGGCCGGCGACTCGGCCGTGGGCAGGTCGGCGACGGGCATGTCCGCCGCGGGCAGGTCGGCGACGGGCGGGCCGACCGGCGGCACGTTCTCACCCGCGGCGGCGTCCGCCGGGGCGGGGAGGGGCAGCGGAGGCGCGGGCGCGTCGACCGCCGTGTCTGTTGCGGCCGCCGTGTCCGGGGCGATCGCCGTGTCCGGCGTGACCGCCTCGGTCCCGGTCCCGGCGTCGATCTCGGCCTCGGCCTCGGCCTCGGCGAGCTCGCCGGGCGCCGGGGGTGCCGGAGCCCGCAGCCAGCTGATGCCGTCGCCGGGCAGGTCCGGAGCCTCGGCCATGAGGCTCACCCACGAGTTCGTCCACTCGTGGCCGGGCAGGCTCGACGGCCCGAAGGGCAGGGCGTGGAAGCCGGTGCCCGCGGCGACGCCCCCGGCGTCGGCGAGGCTGATCACGGCGGCGGGCTGGGTGAGCTGGGGCAGGTCGACGACGCGTGCGAGCCGCGCCGCGGCCACGGACGTCTCGCCGACGTTCGCGGCCACCGGTGCCACCGGTGCCACGGCGCCGTCCGTGACCGCCGGTGCCTCCGCGCCGCTCACCGTCTCAGGCGTGGCGGGCATGACAGGCATGGTGGACATGGCGGGCGTCTCCGCCGCCGGAGTCTCCGCCGTCGCCGTCCCGCCCGCCGTCACCGGAGCCTCGGCGGTGTCCGCGGCCGGCGGCGCCACGGCGTCGCTCGTGACCGGCGGCGCCACGGTCCCGGTCGCGGCCTGCGCTCCCTCGGAGATCACGGCCTGTGCGCCCTCGGGCGTCGGAGCCTGCGCGCTCTCAGGCGTCGCGGCCTGTGCGTCGTCGGGCGTCGGGGCCTGTGCTCCCTCAGGGGTCGCGGCGGCGACCTCCTCGCACACGGGCTCCACCGGCGTGACCGTTCCCAGGACCCTGGTCGTGGGGGGGGGGGGGGCGGGGGGGCCCGCCCCCCCCCCCCGCGGGGGCCCCCGCCCGGCGGCCCCCCCCCCCGGGCCCCCCCCCCCCCGGCGCGGCCC
>NZ_JBIAQI010000098.1:0-1327 GCF_042888905.1 Streptosporangium sp. NPDC002721
CGGGGCTTCCCCCATAAACGTGGACACCGATTTCAGGCGGCAGACTTCAGGCTATCTATCGTCTTCTCGTAGTCGATCGGGCTGAGCTGGCCGAGCCGGGAGTGCCGCCGGATCGTGTTGTAGCGGGTGATCCAGCCGAACACGGCCAGGCGGGCGGTGCGGGCGTCGGGCCAGTGGTGTGCGCCCTGCAGTGTCTCGCGTTTCAGACTCGCGTTGAAGGACTCGGCTGCCGCGTTGTCGGCGCTGGTGCCGACCGCGCCGCGCGAGCGGGTGACGCCGAGCCAGCGGCAGGCCCGCGCGAACTCCCGCGAGCAATACTGCGCCCCGTTGTCGGTGTGAAACACCGCGCCGTCCAGACGGCCGCCCCGGGTGTGCGCCGCGGCCTGCAACGCGTCGACAACAAGCTCGGTGCGCATGTGATCGGCGATCGACCAGCCCACCAGCCGACGCGAATACAGATCCACGACCGTGGCCAGGTAGAGGAACCGGCCGCCGCTGACGGGCAGATAGGTGATATCGCCGACGTAGCGGGTGTTCGGCTGCTCGGCGGTGAAGTCACGCCGGATCAGGTCCGGCACGGGTGCCGCGTCCGGTTCCGAGACGGTGGTGCGGACCTTCTTGCGTAGATGCAGCCCGGCGATGCCGTGCTCGCGCATCACCCGTTCCACCCGCTTGTGGTTGACCACGATCCCGGCCGCGCGCAGCTCGGCCGTCATCCGAGGCGAGCCGTAGGTGCCCTCATGCTCGGCATGGATCCGCCGCATCCGCCCGACCAGCCGCTCATCAGCCTGGCGGCGGGCCAACCGCGCCGCAACACCCTTCAACCATCGGTAGAAGCCTGAGCGTGACACCTGCAGCACCCGGCACAACCGCTTCACCCCGTAGAGCGCCTTGTGATCCTCAACAAACTGGAAGCGGTTCACCAGTTTGTCTCGTTCGCGAAAAGCTTGGCCGCCTTGCGCAGAATGTCCCGCTCTTGCTCCAGCTCCCGGATCCGCGCCTTGAGCTGCTTGTTCTCCTCTTCCAGCACGTCGTCCGAGGGTAGGGGTCCGGCCGAGGTGTCCTTGCCAGTGCTGACCCCGCCGGCCGCTCGCCGCCCGCCCTCACCCCGAGCCTGCGCGGCTCGTACCCACACCCGCAGCGTCTCGCGGCTGACTCCCAGATCCCGCGCGATCGACGTGATCGTCCGGTCCGGCCTCGACAGCACCAACGCCACCGCATCGGCCTTGAACTCGGGCGGGTAGTTCTTCATCACCATCAGGGACATCTCTTCCCCTGGACCTCAAGATCCAGTCTCTAAGGTGTCCACATTCAAGGGGGAACGTCC
>NZ_JBIAQI010000099.1:0-1195 GCF_042888905.1 Streptosporangium sp. NPDC002721
TTTCCGGGCGATGTCAAGCCTTGGTAAGGTTCTTCGCGTTGCGTCGAATTAAGCAACATGCTCCGCCGCTTGTGCGGGCCCCCGTCAATTCCTTTGAGTTTTAGCCTTGCGGCCGTACTCCCCAGGCGGGGCGCTTAATGCGTTAGCTACGGCGCGGAAACCGTGGAAGGTCCCCACACCTAGCGCCCAACGTTTACAGCGTGGACTACCAGGGTATCTAATCCTGTTCGCTCCCCACGCTTTCGCTCCTCAGCGTCAGGTAAGGCCCAGAGAACCGCCTTCGCCACCGGTGTTCCTCCTGATATCTGCGCATTTCACCGCTACACCAGGAATTCCGTTCTCCCCTACCTACCTCTAGCCAGCCCGTATCGAATGCAGACCTGGAGTTAAGCCCCAAGCTTTCACACCCGACGTGACAAGCCACCTACGAGCTCTTTACGCCCAATAATTCCGGACAACGCTTGCGCCCTACGTATTACCGCGGCTGCTGGCACGTAGTTAGCCGGCGCTTCTTCTGCAGGTACACGTCAACTTCGTCCCTGCTGAAAGAGGTTTACAACCCGAAGGCCGTCATCCCCCACGCGGCGTCGCTGCGTCAGGCTTTCGCCCATTGCGCAATATTCCCCACTGCTGCCTCCCGTAGGAGTCTGGGCCGTGTCTCAGTCCCAGTGTGGCCGGTCGCCCTCTCAGGCCGGCTACCCGTCGTCGCCTTGGTAGGCCATTACCCCACCAACAAGCTGATAGGCCGCGAGTCCATCCCCAACCGAAAAAACTTTCCACACCCACCCGATGCCAGGAGGTGTCGTATCCGGTATTAGACCCAGTTTCCCGGGCTTATCCCAGAGTCAGGGGCAGGTTACTCACGTGTTACTCACCCGTTCGCCGCTCGAGTACCCCGAAGGGCCTTTCCGCTCGACTTGCATGTGTTAAGCACGCCGCCAGCGTTCGTCCTGAGCCAGGATCAAACTCTCCAAACAATGTCTGAACAGTCCTTACCCAGCTGAAAGCACCCACCCCCACACAAGGAGGCGGATGTATCAACCAAAGGAATCCATCCCCCACCACAAACCGGGTGGTAGGACGGGGTTGTGCTTCATGCACTGGCTTTTAACACACTGTTGAGTTCTCAAGAAACGGACGCGTACACCATCACCCAAACCCAGCCGATCAGCCAGGCCCGAACTCCGGGGCGTTC
>NZ_JBIAQI010000100.1:0-1195 GCF_042888905.1 Streptosporangium sp. NPDC002721
TGAAGACCGCCGACGGCACCGTCGACGGACGCGGCACCGTGATCGGCAGCGCGAGCGCCGACCACCGCAACTCCGGCGGCTACGTCCTGGCCGGGCCGGAGTACCTGACCATGTTCAACGGTCAGACCGGCGCCGCGATGTCCACGGTGAACTACGACCCGCCGCGCGGCAACGTCGGCTCCTGGGGCGACACCTACGGCAACCGCGTCGACCGGTTCCTGGCCGGCACCGCCTACCTGGACGGTCAACGGCCCAGCCTGATCATGGCCCGCGGCTACTACACCCGCGCGGTGATCGCGGCCTGGGACTTTCGCAACGGCTCCCTCACCAAGCGGTGGACCTTCGACTCCAACGCCTCCGGCAACGGCTCCTACGCCGGCCAGGGCAACCACTCCCTGAGCGTGGGCGACGTCGACGCCGACGGCAAGGACGAGATCCTCTACGGCGCCGCCGCCATCGACGACAACGGCCGCGGCCTGTGGAACACCGGCCTGGGCCACGGCGACGCCGGCCATCTGGGCGACCTCAACCCCTCCCGTCCGGGCCTGGAGTACGTGAAGATCTCCGAGTGGGCCGCCAGCCCCGGCCTGTACATGGTCGACGCCCGCACCGGGGCGAGGCTGTGGCAGACCGGCGCCGGTTCGGGCTCGGACGGCGAGGGCCCCGGGCGCGGGGTGTCGGCCGACATCCACGCGGGCAGCCCCGGCGCCGAGTCCTGGGCGGCGGGCGCCGGCCAGAACGGCCTGCGCAACACCGCGGGCGCGGTCGTCGGCCGCCAGCCCTCCTCGGCCAACTTCCTGGCCTGGTGGGACGCCGACCCGGTGCGCGAGCTGCTGGACCAGACCCGGATCGACAAGTACGGCACCGGCGGCGAGACCCGGCTGCTGACCGCCTCCGGCGTGCACTCCAACAACGGCACCAAGGCCACCCCGTCCCTGTCGGGCGACATCCTCGGCGACTGGCGTGAGGAGGTCATCTGGCCCACCACCGACAACCGGGCCCTGCGGATCTACGCCACACCGCACCTGACCACCACGAAGATCCACACCCTGCTGCACGACCCGCAGTACCGGGTGGCACTGGCCTGGCAGAACACCGCCTACAACCAGCCGCCCCACCCGAGCTTCTTCATCGGTAACGGCATGGCCACCGCGCCCCAGCCCAAGGTCTACCTCCGCTAGGACCCGGCGCCGGG
>NZ_JBIAQI010000101.1:0-1145 GCF_042888905.1 Streptosporangium sp. NPDC002721
GCGCGGGTGTTGAGCTGGGTGGTGGCCACGGTGGTGGCGTAGGTGATCTCTTCGGGATCGGCGAAGGTCTGCCCGGCCAGGGCTTGGCGGCGGAAGATGCGCCACCAGGCTTCTTGCAGGTTGAGCCAGCAGGCGCCCTTGGGAATGAACACCTGCTGGATCCGCGGATGGTCAATGAGCCACTGGCGAGTGGAGACGCTGTTATGGCTGGACAGATTGTCGGTGATCACTGCGATCGTGCCGACCGGGTTGGCCCGCTCCAGCAGAGATAAAAAGCGCTGCCAGCCGGCACTGTTGCGCGATGCGGCGGTCATGGTGACCGCATGGCCATCAGCGACGCGCAGGCCGCCGTACACCCAGGTCTTCTGTGGCCCGCGGCTGTATTCCAGCGTGGCTTTGATCCGCCGACCGCCGGCGCTCCAGCTGGGGGCGGGGTCGAAGGTTCGGGGAAGGACGGGGCTCAGCTCGTCGGCGGCCACGACCGTCACTCCCGGCGGGGGGCAGGTGTAGAGGGCAACAATGCGGGTTCTTTTGGGGCGAAGTCCGGGTCGTGGCTGGTGGCCCAGGAGCGGGTGTGGCGCCAGCGCACCCCCTCGGCCAGCAGGATCCGCCGCACCTGCGAGCGCGCCACCACAATGCCCAACTCGTGGACGGCCTCGGTCAGGGTGTCCAGCGTCCAAACCCCTGGCCCGGCCTCATCGGCCGCGGCCAGCTCACCGGTTACCCGATCGCGCACCGGCCGGCCCGCCGGCGAGGTCCGGGCCAACGCGATGATCTGCGAGCGCTCGGCTTCGCTGATCCGCCGTTTACGGCCGACGCCAGGCCGATCTCCCAGCCCGTCCAGGCCCTGGTCGTTGAAGCGCGCCAGCCGGTAGCGCACCGTCTTCTCCGCACAGCCCAGCTCGCGGGCGATCTGCGGCACCCGCAGCCGCTCCCAGCTCAACGCGATGATCTGAGCCCTGCGGATCCAATCGGCCGGAGCATGCCGGGCACCGGCCAGTTTGCGGATCGTGCGTTCCTCGATCGCATCCTTCGGCGCCCGCGCGAACAGGAGCTTCGGCACTGCCTCACCGCCCATCAACGACCTACTGGGCACTGATCGTACGCCTGATCTTGCCGCCCAAAAAGGAACAAAGCACTAGACG
>NZ_JBIAQI010000102.1:0-1028 GCF_042888905.1 Streptosporangium sp. NPDC002721
CATGAGGCGGGGGAGTTCGACGCGGGGTTCTTCGGGATCTCTCCGCGTGAGGCGCTGGCGATGGATCCGCAGCAGCGGTTGTTGCTGGAGACCTCCTGGGAGGCGATGGAGGACGCCGGTATGGCGCCCGCCACCCTCAAGGGCAGCAGGACGGGCGTCTTCACCGGCCTGATGTACCACGACTACCACTCGCGCCTGAGGACCGTACCCGAAGAGCTCGAAGGCTTCGTCGGCAACGGTAACGCGGCCAGCATCGCCACCGGCCGGGTCGCCTACACGTTCGGTTTCGAGGGCCCCGCCGTCACCATCGACACCGCCTGTTCCTCCTCGCTGGTCGCGCTGCACCTGGCGATCCAGTCACTGAGGCGGGGGGAGTGCTCCCTCGCGCTGGCCGGTGGTGTCACGGTGATGGCCTCCCCGGACACCTTCGTGGAGTTCAGCCGTCAGCGGGGGTTGGCGGCGGATGGGCGGTGCAAGTCGTTCGCGGGTGCTGCGGATGGTACGGGGTGGGGTGAGGGTGTGGGGGTGCTGGTCGTGGAGCGGTTGTCGGATGCTCGGGCGAACGGTCGTCGGGTGTTGGCGGTGGTGCGGGGTTCGGCGGTGAATCAGGACGGGGCGTCGAATGGGTTGACGGCGCCAAATGGTCCTTCTCAGCAGCGGGTGATCGGTCAGGCGTTGGCGGATGCGGGGGTGGCGGCCTCGGGTGTGGATGTGGTGGAGGGGCACGGGACCGGGACCACGTTGGGTGATCCGATCGAGGCGCAGGCGCTGCTGGCCACCTATGGCCGGGGTCGGGATCGGCCGCTGTGGTTGGGGTCGGTGAAGTCGAACATCGGTCATACGCAGGCTGCCGCTGGGGTGGCCGGTGTGATCAAGATGGTGATGGCGATGCGGCATGGGGTGTTGCCGCCCACGTTGCATGTGGATGAGCCGTCGCCGCACGTGGACTGGTCCTCCGGATCGGTGTCGCTGCTGACCTCACCCGTGTCGTGGCCGGAGATAGACCGTCCAAGGCGGGCGGGGGTGTC
>NZ_JBIAQI010000103.1:0-1005 GCF_042888905.1 Streptosporangium sp. NPDC002721
GAAACGGTCGTAGAGCTCGCGGCCCATCCCGGCCCGCTGGCTGCCCTGACCGGTGAACAACACCGCCAGCTTCGGCTCGTCCCCGGCCACCCCGCGCACCACACCCGCACCCGGACGGTCCTCGACAACAGCTCCCAGCCCGGCCAGCGCGCCGTCACGACCATCGGCCAGCACCACCGCCCGATACTCGAACACCGACCGCGTCGTGGCCAGCGAGAACGCCGCATCAGCCAGGCCCAGGTCAGATTCATCGTCCAGGAACGACGCCAGCCGCCCGGCCTGCGCCCGCAACGCCTCCGCCGTACGACCCGACACCACCACCGGAACCACCATCTCGGCACCCGATGTCCGGTCCTGTCCGGGCGCTTCGGTCGTGACCCGCTCGTCCTCCGGTCCCTGTTCGAGCAGCACGTGGGCGTTGGTGCCGCTGATCCCGAACGATGAGACACCCGCCCGGCGCGGACGCCCCGCCTGCGGCCATGATCGCGCCTCGGTCACCAGCTCGACCGCGCCCCCGCTCCAGTCCACGTGCGAGGACGGCGCGTCGACGTGCAACGTGCGCGGTACCACGCCCTCACGCATCGCCATGACCATCTTGATCACGCCCGCCACACCCGCAGCCGCCTGCGTGTGCCCGAGGTTCGACTTGATCGAGCCCAGCAGCAGCGGGCGATCCTCATCCCGATCCTGGCCGTACGTCGCCAGCAGGGCCTGGGCCTCGATCGGGTCACCCAGCGTCGTCCCCGTACCGTGCGCCTCCACCGTGTCCACCTCGGCCGGTGACAACCCGGCGCTCGCCAGGGCCTGGCGGATGACCCGCTGCTGGGAGGGGCCGTTCGGCGCGGTCAACCCGTTGGAGGCGCCGTCCTGGTTCACCGCCGAGCCACGGAGGATCGCCAGCACCCGATGACCGTTGCGGCGCGCGTCCGACAACCGCTCCAGCACCAGCACGCCCACACCCTCGGACCAGCCCACCCCGTCAGCGGCCTCGGAGAACGACCGGCA